>CACHDH010000011.1 GCA_902578515.1 uncultured marine group I thaumarchaeote | reverse complement strand
GGACGAAAAAGTTCTTGCTGATTACAAGAAGCATAAAGAAAAAATGGAAAAACTTGGTATCAGCGGAACGATGGTAGCTAACGATTGGGATTCTTGTGTAGCTGACGGTGCATGCATAGAAGCATGCCCAGTTCAAATCTTCCAATGGTACAGAACTGAGAAAGACATTTCTGGCATAAAGGCAATCAATGAAACCTTTGCTGGAACTGGTTCTACCGTAAAAGAAGAACGATTTGACTTCACAGACAAAGCAGACCCAATCAGAGAACATGACTGCATTTGGTGTATGGCTTGTGTATCGGTTTGTCCTCCACAAGCAGTCCTAGTAGACCAAGGTAACCAAGAATGGCACGAAAAAGCCGAAGGTACCTTCCAACAGTTAGGTTCTGGACAAGCAAATCCACACGCAGATCATTAGAAAGCAATTTCTAACCTGTTTTTTCTTTTTTTAAAACAAATTTTAGTTAGTAACTACAACCGATTTTTGCAGAGGTCGCTTAGCCTGGTAGAGCGCGGGCCTTGAGAGCCTGTGTGCGCAAGCACGCGGGGGTTCGAATCCCTCTCTCTGCGTTTATTATTTTCCAATTTTTGCTAATTCTGCCAACAATGCAGATAACTGAATTTCAGGGTTAGCGCCTACTAAAACTCGGTAATCATACTTTGCAATTATTTCTAGCATTTCTTCAAGACTATTCGTTTTTGAACTAAACACCGCTTGTGTTATGTATTTTAAAAAATCTGATTCTGACATACCGTAAACCTTGATCAATTCTATCATTTTGTTTCGTGAATCAGAAATCTTCCCATTAAGAGCTAATTTTAGAACGTCTTGAACATCTTTCGTTTTGGTCAATCCAACAACTGATTTTACCGTAGATTCTGTTACACTTCCTGAACTAGCAGCAGCCTGAAGGACATTAATCGAATGACGTAGATCACCATCAGTATAATCACAGATAGTGTTTAGCCCTTTGTCGTCTACCTTAATCTTCTCTTTTTTACTAATTAATTTTAATTGAGGCAGAATTTCTTTGTTTGAGATCTTAGTAAATTTGAAAACAACGCATCTGCTTTGAATCGGTCCAATTATTTTTGATAAATTGTTTGCAATAAGAATAAATCTACAAATTTTTGCCGTATCTTCTATTATTCTTCTTAATGCAGTTTGTGCATCAGATGTCATTTCATCAGCTTCATCAAGAATTATTATTTTAAACGGAATTTTAGTGTCCAAACCAGCAAATCTAGAAAATTTTTTTACTCGTTCTCTCACCATGTTTATTCCACGCTCATCTGATGCATTAAGCTCCAGTGTATAATCACGCCAATGCTCCCCTAGGATCTCCCTTGAAACACAAAGTGCTGCAGTTGTCTTTCCTACACCAGCCGAACCTGAAAATAAAAGATGTGGTAATTCTTCCTGGTTTTTTAACATAGAATTAATACTACCAACGATTTCCTTCTGATTTACCAATTCAGATATTTTCTGTGGACGATATTTCTCTACCCACATCACGTTTGATGGTGACATTAGATCTTTAACCACACTTTCCTATTAATAAATGGCATAAAGGATCAAATGATCAAAGCTTTTTGTAAATTCATTTGATCGATCGTATCCATTAAATGGTTCAATGGTCTTACAGATCCATTGGAAATGTCTGAATTAGTACAAATTCATTCGATAGGATATAACCTAACGGATGTTAAAGTGGAATTTAAGAAAGATACAGCTTTAGATATTTCTGGTGTTTCAATTCAAGGAAAAACAGGTGAAATTCTTAACATTCCTAGATGGTCTGCGGAAGTTTTAGAATATGAAAAATTTGTTGAGATTCAAGATATAGATATGCTTGTGGAATTAAAACAGGCTGTTGAAAAGGAAAAGATGTTAGGTCAATTTGATTTATCAACACTTCAAGTCCAACAACAAGCTGACCCTCATTTTTACATAAAAATGAAATCATACATGAAAGGATTACCTGAAAAAGATTATGATAAGGTTCAAAGTTTACTAAACACTCTAGTTAGAACGAGACAAACCAAAATTATTCGTCTTGCTGATACATCTAAACTCACGGCTGAAATTTCTCAGAAATTATCTATAGAAGAACAGAAATTCTACAATAACCTTCATGATAATAGTTCCAATTTTTCTAAAACAGTAGTAGGTAACAAAACATGACAGCGGAGGGTGCATTAACAGACTCTGCACTTGCAGACAAAGTAAAGGAATTTCTAACACAATTCAAAGATCCTACAGGTTCCTTTTCTTATGTGGAACAGATTGATCAGATGGTAGTTAAACAAACTACGTATGTTGTTGTGGATTTTAATGATCTAGTATCTGTACCGGTTATTGAATCAAAATTCATTCAAAGCGCTGATGAAATTCTTCATGCATTCTCAAGAGCTATTTATGAAATTTTGAAGGAGAGCAATCCAGAATATGCAGAGAAGATTAAACATGATATACGTGCACGTATAGCAAATTTCCCAGACGAACGAAGTTTACGTCAAATTAACTCTGATGTCATAACCAAGATGATAAGTGTCTCTGGTATGGTAGTAAGAGCTTCAGAGGTAAAACCACTTGCTAAAGAAGTAACTTACAAGTGTCTTGACAAACATATTTCAACATTTACTTTACTTGACGGAATGAGCTTGAATGCTTCTGTAAAATGTCAAACACCAAATTGTAAGCATACAAACTTAGCTTTAGTACCTGAAGAAAGCAGATTCATAGACTTTCAAATAGTTAGATTGCAGGAATTGCCAGAGGATCTTCCACCAGGACAATTGCCTCATTATGTGAACGTTAGTATGAAGCAAGACTTGGTAGATTATGCACGTCCTGGAGATAGAATTGTTTTGACTGGAATTGTTAGAATTGAGCAGGAGCGTATATCTGGAGTAAAGCAATCTGAAAGTGCGCTTTACAGACTACGAATAGATGGAGACAATATCGAGTTTATTGGAGGTAAAGGAACTAAAAGTTCAAGACGAACAGAAAGGGAAGAAATTTCTCCAGATGAACAAAAAATAATCAAAACTTTAGCAAAGAATGATGATATCTATGAGAGATTAGTCGCATCATTTGCACCACATATTCGAGGACATGAAATATTCAAAGAAGCAATTCTTTTACTGATTGTCGGTTCAACACAACGTGCACTTTCTGACGGTTCAAAAGTTAGAGGAGATATCAATGTTTTTCTTGTTGGTGATCCTGGTACTGCAAAAAGTGAAATGCTAAAATTTTGTGCAAGGATTGCTCCTAGAGGATTGTATACATCAGGAAGAGGATCCACTGCTGCTGGTCTCACTGCAGCAGTAGTACGTGATACTTCAGGAATTTTCATGCTAGAAGCGGGTGCAGTGGTTCTTGGTGATCAAGGTCTAGTTTGTATAGACGAATTTGATAAAATGAGACCAGAGGATAGAAGTGCCCTACATGAAGTGATGGAACAGCAATCAGCTAGCATAGCAAAAGGAGGTATAGTTGCAACACTGAATGCTAGGACATCAATACTGGCTGCGGCAAACCCTATGTTTGGAAAGTACGATCCATTCAAAAATTTAACCGAGAATGTCAATCTTCCAATTCCACTTCTTACAAGATTTGACCTAGTATTCGTTGTAAGGGATATCCCTGGGGAGGAAAAAGATAGACAGATAGCAGAACATATCATAAGTCAGCATGGAGAATCTGGAACTGATACTGCATCACTCATAGATGTAGACATTCTTACAAAATATTTGGCATATGCAAAACGAATTGAACCAGTTCTGACAAAAGAAGCTGAAAGTAAGATAATGGAATTTTATCTTAAAATGAGAAGCATTGAAGGTGAAGATAAAGAAAAAATGATTACAATAACACCACGACAGCTAGAAGGATTAATTAGATTATCGACCGCACGGGCAAGACTTTTGTTAAAAAATCAAGTTGATGGAGACGATGCGGAAAGAGCGATTTTCCTATTCAATCAAATGTTGGAGAATTCTGGGATAGATGTCAATACAGGAAAGGTCGACATTGGCGTACTTCAGGGTCGTCCTCGTAGCGAAGTATCAAAGCTATCTACATTTATGGAAACCCTGAGATCGCTTGAGGGTGATGACAAATCACCTGTATCAGAACAAGATTTAATTGATGAACTCATAAAAACAGATAAATTCAAAGATGAAGACGAAGTTAGACGATTTGTTCGTAAAATGCAGAATGAAGCATCTATTTATGAGTCAAAGCCAGGTCATTGGAATACAGTATGAGAATTGATAGGTTACCGCTCAACTCTAACATAATTAATTTCTTAAAATCAGAAGGCTACACAAAACTTTATCCTCCACAGAATGATGCGATGAAGGCAGGTGTTCTTGATGGTAAAAGTGTCATGGTTTCTGTCCCCACTGCAAGTGGTAAAACACTCATTGCAATGCTAGCAACACTATCTCATCTATCAAAAAATAAATCCAAAGTAATCTATCTTACGCCATTACGAGCACTAGCATCTGAAAAATTTGAAGAGTTTAAAAAATTAGAAAAAATCAGCGGAAGTAAAATAAAAGTAGCAATATCTACAGGCGATTTTGATTCAAAAGATAATGAATTGGACGATGCAGATATCATAATTCTTACAAACGAAACTATGGATGCTATGATGACGTTTCAAAAATCTTGGATTTATGAAATAGGAGTGGTAGTTTCTGATGAAATCCACCTTATTGGTGATTCTGGTAGAGGACCTACACTTGAAATGATTCTGACTAGATTGAAAACTGGCTATGTAGGAAAAAAACCACAGATAGTTGCACTAAGTGCTACTATATCAAATTCTTCTGAACTTGCAGAATGGTTGGATTGTAAGCTTGTTGAAAGTGAATGGAGGCCTGTGCCATTATCTGAAGCGGTGTATAGTAATCATACCATAACAAATCAAGATCGTGTTGAATATGAAGGTAATCTTGACAAAAAAAGAGAAACTAGACATAGAAATCCGGCAATCGGCTTGGGGTTAGATATAGTAGAAGATGGAGCGCAAAGTCTGATATTCACTATGACAAGATCTAGTGCAGTTGCTGCCGCTACTGAAGCTGGAAAATTTGTTGCGAAACAATTGAAAAAAGATGAACTTGAGGAATTAGCTAAAACCTCTAAAACAATACTTCCAAGGGAAACTGAAGATCAAACAAAATTAGTAAAAAAATTAGCAGATGCTGTAAGAAATGGAACTGCATTTCATCATGCAGGACTTGATCAAAGATGTCGTACAATAATTGAAACTGAATTCAAAAATGGAAATATCAAAATGTTAACGGCAACTCCAACTTTGGCTGCAGGAGTAAATCTTCCAGCACGCAGAGTAATAATTTCTAGCGTATTCAGATTTGGCTCAAATGGAAATGTACCAATTCCTATCTTAGAATACAAACAGATGTGCGGAAGAGCTGGTAGACCACAATACGATGATGAAGGTGAATCAATAATTGTTGCAAAAGGCTCACCCAATCAATATCTAGAACATTATGTAGATGGTGTTCCAGAATCTCTCGAGTCACAAATACTTGGTGCCAGTTCTCTAAGAATTCATTTACTTGGTTTAATTGCAACATCATCAACCTTTTCTGCAATTTCTGAAGAGAAGCTCAATGAATTTTTTTCTCAAACTTTTGGTGGTTTGTCTGATAATAAGTTAGGAAGTAAAATCGCTAATCGTCTAAAAGAATTGAAAATGTATGATATGATTACTGATGATGGAGGTTTCAAACCTACAAAATTTGGACAGAAAGTGTTTTGGTTAAGGATTGATCCAAAAACTGCATTCGATATAACTGCATATCTTGAGGACTATGTTAAAGGAAACAAACACACATTTGGTTTCTTGCATATGATTACCAATCTACCTGAATTCTATCCACAATTTGGGCTAACAGGAAAACTTGAAGAAAAGATGGAAGAGATACATGATAATTTTAAACATGAAAAATTATACACGGAACAAAAACTGAATCACGATTGGACAAAAAGTCTACTAATACTACATTATTGGATTGATGGTATGACATATTCTATGATGTCTGATGAATTTAATGCTGAACCTGGTGATGTATTTCAAATACGCCAAAATACTGAACATCTGGCATACATTACTAGAGAAATTGCTAGATTCTGGAAAAATCAAATTCTTGTTGATGAATTAGATACTCTAAGACAGCGAATTAGACATGGTGTACCAGAAAAATACCTTGATCTAGTAAAAATCAAAAATGTGGGACGTGTACGGGCAAAAATATTACATAAATATGGTTTTCATGATCGAATAGATTTGAGAAAAGCATCGTTTGAGAAATTAGCAGAAATAGATAAAATTGGTAAAACGATTGCAAAAAGTATCAAATCACAGGTAGAAAAGGTAGAATAATTGGAAGAAAAAATAATAGCGGCTATAATTGTATCAGCAATTGCTTTTTTTTCGATTTATGCGTTTACACCTGTTTGGATTAAATTCCTACAAAAGCGAAACCTGGCGGTAAAGGACGTCAACAAGAAAGGCAATATCATGATACCTCGACCTGGTGGTATCTCAATATTGCTTGGAATTGTTGCATCAGAAATTACCTTATACCTCTTTTTCCCAATATCAGAAATTTTAGCTATAATCATAACATCCATTCTAGGATTTTCTGTTGGTATAATAGATGATAAAAAAACTATGGGTGGTTGGTTTAAACCCCTCGCACTAGCATTTTGTGCAGCACCAATACTTTTGTTAGGTGCATATGATTCAAATCTTGATTTTCCACTGTTTGGTTCAGTCAAAATACCATCTTTGTATTTAGCTTTAGTGGTATTTATGATCCCAATTATGGGAAATACAATAAATTCTATTGATGTCCTCAATGGAATAGCTAGTGGAGTTACTACAATTGCAAGTTTTGCATTGGCAGTTTCACTATTTATTATGCAGAATTATGAGATTGGTATAGCTTGTTTATGCCTAGCTTTTGCTTCTCTTGCATTTTACAAATATCATAAATTTCCGAGTAGAATATTCCCTGGAGATTCTGGCGCTGTGATGTTTGGTGCAACATATGGTGTTATAGCTATTGTTGGGCAGATAGAAGTTATTGCTGCAGTTGCAATTTTACCCGCTGTTATCAATTCATTCTTATTTCTTTCAAGTGTAAAAAAGATAGTTGAACATAGAGAAATTAAAAATCCTGTCAAACACACTGATGACTTTAAACTAAAATCTACTGATGAGAATCATGCTCCAATTACGTTAGTGAGACTGCTTATTGCAAAAAAACCATTATCAGAAAAACAAATTTGTAATGAGGTTTTGAAATTGACAGTATTTTCAGGAGTCTTAGCAATCATCACAGCATTTATGATGGGAGTAAAGATTCAATGAACCTAAAAATCTACAGTTTTATCCTTGTTATGTGGATTTTAATGTTAATCGGTGGTGGATTAGTGGTAATATTTGTTGGACCATTTACATTTACTCCAGATATTGAACCAATAATTACTTCTGGCGTTAAAGTAATTATTGCATTATTTTTAATATTCGTGTGGCTATTCACGCTAACAAAAGTTAAGAATTGGATATTCAAATCGGAAGTAAAATCTTAGATTTAGTTACTCTTCCATTCAGTTTGTCTTTTATCATATTCACTACGTAAATATTTTGTCTTCGCAGGAACGCCCATAACGACAGTATCTGGTGGAACATCCTTGGTGACTATAGAACCCATTCCAACCACACTATTTTTACCAATAGTTACACCTGCTTTGATTACAGCTCTACTGCCAATTATTGCATTATCTTCAATTATTACACCAACTAATTTTTCACTAGGTGGATAAGGATCATTTGTTAATGCGGCACTTGGTCCAATGAAAACATTTTTTCCAATCCTGGAAAGTGGTGGGATGTAAACTAATCCTTCAATGAGCGTATTATCTCCAATTTTTACGTCATAATCTATATGAGCTAGAGAGCCGATCTTGACATTACTTCCAATTTCAACGTTATCACCAACATAAACAAAATTCCAGATCTTGGTATTTTCACCAATCTTTGCTTTGTCAGAAATATAGTTAGTAACCAAAATATCTCACAAATGCCATGGTAACGCCTTCGTTATAATTTTCTCTGGTAATTCCTTAGTGTTTCTTTTTAGAAATTCAATATCTTGTTTTTTATCTCTTAATTCATCAGGTAACATTATAGGAATTTCATCTATTATTGGAAAAAACCTAGAACATTTTTCACAATACAAAGATCCTTCGGTTATTTTTTCACCATCCGATTTATTTTCAAATAGTTCTAGTGGATGATGTTTATCTATAGGGCATGCAAGTATTTCTAATAATTTTCTGTTCATCTTAGATCAAGATAGATTGGTGTACCCCTTTGACTTGATAAAAGTGCAGCTTCTGCAATTTTTGTAACATTTACAGCCTGTTCTGGTTTTACTACAAGATGATTTTTACCATCTATTGCATCTAGAAAATTTCTTATTTCTAATGATAGTGGTTCAACTTTTTCATTTTTTGGGGTTTCTGTATCATTGTGAGTCTCAATTCGAACTTCCTGAGTGATGAAATCTGAAAATATTCTTGCATCTGTACAAACAGCGTTAAAATTTCTCACACGTATAGGAGTTATCCAGTTTGAAGAGATTGTTGCAATCTTGTTATCTTTAAACCCTAATGTTATAGTAGCAAAGTCTTCATGCTCGTGATTAATTTTACCAGCGATCGCAAAGACAACTTCTGGTGTGTCATCAAATAACCACATAGCAGTATCAATATCATGAACAGATGTATCATAAATAACTCCAACATCCTTGATGTGTTGTGGCATTCTATGTTCACGATAAAATTCAAGCCTGATTAAATCTCCATATTTTTGTGATTTAATAGAATTTTTTACAGAAACGACAGCTGGATTAAATCGTTCTATATATCCACAAGTTAGAATTACCTTATTTCTTTTTGCAAGGTCAACAAGACTCTGACCATCGTCAGATAAGTATGTCATTGGTTTTTCTATGAAAACATGTTTTTTATTTTCAATGAGCTTTGTAGCAATATTTGAGTGTGTAATAGTAGGCGTACAGATTAATGCTGCATCAAATTTTTCCTGATCTAATAAACTTTCAAGTGAATTGTAAAAATTCACAGAATATTTTTTCCCAAATTCTTCGGCACGCTCTAAGTTTGTATCACATACTGCAGAGAGTACACCAAATTCTGAAAGTATTCTCGAATGGTTTTTTCCCCATCCTCCAACTCCTATCTGAACAACTTTCAATCAATACACCGCAGTTAACCAATTGGAATATTTTTTGTTTTTATTCATTACGATGTCTGAATAAGTGTCCATAAATAGTTTGGTTATATCCCCAACCTTTCCACTACCAATTTTCTTTTTATCAATTTTAATTATTGGTGTAATTTCTGCAGCTGTCCCTGAGAGGAAAATTTCGTCAGCAGTCTTTAATTCTTTTTTACTAACTTTTCGTATATTCACTTTTAATTTCATATCTTTAGCTAATGTAATAATCGATTTTCGTGTAATTCCATCTAATGCAGATGAACTAAGTGGTGGAGTAACCAACCTGTTATTTTTTACCAAAAATATATTTTCACCAGGTGCCTCACTTACATTTCCAGATTGATCCAATAGAATTGCTTCCTCAAATCCTCTTTGTTTTGCATCCTGTGTTGCCAAAATAGAATTTAGATAATTACCACCCATCTTTGCTTGTGTTGGTGTTGATACATCACTAAATTTTCTCCATTTTGATATAGTTGCACTAATTCCATTCTTGTTGAATAAATCACCAAATGGGAAAGAAAAGATTGCTGTATGTGTTGGTGCATTTTTTGTTACATGGAGATTAATTCCGTATTGTCCTACAAAATAAAATGGTCTAATGTAGCATGATTTTTTAATTTTGTTTTTCTTACATAGATCGATTACAGCATTTTGTATCTGTTTATCAGAGAAATTTAACGTAATATTGTAAAATTTACCTGAATTCCTAAACCGCTTAACATGTTGATTCAATCTAAAAACATACAAGTTTTTTGAGTTCCAATATGCTCTAATTCCTTCGAATATTGATGTACCATAATGTATTGCATGTGTGGTTACTGGAATCTTAGCTTTATCCAGTGGTATAAGCTTCCCATCAAACCAGATGTATTTTGAGAGAGGAAATTTCACAGAAACTTGAACAGTTGTCTATAATTAATCTATTTTGAATTATAACCTTCTTTTGGAAATTTCATTCCAGCAATTCTCATGGTCATGTCTTCCTCAGAAGCAAATTTTTTGACTGTTTCCCAATTTTCATTTATTATCTTAGCAACGCCTGACGGTACTGATTTTTCCCATGATGATTTATCACTTTGAGTTGCTTCATACATTTCATTTTTCACTGATGACGCAGATACTAACTTTCTAGTTCCCACCTTTGGATTTAATCGGTATAATTTTAGCATGAGTCCCTCTGCCTTATCTCCAGTATATGTAAAGTAATCACCATCAATTCCTTGTAGAATTTGTTTTCTTAGTGACCATGACTTTGGTGAGATAAGTGGTGGAAAATATTTTTTGAATGGCGCCAAAAACGTATAGTTTGATGAAACTGTAACTGAATCACCAAATACTGATTCAATCATTTTTTTCCTAGTTTCAAAATTAAATGGAAAACTTCTACTGTTGATCTCTTTTTCTTCCTTCAGAAAGCGGACTGGCATTACAACTACTTTGTTTTCTCTTTTTTGTTCCTCAATAATCTCAACATGAGAGTTTGTCACTGGATTCAAATGTGCAAGGTATATGCAAGTAGTCAATTATGCATTATTAATCATAGTCATATTTCAATGATTGATTTGGTATGGGAACAGTGGAACTTGAACCTATTATCTCCAGCACCCGGGGCTGGAGTATGCAAACTAACCTACGTTTGCAAAATAAATTGATTTAGGCAGTATTATTTTTTTAATTTCTAGCCGTATGATTCAAACTTAACAGAAAAATTTCCATCCTTCGCCTTATCTTTTTCTTTTTCTAATAGAAATCCAAGTGGACGTACATAATTCAAAACACCGTCGACTGTTCCTTGCCAACCACAAACATAAAAAATAGTATTTTGTGGAGTTATTTTTTCACCAACAAGTTCTTCAAGAGGTGAGCCGCTACCATTTTGTGGTTTTAGAAATTGTTCAACTCTTCCTGTTTGACCAGTCCATGATCTGTTAAACCATTCTTGTGGTCTACTAATTGCTGCTCTATATTTGAAATTCCATTTGTCAGGACCTCTGTCTATACTTTCTTGATCCAAAGCAGTTAACTCATCCTTGTAGCTCAATTCGTCAACATAGCTAGAACCATGCAAACAAATAAGCTCTCGATGATCACCCACTGCATGAAGATGTCTAGCAAAAGCCATGAATGGAGCAATTCCAGTTCCACCACTTACACAAACAATCCTTCTATCATCCTTTGTACCATCAGCTAACTTTTGATTAATTTGTAGAGCATTTCCAGTTGGCGGAAGCCATGACACTTCACTTCCCTCACCAGAATTAAACAGTGCCGTTGTTACACGCCCTGGCAATGGTTTCCGAACCCATCTAATTACTAATTCTATGAATTTTTTATTTTCAGGATGTGATGCGATGGAGTATGCTCTTCGAATTATTTTATTATCCTCACTTGGTATTGGCATACCAAGAGTAATGAATTGACCAGTCTCATAATCCGGAATCACACCATCTTCGGGAACAAGTCTAAAAACTGCTAGATCTTCTTTCATTAATTGAACATATGTCAATGTAGCCTTTTTGTCAACAGCCATACTCGTTAGATCCGCAATTAGTAGTTAATAAGTATCACACAAATGAAGCAGCGGAATACGGACATAATATTATAAAAAACTAGATCGATATATCATAAATATTAAAATTTAGCCAGACTTAGCTAGTTCTTGTGTCCGAGAATAAGGATCAATCACAACCATCAACACTTTCAGAAGCAGAAGCAGAACAAGCCCTAGCTAAAGCAGAATATGAAGCTGCAAAAGAAAATGCAGAAGAAGCAAAACCATCTGATGGTACACTTAGAACAACGACAATTTCAGATGCTGTAGCTGCGACAGAAGCTGTTGCACAGGCTGAAGCAGCATACGAGGCAGCAAAAGCAAAAGTAAAAGCTGCAAGGGATACATCAGAGGCTGCTTGGAAAGCAGAATATGAAGCTGCAAAAGCCGAAGCAGGAGAAAAAAGAGAAGCAGGACAATTTTCTAATAAACGAAAACAAGATCGCATATTTCGAAGAGAAATGGGGGAACCAGAATTTTTCTTGATGGACAGAGATACTCCATTAACACCTATACTTACTGGAGATGAAATAGAAGAATTAGCTATGAAAGTACAAACGCCAAAAGATCAAACGCCTAGATATAATCCAAAAAACATTCTTAGTCCTGAATTTGGTGGAGGATCAAGTTATGAAACTGGGTTAACTGATTTAATTGAAGAAGCTAAACAAAAACTAGACAAACTTTTGAATAACCCAGAAGCTACTAAACAAGAACTTGATCTTGCTAAACTAGATTTGAAGAAACTAGAATATTTATATGATAACTATAACATGGGTATGAACGTTTTCAGAACTGCAAAGGGCGGTAGAGACAAAATATCAGAATAAAGGTGAAAATAGTTGAGTGAAAATAACTTTCAAATCATGAATGCTAGAATAACTTTTAGAAACATCCCATTACATAAATTAGCAAATTTTTCATTCAAGGATGTTGGTGCTGCCTGTAAATCTTTTATAGAAAATGCTGATGCCTCGGAATGTCTAATAATTCAAACTTCTAGTAGAGTAGAAGTTTTTACTGTTGGTGGTATACAAACAGGAGAAATACCTGATGCGAGAAGAAACTTTGAAACAGATGGAACTCCTGCAAAAAATCAAGGAAAAACACTTAATGTAAGTAAGATACTATCAACTTGGTCATCACTGGCAGATATGGATCAATTTGATCTTGATCATTGGGACCAAACTCTAGAGATTTACAAAGGTTCTGATGTTTATGAACATCTTCTAAGATTAGCATGTGGTTTAGAATCACTGGTTGTTGGAAAAGGTGAGATCGTTGATGAACTAGAAAAAGCAATATTGATTGCAAAGGAGGCTAAAACATCTGGTAAAATATTAGATAAATTATTTGACGCAATTATGCGTGTTGCAACTGGTATTAGAGATTCTACTGGAATTGGTAAAGATGTAGTAACAATGGGAGATATGTCTGTGAAACTTGCCGAAGATAGCATGGACAATATTAGCTCTAAAAAAATTCTGCTTATAGGTACAGGAGAAACGGCGGGTCTTGTTGCTAAAACTCTTAATAAAAATAATTATCAATTTGAAGTATCTAGTATGACACTTGAACGTGCTACTGGATTTTCTAAAACATTAGGTGGTAAACCAATTGATTTCAAAGATGTAATGGTTGGTTTTGATAAATTTGATATTATTTTTGTTGCAACCACTGCTGATGCTTTTCTAGTTACGTTTAAAAAAATTGAAAAAATTATGAAAAATAAAAAGAAAGGTACGTTAATACTGGATCTATCCGAACCAAGAACGGTTGATGAACAAATAGCCACAATTAAGGGAATAAAATTGGTGAATCCCGCTCAAATTAATGAAATGATAGAGGAAAACACGAAGAAAAGACTCAATGCGGTGTCTTCCATTGAAGAAAAGATTGATGAAGAAGTTCCAATTATTGAAGCGACTCTGAAACGTATTGATACAAAATCCTTAGTTAATGCATAGCTAAAAACCAATTAGAAATCCTAAAAGGGATAAACATATCCTGTTTTTTATTGGGCCGGTCGTTCAGCCTGGTAGGATGCGCCCATGGCATGGGTGAGGTCAAGGGTTCAAATCCCTTCCGGTCCACCACTAAATTTTCTTACTGTCTTTGTTTATTCTAAGATATTCTAATGATCCTAAGGCACAATCACTAACCATACTATTTGGATCTTTAGTTAACAGTTCAAGTGCATGTATCGCATTTATGTCACCTCTATTAGCCAAGACTAGAGCTGAAAATGCTTTGACATTTTTATTTTTTGAGCTTAGAGAGTTAATCAAAAATTGTGAAATATCGTTTTTGTTAAGAAAGAGAGAGCTAAATGCTTCACCTCTAACTTCTATATCAGAATCATCAAGTTTTGTTATTATTTCATTGATTATTTTCTGATCGTCAGACTGGCTTAAAGATTCTAAAACATTGATCTTGTCATCCTTTGTTCCAGAATTTAAAATTTCATGGATCTCCGAAGATTTATTCATTAATAATATCTATTTCCATTCAAATATGTAAAAATTTCAATCAGTATTTATTTTTCCAAATTTCTATTTTAGGTTTAAATTATACCAGATCGTTAATGGCTACATGTCAAACGACGCAAATGAAGCAAATAACACAACTGTAACGACTCAAACAAAAAAGCGATCTGGATCAAACGAATCTAGAGATGTAGTATTCATTGGTAAAAAACCATTGATGGCTTATGTAACATCAACACTAATCCAGTTAGCTAATATTCCATCTGTAACTATCAAAGCACGAGGAATGAGTATTGGTCGCGCTGTAGACGTGTCACAGATAATCTCACGTAAAACGGAAAATGCAGGATACAGTATAGGAAACATCAAGATAGGTTCTGAACCATTAGAATCTCAAGATGGACGAACTAGAAATGTTTCAACTATTGAGATAGAAGTAAAGAGAAATTAGATTCTTTACTCTGTTCTTTTATTTTTTGTATTTCCTCTCTAATTTTCTATATTTTTTTAATTCGACAAGATCATTAAACTGATCAAAATTCACAAGTTTTTTGTTTAACTTTTTAGTGGTTCCTGATCTTTTTAATTCCTTAAGAATTTGAAGTGTTGCGTATGTATTAGAAAATAAGACTGAAAGAGGATATAAAATAATTTTAAATCCCATCTCAAAAAGCTTGGATTCAGAACTAAGTGGTGTTGCACCACCTTCGATCATATTGGCTACAAGTGGTGCATGAATAGAACTTCCAATCTTTTTCATCTCCTGAATAGTTTTTGGTGCCTCAACAAAAATAACATCCGCGCCAACTTTTTTGTAATACAACCCTCGTTCAATAGCGTTATCTAATCCCTCAGTTGCCCTAGCGTCAGTTCTTGCTACAATTATGAAATTCTTATCACTTCGAGCGTCTAATGCTGCTTGAAGTTTTTCCGTATATTCTTCTTTAGTAACAACTTCCTTTCCTTGCATATGCCCACATCTTTTTGGCCATCTTTGATCTTCCAAAAAAATTCCTGATGCGCCAGCAGCTTCTAATTCACGAACTAATTTCCAGACACTAAGTGCATTACCATACCCGGTATCGGCATCTACTATAACAGGTATAGATACTGCACGACAGATCCTGCGTGCATTATCAACAGTTTCAGTTGAACCAATAAAACCATAATCAGGCATACCAAATAGAGTAGCAGAAGTTCCATATCCAGTCTGAAACATGGCTTCAAAACCTACCTTTTCTACTATTTTTGCTCCAATTGCATCATAAACTCCAGGTATAACTAATGGTTTTGATTTGTCTTGTAGAAGTTTTCGTATGCTTTTCACAGATCGTCTATCTTATCGAATTATTTATGATTTAGTCTATCTTGACATTCTTTCCTTTTTTGGCAGGTTGATTTTCCATTTTTTCCATTTCAGACTTTAAGAATTTTTTATATTTGTCAATCTCTTCTTTTGACATTTGGCTTGCATTCTCACTTAGTATTGAACCTAAAGTATAAACACGTTCTATCATATCAAGTGCTACAAATCGACCTACATTACCAATTCTGAATAAAACATCGAGTTGATTTTTTACTATATTGTTGATTGTTTCTAGATCGTCAGCGGTTGTAGCACCCTTTTTTGTTATCTTGTATTTACCACCACTAGTTTCCTGTATCAATTTTTCATCCAATAATCTTCCCAATAGTGGATAAATCAAGCCTGGAGAAGGTTTCCATTTTCCCTCACTTTGTTTTACAGCAAAATCAATGAGTTCCTTTCCTGTATGTGGTTTCTTTTTTAATGTTTCAAGTATAAAGTGTCGTGAAAATCCTCTTGGAACAGAACTACCAACACGTTGTATCCACTCAGCTTGCATCACTGGTGATATCACTAGTGATATATATTAGTGTTTTTATTTGATCTCAAACTGAATTTACACTCATATTTAGCCGAATTTCAGATTTGATGTCAAGATGACTAACACCATTGAATACGATCTAATTATTGTTGGTTCTGGTCTTGCTGGTTTAAGAGCTACAATTCAGGCTGCACGAAGAAATTCTAAGATACGTATAGCAGTAATATCCAAAGTACAAGTTATGCGTTCTCATTCAGTTTCCGCAGAAGGAGGAACTGCAGCTGTACTATTTCCAGAGGATGGTGATTCTATTGAATCACACATATATGACACAGTTAAGGGCAGTGACTTTCTGGCAGACCAAGATGCTGCAGAACGTCTTTGCAAGGAAATGCCTGACGAAATCTACCAACTTGAACACTGGGGCATGCCATGGTCTAGGCGAGAAGATGGAAAACTTGGTCAACGAGCTTTTGGAGGTTACAGTTTTCCTAGGGCAACATATGCATCAGACAAAGTTGGATTTTTTGAAATGCAAACGTTGTATGATACATGCCAAAAATTTGATAATATTGAATTTCTTAATGAATGGTTTGTAACTTCCATTTTACAGAACGAGAAAAAATTTGTCGGTATCACAGCAATTGAATTGTCTAATGGTGATTTTCATACCATTAAGGGCAAGGCATTAATCATTGCAACTGGCGGTGCGGGTCGAATTTACAGCTTTTCAACATATGCGCTTTCATCTACGCCTGATGGTCTTGATATGGCCTACAGAGCAGGTCTTGCACTAAAAGATATGGAATTTGTACAATTCCATCCTACTGGAATTATGCCCTCTGGTATCTTGATAACAGAAGGTGCTAGAGGTGAGGGAGGTTATCTTATCAACAATGATGGTGACAGATTTATGAAAAAATACGCCTCCAAACTAATGGAACTAGCTCCAAGAGATATAGTATCAAGATCAATAATGACTGAAATTAATGAAGGTCGTGGATTCAAAAATGAAACAGGAGTGGATTGTATGAAGCTAGATCTTAGACACATTGGTGATGACATAATAAAAGAAAAACTCGGTGGCATTCGTGAAATATCATTGAAATTTTCAGGCGTAGATCCAGCACAAGAAATGCTAGATATCCGACCTGTATGTCACTATATGATGGGTGGTATTCATACTGACATAAATGGTGCTGCAGAACTTCAAGGAGTATGGGCTGCAGGCGAGGCAGCATGTGTCAGCATCCATGGATCAAACAGATTAGGAGCAAATTCGACTTCAGAATGTATAGTTTGGGGAAAAATAACGGGAGATGAGGCTGTAAATTACATAGAAAAAGCAACGCCTGCAACATCAATACCTACTGATTTGGTAAATATGGAAGAAAAAAGAATCTATGATGGCATTTTTAGAGGTAGGGGACAAGCAAATCCATACGAAATAAAGCAAGAGCTTACTGATACATTAAATGATAAAGCATATGTTTATCGAAATCAAACTGATTTGTTAGAAGGATTGAAAAAAGTTCGCGAGTTAAAGGCAATGACTTGGAAGCATGTGGATGATCAAGCAAAAGAATACAACACAAACTTTTCAAATGTAATGGAATTAGATTCTATGTTTAGGGTAGCTGAAGTGGTTTTGATTGGTGCGATTAATAGAAAAGAATCTCGCGGTTCACATGCAAGAACTGATTTCCCAAAACGTGATGATAAAAAATTCTTACATCATACATTGGCATATTATGCTCCTGAGGAACCGATCATGAAAAAACATCCAGTGACAATAACTAATTACAAACCTGTGGAGAGAAAATACTAGATGGACAAAGATCGAAAGGAAGGCATCAAGGGAATGGCAAACCCTGGCAGGTATGGGATAGAACGTGTGGCATATTGGTTAATGAGAATTACTGGTCTCGGATTATTATTTTATTTCATTGGTCATATCTATGAAACAAGTAGTCTACTTGATGGGAAAGCAGCTTGGGATTCTATGTTAGAATTAACACAAACAACAGAAGGCCACATATTTTTGGCATTAGTCATTGGCATGTGTGTATTTCATACAGGTAATGGAATTAGATTGATGGTTGCTCAAGCAGGATTTGGATTTGGTAAAGCACGTAGACCTGATTATCCTTATACACCAAGCTCATTAAACATGAAAAATAAATTATGCATTTATGTTTCAATTGGTCTCGCTGCATTAGCTATGATGTATGGATTGAGTGTGATGTTTCATGTCTAATATAATGCGTGAAAGTCATATAATGAAGATTCATTATTTGACTGCTCTAGTAGCTGTTGGGTTTGTAATTATTCATATTATGATTAGATTCACACATGGATCATTCGCAAATTCTCTAGAGTTTGAAAGTGTGATTGCAAACTACAAATCTATTCCCTATGCTATAGTGTTAGAAGCTATGCTAATACTCATTTCAGTACATGGATTCAATGGTTTACGTATAATCTTACTTGAGTTAAAACAGGGAAATGCATACGAAAACGCAGTTACATACGGGTGTTTGGCTGCGATGATTGCTCTTATTGCATACGGTTCTAGAACAATAATCATGGCAAGCATGGGAATGGTGGAAGCATGACTAAAGATGGTGCATTACCAAAAGGATTTGAAAGACCAACTGTTTCAGCTTCACCAAATGACTCAGGTGTACAAGAGAAATATGAAGAAGTGAAATCATCTTCCAAAACAATAACTCTTAGAATTTCCAAATTTAATCCTGAGAAAGATCTAAGAACAGCATTCCATGCATTTACAGTTCCATATCAGAGATGGACTACTGTGTTGGATGCAATTTTAGAAGTAAAAAGTCATCAGGATCATTCAATAGGTGTACGTTATTCATGCCGACAGGCAACATGTGGTTCATGTGGAATGATCATTAACGGTAAACCAAGACTTGCATGTTTTACAAAAATATCTGAATTGGATTCGGATGTAGTTACTGTTGAACCAATGAACAACTTTCCACTAATACGTGACTTGGCTGTTGGGTTTGAAAGAATGTTCTCAACTCACAAACGAATCAAACCATATGTAATTCGTGAAGACTCGGAAACAAATCCTGGAACAAAAGAATTTTTGCAATATCCGGAAGATGTTGAAAAATATATTCAGTTTGCAAGCTGTATCAAATGTGGTTTATGTAACTCTGCCTGTCCTACTATGACAACAGATTCTACATTTATTGGACCGCAGGGACTTGCTCAGGCATATCGTTATGTTGCAGATAATAGAGACAAAGGCAAAGATGAACGGCTTAGGATAATTGATGAACCACATGGTATATGGAGATGCCACTTTGCTGGTTCTTGTAGTCAAGTCTGTCCAAAGGGTGTTGATCCCGCAATGGGAATACAATTGCTACGAGGATATCTGTTAGGATACAGAAAATAATTATTCTTTTTTGTGTGGATTTGGGCTGTTGTTTACTTGATTATTAATCTGCTCAGCCATGAAATGATTTGAAACATTCACTTTAACATCATCAACTCCATCAATCTTCAAAAGATTGTCATGTATATCCTGACAAATTTTAAAGCCGAATACAGCTGGGCAGAAAGGGCTAGTTAGATGCAGATCAATTTTTACACCACTATCCTGGATATCAACTTCGTCGATTAGTTCCAATTCAGTAATTGACACGTTTATCTCAGGATCAACAATTGCCGATAGTTCATCAAAAATTTTCACTCTTAATTGCTTCAGTTCTTGTGCCATGAACAACAAAATAATTTATGCTATATATAGCCATTTTTACCTGTATATACAATGTATCGAGCAAGGCTTGGAAAAAATTTAGAGAAGGTGACTTTGGATTATGTGTCATCGATAGATGACGATGTTGAAATTGCACACTATGACATTTTAGGAAGCCAAGCACATGCCATAATGCTTTACGAGAATAAAATACTAACAAAAAACGAAATAAAAAAAATCCTTAAGGGACTTGAAAGTCTGAAAAAAGTAAAACTAACAAAGAAAACTGACTCTGAAGATATTCACGAGTTAATAGAATCTCTAGTAATTAAAAAGATAGGAATTGATGCAGGTGGAAAAATGCACACCGCACGATCAAGAAATGATCAAGTAGCGTTAGATATACGGATGAAAATTCGTGATGATATCAACATTGTATGTCAATGTTTGCTAGATACCATAAAAGCACTTGTTGTATTAGCTAAAAAACATCAAGATACTATAGTTCCACTATATACACATCTTCAACAAGCTCAAGTAGGTCTATTCTCTCACTATCTTCTATCCTATGCTGACGCGTTGTTTAGGGACCTAGACAGGCTTTATGTTACATATGGACGTGTAAATGAAAATCCATTAGGTGCTGGACCAATTGGTGGTACAAGTATACCTATTGATAGGCTTAGTACTGGAAAAATGTTAGGATTGAAAGGAGTTGTTGAAAACTCAATTGATGCAACAACGACAAGGGATTCTGCAGTTGAATATATTGCAGCTATTGCAATTTTAATGACTAATTTAAGCAGGGTTTCAAAAGATTTTTCCATATGGTCTACTTCAGAATTTTCTTTCCTTGAACTATCTGATGAATTTACTTCGCCATCAAGTGTAATGCCACAGAAAAAAAATCCTGATATTCTAGAACTTACACGTGGAAAAACATCACATGTAATTGGTAACTTAACATCTATGCTCTCAACAATACAAGGACTGCCATCTGGTTATAGTAGGGACTTGCAACAGATCAATCCAGCTATTTGGTCTGCTTCTAAAGTTGTGATATCTGCACTTTTGATTATGGAGTCTATGTTGAAAACAGTTGTAATTAATAAAAAAAATATGAAACGAGCAGCAGAAGATGGACATCTTATAGCTCTTGACCTAGCTGAAAAGTTAGTTCATAATGACATACCATTTAGGAAAGCACATCAAATTATTGGACGGATTGTCAAACTCGCACATATATCAGGTAAACCCATTTCTAAATTGAGTGAATCTGAAGTAAAAAAAGTCGTAAAAAATAAGGAAGTTAGTTTGAAACTTCTTATGAAGTTAATTCGATCCACAACGCTTACGTCATCACTTCATGAAAGGAAATCTCAAGGTTCTTCCGGAATATCAGAACAAAAAAGGATGACTGCACATAGGATGAAAAAAATTGAAAAATACCAAACAGGAGTCAAAACACGAAGCGACGCAGTACAATATTCATTAAATCAACTGGATAAGAAAGTAAAAAAATTAACCAGATAAGGCGGGTCTAATGGGATTCGTGCCTATAGCGGTCTCTTTTTTGGTTCCGTTATGACTTTAATGATTTTTTGAAGGCATTTTTCACATTTAAACACAGATAGGATGACCAACACAATTAATGATTACATTAGTAAGAATCGCGTTTTCAAGATTAGCACCTGTTAGTATTGATCCACTAAGAGTTGCATTTTCAAGGTTAGCATTTGTGAGTATCGCATTTGATAGATTTGTATCAACTAACAAAGAATTTCTTAAATTAGCGTTTGTTAGATTTGCCCTATTCATATTTGCATCTAGAATCTTTGTATTTTCTAGTATCGTATTTGTTAGATTCGCATC
>CACHDH010000010.1 GCA_902578515.1 uncultured marine group I thaumarchaeote | reverse complement strand
CTCATCAATTTTATTCTGCGGCATAGTTACTATTCCAATAATCGTAACTCTCTCATTTTTAGGATGGTGGATACATGCTTAAGGAAATCAGTTCAGTTTTTTCATTCCTAACAATAATTCCTTCTAACAACACTGACTTGGGAACTGTAGCAAGACACATGCATGTTTTCCCAATAATTGGAATTGCAATAGGTCTGCTTATTGCTTCAATTGGATTTGGTCTTTCATTTTTCCTAGAACCATTAATTGTTGCATTATTGGTTGTTGCATCACTCGCCGTCATTACAGGAATACACCACACTGATGGACTGGCAGACTTTGCTGACGGTCTTATGACCAGGGGTACAAAAGAGAGAAAGCGTAACGCAATGAAAGACCTTTCAACAGGCTCAGCTGGAATTGTTTCTGTTGTATTGTATGTAGTTGGAGCAATCATAGCCCTGTCATTGACAACCGGTTATGAGTTGTTTCAGGCTATTTTACTTAGTGAAATTTTAGCTAAATTCTCAATGGTATTGATGGCTGGTATTGGAAATTCAGCAGCAGTAGGTTCCAATTCGCCATTCATGCAAATCATGAAAGATAAAAGAAGACTGGCAGTTGCTGGCGTTATTACAATTATTCCACTTGTTGTGATAGGCGGAACTACAGGCCTGATACTTTTTGGCGCATCAATTGCCATTACATTGTTTTTGGTTGGGCTATCCACCAGAAGTTTTGGTGGAATCACTGGAGATGTTATGGGTGCAACTAACGAACTTACAAGACTCTCATCCCTACTAATCTTTGTATCACTATGATTGGTCTTGTGATGGCGGGAGGTAAGGGAACCCGGATGGATACATCGAATGAAAAATTATTACTTGAATACAAAAAACCGATAATTTTCCAGGTGATTGACGCATTAAAAAATTCTCATTGTTTCTCTAAGGTTATTGTTGCTACTAGCCCAAATTCACCTGATACAAAACATGCATTGGAAAAAGATGGCATAGAAACTTTACCCACACCAGGAAATGGATATGCTAACGACCTAAATTTTCTATTACAAAAGCTGGATGGATTCGTATTTGTTGCTTCAGGAGATTTACCATTACTGGATGAAGAAATTATTCAGGATATGATAAATTTTAATTCAGAATATACTTGGTCCAGTTTTCTTGTATCCAAGAAATTTTTGAATTCATTAGGATTGGAGTCTAATCTATTAGTGAAATATAATAATATTGAATGCGCCTATACTGGAGTTTCTATCATTAATGCTGACAAAATTAAAGATTTGAGTTTGGTTAGCGAGAACTATATTATTTTAGATGATAAGAGAATAGCTTTTAATCTGAACACAAAGGAAGATTACGAATTACTCAGCAGTTCCTGAAATTTTTCCTATTATTCGGGCCTTCGAACCAGTTGGTTCAGCAATCACGTTACCACATGATTTGCAGGTAACAGGTGTTGAGGCATGTGAATAAACAATATTTTCTTTTTCACATTCCTTACAGTTAATTTTGAGAAATTTACTGCTTGGTTCTGGAATGAGTACGTGTTCTTTTTTCATTTTGCAAGCAACTCAAATTTTCTGATCCTAATACCTTCTTTCATCGTTTTCTTCTTACATTCTGGGCATGTAAAAACCTGTGTAACTTTCTTTGTTGTTTTTGCAGGTTTTGCAAGCTTGGGGAATTTTTGACCACCATATCCTTTTTTTCGTAATGCATGCCTTCTTTCTCCAGCAGCAGTGCCCCTACGTTTGCCTGCTTTGTAAATGGAAATCTTTTGAACTACATGCTTCTTACATTTAGGGCAGAAACGATTGATCTCTTTTGGTATATTCACAATTAACATCCGAGCCTGACGGTAATTTAAACATGGTCTCTAATCTATAATAATACGAATGCATATCATAGAACATTGTTCCTTGGTTTGTCTAGAAGCATCCAAACTTTAAATGAAGTAGCTATTGGTGACAAACCCGCTGATCTAATTTTAGAGGACTGCTTCTTGGTGAATGTTTATTCGCGCGAAATTATGCCGGGTACTCAGATATCTATATCTCATGATAGGATTGCTTACGTTGGCCCAGATGCATCTCACACGAAGGGAAAAAAGACAGTTGTAATTAATTTAAAAAAAAAATATGTGACGCCTGGATTTGCTGATCCTCATATACATTTAGACCAGTTTGTTTCGCCTACTGAGTTTGTAAAAAAATCCCTTCTATGTGGTGTCACATCACTTTTTTCTGATCCTATTGACATAGTTAGCACCTGCGGTTATAGAGGATTCAAAGAATTTGTTAAGATGACATCTGAACTGCCAGCACGTTTTTTCCATGTGGTTCCTGGTGGGGTTCCAGTTGACAAGAAATTCAGCCATGGAAGGGAGGTAAGCTTAGCTGAAGCAAAATTGTCACTCAAAATTCCGGGTGTTCTTGGTTTGGGTGAAGTGTTTTCATGGACTAAGGTAACAAAACGTGATCCTAAGACAATGAGAATGCTATCTACTATGCTTGAAAATGATTGTGTGATTAATGGTCACACTGCTGGTGCATCTGGTAAAAAACTAAACGCTTACGTGTCATCTGGGATTTTGTCGTGCCATGAACCAATAAACTTTGATCAGGTTTTGGAGAGATTAAGATTAGGAATGTGGATAATGATCAGAGAGGGTTCCATTCGCAGAGACTTGAAAGACATTGTGAAATTAGTGCTATCTAACAAAACCTATACGGATAGATTGATGTTCTGTTCAGATGGTCTTGATCCATCTGACATCATAAAATTTGGCCATATTGATCATTGTATAAGAGAGTCAGTAAAACTGGGTCTTAATCAGATAGATGCAATTTCCATGGCATCAAAAAATTGTTTTGATTACTATAACATGGGAAAGGACTTGGGTGGTATTGCTCCAGGCAAACTAGCGGACATTTTAGTATTTGATGATCTTGACAAGATGAAACCTAGAAAGATTTTTGTTGGCGGAAAGTTAGTTGTGTCAAATGGTACAATTGTGTCTAAAATAAAAAAATACACAGTACCTAAGTGGATGACAAAAACTGTCAATCTGCGGAAATTATCAGGAGATGATTTTAGAGTAAAATCTCGAGATGATGCAGCAACTGTTAATGTAATAAATTTGAAAACAGAGATTATAACAGAAAAGATAAACGAAAACCTGACAGTAAAAGAGGGAAATGTGATGGCATCTACTGATAAGGATGTCTGGAAGGTAGCATCATTTGATCGAACATTTGGAACAAGAAAACATACAATTGGATTCCTGAAGAACTTTGGAGCAAAAATAGGCGCATTTGCATCAACATGGAACTTTCATGAAAATAACATGCTAGTAATTGGTTCTAATGAAAAAGATATGGCAATCGCAGCAAACAGACTTGTTGATACACAGGGAGGCGTGGTTGTAGTTAGTGAAGGAAAAACTCTAGCATCCATGCCTCTTCAAATGTCTGGTATCGTATCTACAAATAGCTTTGAAAAAGTTTCAGAGAACTTTGAAAATTTAAACATAGTTTTAGCAGATGCTGGTTGTATATTCAAAAAACCACATCTTATCCCACTATTTTTACCATTTCTAGCATTGCCTGATATACGAATACTGAGCACAGGGTTAGTTGATGTGAAGAATCGTTCATTCCTGAGCGTAGTTACGTGAATAGAATATTAAGGGGAAATTAACACTTGTTTTTGAAATATGGCATCAATACAACAGACCCCACAGGGTCCAGTTTTAGTCCTTAAAGAAAGTGCACTACAACAAAAGGGAAAGGATGCACAGAAAAATAATATTACTGCTGCAAAACTTGTAGCAGAACTTGTTAAAACAAGTCTGGGTCCACGTGGTTTAGATAAAATGCTAGTGGACTCACTAGGAGACGTCACAATTACAAATGACGGTGCAACAATTCTAAAGGAAATAGACGCACAACACCCTGCTGCAAAAATGATGGTGGAAATATCCAAAACCATTGATACCGAGGTTGGTGATGGAACAACTTCTTCTGTTGTTTTCGCGGGCGCATTGCTAGAAAAAGCTGAAAAACTTCTTGAAAAGGATGTACACTCTACAGTTATTATCGATGGATATCAAGCAGCCTCAGAAAAAGCTCTTGAATTATTGGAAAAACTTGCAAAGACAGTTAAACCAGATGACCGAGAATCATTAATCAAGATTGCAAAAACTAGTATGCAATCTAAGCTAATTTCCGAGGATAGTGTACCTCTATCAAAATTAGTTGTCGACTCTGTTTTGAAGATCGCAGAACATGATGGTGATAAGCACTCAGTTGACCTTGATAACCTCAAAGTGGAAAAAAAGTCGGGCGGTTCTATTGATGATACTGTACTGATTAATGGAATAGTTCTTGATAAGGAAATTGTTCACAGTGGAATGCCAACTAAGATCGATAATGCAAAAATAGCACTTGTTAACGCTGCACTTGAAGTTGAGAAGACTGAGATGAGTGCAGAAATCAGAATCTCTGATCCAACTCAAATGCAGACATTCCTGGAAGAAGAAAATAGGATGTTAAAATCAATGGTAGATAAAGTACACAGCATAGGTGCTAATGTACTCATTTGCCAAAAAGGAATTGATGATATTGCACAACATTATCTTGCTAAACATGGTATTCTGGCTGTACGAAGAGTGAAAGAAAGCGATATGACAAAGTTAGCCAAAGCCACTGGTGGAAGAATCTCTACAAACCTTGATGATATTTCTGCAGGTGATTTAGGTCACGCAGAAATTGCGCATCAGAAGAAGGTAGAATCAGACAAGTGGGTATTCATAGAAGGATGTAAAAATCCTCGTTCAGTTACAATTCTAATCCGAGGTGGCTCACAACGAGTAGTTGATGAAGCTGACCGTTCCATACATGATGCACTCATGGTAGTGAAAGATGTTGTTGAAAAACCATCAATTGTAGCAGGTGGTGGTTCACCGGAAGCATACCTAGCTACAGAATTAAACGAGTGGGCAGGCGGTGCAGGTGGTAGGGAACAACTTGCAATGAAGCAGTATGCAGAAGCATTGGAGTCAATTCCATTAACCATAGCAGAAAATGCAGGAATGGATCCAATTGATGCTCTTATCACATTACGTGCAAATCAAACTGCTGGAAAACAAACTGCTGGTATCAACGCAAAGGAAGGTAAGATTGGAAATATGTTCTCGTTAGATATAGTGGAACCATTAGCTGTAAAAGAGCAAATCATAAAATCTGCCACGGAAGCAGCTTGCATGATTCTAAGAATTGATGATGTGATTGCAGTTTCGGGTGGTCCAGGTGCTGGCGGTCCGCCTCCAGGTATGCCACCAATGGGATAAATCTACTAAAACTTCAAAACTTACTCAACTAACTATATTCATGTACAAAATTGGAATTGATCTTGGCGGAACCAAGATTGAAGGTATTTTAGTAGATGAAAAATACAACCAGATTTATCGCAAGCGTATCGAAACACATCAAGAAAATGGTTATGATTCTATTGTAAAATCTATCATATCTTTAATCAATGAATTAAAAACAAAAACAGATGAAGAGACATCTATTGGAATATGTACACCTGGTTTTACTGATACTAATTCAGGGCTGATCAAAAACAGCAACACTAGATGTCTCCAAGAAATGCCATTAAAAAACGATATTGAGAAGGTATTATGTCATGAAATTCTAATGGAAAATGATGCTAACTGTTTTGCCCTTGCGGAGTCGTTACTCGGTTCTGCTAAGAATCAAGATGTTGTTTTTGGAGTTATAATGGGAACTGGTGTTGGAGGGGGGATTGTAATTAATGGAAACATACACAAAGGAAGTACAAACATTGCAGGAGAATGGGGGCATCACACATTACGACCAGATGGGAACAAATGTTTTTGTGGGAAGCATGGATGTGTTGAGACGTACATTAGTGGACCAGCACTAGAAAAGCGTTGGTCAGAACTTACTGGAAAGAAAGAACAACTACAATCAATAGTACAAGATCTTTCTGATAAAAAAGCACAACAATGGAAAAATGAGTTTCTTGAGAATTTTGGAATTAGTCTTGCAAACGTAATTGATATTTTAGATCCTAATGCTATTGTTTTAGGAGGTGGTGTTTCAAACATATCATTCTTGTATGATGAGGGTAAAAAGATCGTCTACGATAAAGTATTGGGTAACTTCACCCAAACTCCAATACTCAAAAATAGTCTTGGCGATTCTGCTGGGGTATTTGGCGCCTGTTTGCTAAGTAATTAGTTATTGTGGTTCTATTGTAGCCGGTGGCTTGCTTGACACCACATAAGATACCCAAGTTACATCATCAATTTCATTGGTAATCCTATTGCTTATCTTTTCTAACAGTTCATTTGGTATTCGAGTCCAATCGGCAGTCATTGCATCTATAGAATCTACAATTCTAATCATTACAATATTACCATATTTCCTTTCATCACCAACAACACCAACGGCCTTATCATCCCCCACTGCAGCATATGCTTGCCAAGCTTTGTCATACAGATCAGCGTTTTGTAATTCTTCTTCGACTATCTTACTTGCTACCCTCGTAATATCTAATTTATTTTTTGTAACTTCACCAATAATTCTTACAGCTAAACCAGGTCCTGGAAATGGGTGTCGAATCAGCAGAGATTGAGGAACACCAATAATCTTTCCAACTTTTCTTACTTCATCCTTATACAAATCACGAAGTGGCTCCAAAACTTTCAGGTTTAACCAATCTGGTAAGCCACCAACATTATGGTGTGTTTTGATTACTGATGCTGGTCCTTTTGATACACCACTTTCAATCACATCAGGATAAAGAGTTCCCTGTGCAAGCCAAACAAATGAGCCATTTTCCTTGGAGAATTTTGTAAATATATTAACAAACTCTTCGCCAACAATTTTCCTTTTTTCTTCTGGATCAACCACGCCATTTAGTTTTGAAAGGAATTGTTCTTGCCCATCTATTTTTGTGAAATTAACTTCAAAGTTTTTCTTGAACATATTCTCTATCTCTTCTGCCTCATTTAGCCTCAAAAGACCATTGTCAACGAAAACACACTTGAGCCTATCTCCTATAGCCTTGTGAATTAATAATGCCGCCACCGTAGAGTCAATTCCACCACTAACCCCACATAGTACATTTCCATCTACTTTAGAAATATTTTCAATAGAATTTTCAACAAATTTTTCCATGGTCCAGTCTTGATTTGCATTACAAACATTCAGGACAAAATTTTTCAGAATTTCAGTTCCTTTTTCAGTGTGTACAACTTCAGGATGAAATTGAATTCCAAATACAGTCTTCTGCTTGTTGGCAATAGCCGCATAACGTGAGTTTTCAGTGTGACCAATTATTTCAAAACCTTCTGGTACATCTTCTGCTTCATCCCCGTGACTCATCCATGCTCTAACGGAATCTCCTATACCATTTAGAATACCAGAATCACTATCAATTGTAAGTACAGATGAACCATACTCCTTGTTTGCACGCTTTATCTTACCACCAAAATTATTAACAATAATTTGATGACCGTAACAAATTCCCAATATTGGCACCTGTAATTGGAAGATTTTCTCATCAGGGACGGGTGCACCAGAATCATAAACGCTTGCTGGTCCGCCAGAAAAAATTATTCCCTTTGGGTTTTTTTTATTTATTTCCTCTAACGGAGTATCAAATGGCAAAAGCTCTGCATAGACAGAAAAATCCCTAATACGTCTGCATATGAGATGACTGTATTGGGAGCCAAAATCTAAGACAATGATTTTATCCATTATATCACGCTGAATTTTCAATCATTCGTGTCAAAGACCATGTAGCCGTATTTATGATTTCATCTATCCTTTCTTTTTGACGATAATTTTTGATTATAATTTCTCTTATCTTGTCACCATTGTCATTTATTACACAATCAATAACTTCATGATTCTTTATCTTGCCATCCTCAACTTGTTGAACGTCATTTTTTTTCATCTCACCAATAATACGATCAATAAAGAAAGTTTTCAGAGGAGGTGTTTTTGGATCAAGTATAACATTATCTTCTAAAATAATTGAAACATCATCGCTTGTAACAAATGCATTAGCAATTGTTGTGCCATCCGAACTTTTTGTGATTGCTATTTTTCTTTCTTGTTTTATTGTTTTTGGTGCATTACGAGTTAGATCTGAAGCTTTTGTAAAACTTGATTGCTTAAGTATTGTATCTAGTACAGAAATATTTTTTTCCAGTTTTTCAATCTGTTCTCTATATTTGATTATTTTTTCAGCAAGATCTTCTTTTAATTCTAACATATCACGAATTTGCTCGTCAGAAAACCCCATACACCTACTTATCTAGAACGATATTAAAACGCATCCTACTACTAGTTCTTAGCTACTATGGCATCTATTTTTTGATGGTTAATTTTTGTAAATCCCTTGATTTTGGTCGTAGAATAAAGATCAGATTTACTTTTTTTTGCAAGCCATTCTAATAATTTTTTCCCACGGCGTAATTTTGCAATTTTGGTAGTTCGATTTTCTACTTTACTCTTAGAATACTTCCCAATTCTAGTTCCAAAATCCATTCCAAGAAGAATTATTTTCTTTGCCTTAAAATAATCTGCTAAAAATACACACCTATCTCCATCTGTAAAGCCACCAAAATTGTTAACTTTTCCTATAGGTTTTGTTTGTGTAGTTCCGATACAATTCTTAAAGTATTTGACAAGATTAATCCTTTCAGAATTATCTCCATGTGCATGAACAACCATTACTGTGTTTGTTCTACCAGCTTTTTTTAGTGATTTTAGATCACCATCAAGATCCGTAACCACAATATCAGGTCTCAAACCATTTTCGATTATTGCTTTTGTTGCACCATCAGCAACTATTTTTGTAATTTTTTTATGTCTTTTCAAAATTGAAATACAAGATGGTAATGATGGACCAGCACCTATTACAAAAACTGGTTTATTCTTTATCAAATCTCTAATTATTATACTTGGAGTTTTTTTTTGCAATAATGAATTTAATAATTTGGCTGATTGATTATCTTCATTTCGGGAATATCCAAAATCCTTCAAAATATCCCTGTATTTTGATTCCCAGCCGGTAATAGTCATATCACTCAAATTGGCATAGGTTATGATAAGTTATGTGAATAAATTAGGAAGTATTAGAGTGGGTGGTTTAAATCCTGTACGAATAATGGGAATTTTAAATACAAGCCCTGAATCATTTTACAAAAAATCCATCTCGATTGGCAGAGAAAAAATTATTGATACAGTTACCAAGATAGACGATGAGGGTGCTGATTTTATTGATGTTGGTGGTATGTCCACAGCACCATATCTGTCAACAATGGTATCAGAAAAAACCGAGACGGAACGTGTTGTTAAGGCAATTAAGATAATTCAACAGGTTACCAATTTGCCTATTTCAATTGATACATGTAGGGCTAGAGTAGCCAAAGAGGCTTTAGAATTAGGAGTTGATATAATCAATGATGTAACGGGACTAAGGCATGATCCATTCATGCCAAAAATAATTGAAAGGCATTCTCCATCACTGATTTTATGTGCGTATAATAAAAAACCCATTACTGGGAATCAAATACAGGCAACAAAACAACTATTGAAAAAAAGTCTGTATATAGCAAAATCTATAAAAGTTCCTAGCTCAAAGGTTGTTTTAGATCCTGCTATAGGATTTTTCAGAGAAAAGGGAAAAAATTCTTTCTTTACAAAAATTAATTTGAATTGGGTTCAAAGAGATTTGCTGATACTAAAAAATTTAAGAGAAATTAAACTCAACATGCCGATTCTTGTATCTGTATCCAACAAATCATTCATTGGGGAAATCTTGAAAAAAAAGAATCCATCAGATAGACTTGCTGGATCATTAACATCAGAAGCAGTCTGTGTTTTAAATGGGGCAGACATAATTCGTACACATAATGTGGCTGAAACAAAGGAAGTAGTAGAAATAGCTACAAGTCATCATACAAGTAAGAAAGGCTTATAATCAGTTTTTTTTCTACTGTATGAGGTTCATTTGGATATACGAGAAGGATTTACCTTTGACGATGTTCTCCTTGTACCCAAATTTTCTGATGTATCAAGTCGTTCTCAGACAGATCTATCAACAAAACTCTCTAGAAACATTTCCCTGAATATTCCATTAATCAGCGCTAATATGGATACGGTGACAGAGGCACCAATGGCTGTGACTATTGCCCGTGAAGGTGGCATAGGTATCATACATAGATTTTTAACAATTCAGGAAGAAGTGAATGAGGTTCTAAAAGTCAAACGCTCTGGCAGCGTTATGATAGAAAATCCATATTATGTTAATCTCGACCAAACCGTTCAAGACGCATTCAGTATAATGAATGAAAAGGATGTGTCCGGACTTTTAGTTGTTGATTCCAATTCTAAACTTGTAGGAATTTTAACTGAGAGGGATGTCCTGTTTGAACAGCCTAATTGTTCTAAACTAGTTAAGGAATTAATGACAAAAGATGTTGTTACAGCAAAACCAGGTATAGATTTGGAAGAGGCTAAGCAAGTACTCAAAAATAACAGAATTGAAAAACTGCCTATAGTCGATGATGATAGACTGATCAAAGGTCTGATAACTAGTCAGGACATTTCTAATTTGGAAAAATATCCTAATGCATCGAAGGATGGCAAAGGGCGCCCAATTGTTGGGGCAGCTGTTGGTGTTAAGGGTGATTTTATGGAAAGAACTGAGGCATTACTTAGTGCTGGAACTGATGCGATAGTTGTAGATATAGCACACGGCCATAGTGAAAACGCAATAAATACAGTGAAAAATATCAAAAAAGCATTTCCTGACTGTGAACTTATTGCAGGAAATGTGGCGACGGCAAAAGGAACTGAAGACCTAATCAATGCTGGTGTTGATGCGGTAAAGGTTGGAGTTGGCTCTGGCTCTATTTGTATAACTCGAGTTATTACAGGTTCTGGAGTTCCACAGCTTACAGCAGTTTTTGACTGTGCTGAAATTGGAAGGGATCACGATATACCAATCATTTCAGATGGTGGTACAAGAACTTCAGGTGATGCAACAAAAGCCTTGGCTGCTGGTGCATCTTCTATCATGGTGGGAAGTATATTTGGAGGAACAGATGAGACACCCGGTACTACAATTACAAAAAATAATAAACGCTTCAAGATTTATCGTGGAATGGCTTCTTTGGCTGCATCTATGGGAAGGAAAACAAAAGAGACTGGAACACTTGAAATTACTGATGACTTGAATGATTATGTAGCTGAGGGGGTAGAAGCTATGGTTCCGTATAAGGGAAGTGTCACTGATATCATAACACAAATGACTGGTGGAATTCGTTCAGGCTTAAGTTATTGTGGGGTGCATAACATAGAACAAATGCACAAAAATGCAGAATTTATCAAAATATCGAGAGCAGGATTTGCTGAAAGTCAGCCTCATGATGTTGACGTAATGTAGTTAGTTTTTTATTCATCATTTCAGGGTTTTTCTTGTGCTAAACAAGTATACAATAATCGGTCTAATTGCTGGAGGCATTATCTCAGGACTTGGTGTAATGTCTATGGTAGATTTCCTTGCCAACCCAATTGATGTTATGAACTTTGATGATGGATTTGGAGTTGGAGAATCGACCACGTTTGTATTTCAAGCACCAGAGAATTCTCTACAAAAAATGATTATTACTGGAGATTCCTTTGATGTTAAAGTTTCAACACCTGATGATGCAGAAAAATTTGATGGTAGCTACAAGAACAAGGCAGACATTTCATGGGTTAATACTGTCCCAGGTGAAAATATAATCAAAATTCAGAACACAGGTCAATCTGAATTAAATGCAAAGGGAACATTAGAGAAATCACAAGATCCATTGTTCCTCACATATCACATTTTGGTTATCATAGCAGGTATTGTTGTAATTGGATTCAGTGCAGCTTTTACTGTAAGAAAGCCACGAGGATTCTAGTCTAGCTTCGCAATAGGATAGGAACCTAAAATTTTCAGGAAAGTAGAGTGGTTTCTTAATTTATCCAACATATCCTTAATTGATGAGTCATCCTGATGACCCTCAAAATCAACATAAAAATTGTATTCCCATGCTGTGTTTTTGTTTGGTCTAGATTCAATCTTTGTTAGATTTATTTTGTTCTGATAAAACTCCTTAATGATTTCGTACAAGGCACCAGCCTCATGTTTTACTGAAAAAATTATTGATGTTTTACTACTTTCAGTTTTATCACTAGTTCCTTTAGAAAACACCAGAAATCTGGTATAGTTATTTGTATTATCCTCAATACCTTCTTGAATTACTGGAACATCAAAAATTTCTGCTGCATTTTTGCTTGCAATAGATGCTATACTATTCTTATTCAAATCCTTGATGATTTTTACACTACCAGCTGTATCATAGGATGGAATAGTTTTTAGTGAATTTTCTTGAATAAATTTCCTACACTGGTCTAAAGCTTGTGGGTGTGAATATACTGTATCAATATCTCCAAGTGATCCGGTTCCTATAAGGCAATGATGTATTCTATGATAAATTTCACCAACTACGTTAAGCTTCGTGGCTAAAAGCAAGTCATTGCTTTCCCCAACACTTCCCGCAAGCGAATTCTCAACTGGCAAAACAGAGTAATCACTTGTACCATTTTCTGTATTTTGTAAGGCTTCAGCAAAGGTGGAGCATGGAGTAGTATCAATTTGATTATCAAAAAATAAAGCTGATGCAGCCTCGCTATATGCTCCTCGTTCTCCTTGGAACGAAATACGTTTCATATCCTATTCCCCTACTTTCAAAAAATCAGTTTTTAAAAAATCGCTTGAGAGTTTTCTATCGTCGGTCCATCCACATTCTACACATTTTATGATATCACGCAGTGGTTTTACACCCATACCACATTTTCTGCATTTAGTAAATAATACTCCCAATGATGGTTCTTGGATGGTTGCATGTATTGTCCCGTTTAAGTGTCCAACTATTTTGAGTTTGACTACATCTTTTACAAGAGCAACATTTCTTTTTCTGATATTTTTAGTTGGGCAAATACATTCCACCCCTGAATTGATTGGTTTAGAGTTTATGTATTTGATTAACACTGCCATCATTGATCCCATGATAGCCTCAACAGTTCCAATAATAATATCACCTTCTTCCGGAATTGATATGGATTTGTGATTTTTTACATGAACTAAACGGTCTTTTTTGTCGATTTGATTTTCACCTATAACAGTAGATCTTACAATATGTCCATCGTCACAAGCATTTTTTCCTGATTCGTATTCCTCTGTTATTGCTATCTTATCTCCTGGTAAAACAAAATTAGACATGTATATCCTCACGAATTATATCTATTATTTGTTTACAGCCAGTGTTTTATCTGGAAATAATTTTCAATGCTTTCTTTTCTTAACACTTTCATCAGGGCGGTAGCCTGAGGGGTTGATAAAACAGGCTTGTCGAACACATTATCCGTTGAAATCCTAGGGCATGCCACCTGAATAAACGCATCAATATCCTTTAGGTTTCTTAACCGTTCATTTGTGATGTCAGTCAATGCAATAAGATGAACATTTTTACCTACATCTTCTAATTCCTTTTTGAATTTTAGGGCAGTTAGTTTAGAAAGCTGACCTTCCTTTAATCCAACTATTACTCCAAAAGTCTTAGCATCAGCAGCCCTGTAAATTTCTAAAGTGGCTTTTTTCTGTAGCTTTCTTGCAAAGTCAGTTATCTCACGCATCTCGTTAAAATATGGATCCAGAATGTAAGTTGGTTTGTTTGTGGACATAGCTACACCGGCAGCATGGAAATTGCTTTGTCCTACAAAGACATTGGCGTCAACATCATTCATTATTTCAGTTGCAGGATAGAATTCACAGCCAAAGACTTGTCCATCATTAAGTTGACCTTTACCCTTTCCAATTTTTACATTGACTCCATTTTGTTCTAACCTATTCTTGATTGATTCCACTTGATTGAGGTGTTGGCTATCTGTAATCAGTGAGATGGTTTTATCACGAAGCAATTTGCCACATTTTTCTGCCACCTTATCAAAAGAGATATCATCAAAGGCATCAATCATTATTACATTTTTTTCAAATGTTTCCATACTGTTTGTATGACCAATATTGAATAATATTTCAGCATTCAATACTTTTGCACCATTTGAATTAAGATCACATGTACCCCAAGTAGTGTCTGCAAGCAAATATGCTGGAATTTCATATTTTTTACCAATTCTTAACGCAAGATCCTGTACCTTAGGAAGCAAACCATCAGGACCGTTTAATGCAACGGAAGTAGGTTTGCGTGTCTCAATAACATCAAAAATCTTTTTTTCATCTATAATTATCATTTGTATCTACGGCAACTTTTTTAAATTTAAACCAATCTAGATTCAAAACTCAAAAATGTATGAAGAATAGTAGTATTGTATGCAAAACGAGACAATTCTTCACATTGGTATTGATGATACAGATTCTCCCAAGGGAATGTGCACCACTTTTCTTTGCTATGAAATTGTCAAATTTCTCGAAAAGCAAGAAATTCAATTCATGGATTTTCCGTATTTGATCAGGTTTAACCCTAATATTCCATGGAAAACACGGGGTAATGGTGCTGTTAGATTAACGATTAGAACAAAATATCCTAAAAAAATTAAAAACAAAATTATTCAGTTTGTAGAAAACTATTCCGATACAAAAAACGGTGCTAATCCAGGTCTTGTATTTTTTCAAAACAAAGAGATTCCCTTAACATTTCAAAAATTTAGTAAGCTAGCACTATGGAAATTAATTGGCAGAAAGGAGGCAAAACAATTTATTTCTGAAAATAATATAGAATCATTCTATCTTGGAAATGGTCAAGGACTGGTTGGAGCTATCAGTGCTGTAGGCTATGAATTCTCTGATCACACATTTGAATTATTATCATACAGAAAAAAATCACAATTTGGCAAAAAAAGACACATTGATCCAAATAGTATAGAGGAAATGCAATCTACAATTCCTGAGACTTTTAGCAGTTATGATAATGACAACAAAAGAGTGTTAATTACCCCACATGGACCAGATCCAGTTTTTTACGGAATACGTGGAGAAACTGCAAAATCTGTTGTTAAAGCATCAACAATAGTAAATGTCGATGAAAAGTTAGATGGTTACATGGTTTTCAAATCAAATCAGGGAACGGGGGATCATTTAAAAAATGAACTTCAAGCAAATGATCTCAAACCATACACTTCTGGATTTTTAGTTGGAAATATCTGCAACAATCCTGTAATTCAGAAAGGTGGACACGTACTTTTTTCACTTCAAGTAGAGGGTAGAAAGATAAGATGTGCTGTATACAAACCAACAAAAATTACACAGGTAGCGTCTGCTCTTATTGTTGGAGATAAAATTAAGATTGGTGGGGGAGTTAGAAGAGCATCGAAAAATTATGGAAGAGTAATTAATGTTGAATTTTTGGACGTTTTACAACTAGCAAAACACAACGTTTCTGTTAATCCTACTTGTAGAAAATGTAACAAAAGAATGAAATCAAAGGGGAGAAAACAAGGATTTCAATGTGTTAAGTGTGGAAACAAATCAACTTCAAAAACCACCTTAGAGATACCGCGAAAAATTCAATGTAAAATTTACATACCATCCGTGTCTGCACATCGTCATTTAACTAGACCATATCAAAGAATTAAAAAAAGAAACAAGAATAGACAGTTTAACGAATCCATTCCATGGATACATGTTTTCTAATCTTATTCTAACAATTTAGAATAGGATAAAGAATAGATAATATTTAATGTAAGATAACTCACTTGAACTTATTGCAAGTTTTTAAAACACGATACGTAATAATCATAATCTTATTTGTTTCATTACTAGGATCAAGTATACTGTTTAGTATGCCAAGCTCTTCTGCTCAGAAAGAGGCTCAAATCCCAAGTTGGATTAAAAATGTTTCAGGGTGGTGGGCATACGATGATATTTCTGAAAAAGAATTTTTAACTGCAATTGAATATATGATGAATAATAATATTATTCCACTTAGTCAGATACCATGCGCAACATTTGGTACTTCATCCACAGAGGATGTTCCAAATTGGTTGAAAAACACTGCGGGTTGGTGGTCTGAAGATCTTATTGCAGAGAATGAATTCGTTAACGCATTAGAATATCTGATAAAAAAACAAATCATTAGTGTAGATAATAAAAAAATAATTGGTAAAGTACCAGTGGAAAGTATATCATTCGCACCCGATTGGATCTTTAATAAAGATGATTTGGTTTTCGTGCAGTCATCTTTCTTTGAAGTTTACGGTGTATATGGCGATTGTGGTTTTAGCAGTGAAGGAAATTCAGTATGGAATACCCTCCTGTTAGGCATAAACCCAAACAAGATGGATATGTATAACGAAGTTGCAGTTTGGAACGATCCTCAAAATACAGTTGTTGTGTATCCTTATTTTACTTCTACTGCTTATGCTGATCAAGGTTTTTATGATTATTATGGAGGTTATTGCGATACCTGTACAACAACCAAGTTGAAACAACCAACACCTACGTACAATTCAAGTGGATTGGGCCATCAAGCTCTAACTGTGTTAGGTTATTCCTCAATAACTGATATTGATATTGATAAGGATCCAAGTATATTACAACAATTTGACAAAGTGATAATGCTGCATAATGAATACGTCACTCGTGTAATGTTTGATGCCATAACAAACCATCCAAATGTTATCTACCTTTATCCCAATGCACTTTATGCAGAAATTGAAGTAGACTATACGGATCAAACAATAACTCTGATTAGGGGTCATAACTATCCAGAACATGAAATAACAAACGGTTTTGATTGGGAGTTTGACAACACACATCCATATGAATATGATTCTCTATGTCAGACTATAGATATTTACAAAATTGAAAACGGTTGGATGACTAATTGTTATCCGGAAAATGTTTTCTTAAGAGATACTGAACAACTTTTTCAACTTCTGAAAGTAATTAAAGATCTATAGCGGGGAGTAGATTTGAACTACTGATTTTCGGGTTATGAGCCCGACGGGATGACCTGACTTCCCCACCCCGCTGAACAAAAATTCTTTATACGCTATATACGCCTTTAGTCAAGCTTGTAATTATTATTAGGATTTGGATAGATTTGATTATGGATAAACGAATTAGAATTGCTGGTATAGCTGCAGCAATAATTTTTGCAATTGTAATATGGGTTTCTCCTTCTAACCCACCACCAATTCCGGAACCTACTACAGAATACAATAACGAATCTGTACAAGTTTTAGCAACTAATTTGGAAAAACCTTGGGCTATTGATTTTGGAGGAGGTAAAATCTTTGTAACAGAGAAGACTGGGCAGATTAGAGTAATAGAATCTGGAGTATTGCTTGATGATCCATTGGCTACATTAAGAACCGCAAATGTTTTTGGAGGTGGATTGCTTGGCATTGCCGTCCATCCAGCCTTTGATAACAATCATTTCATCTATGTTTATTACACATATGAAAAAGATGGTGCACTCTGGAACAAAATTCTCAGAATAACAGAATCAGACAACAAACTTGATACTGCAAAAACAATATTTGACAATATACCGGGTTCTACATACTATAATGGAGGAATTATGAAATTTGGTCCTGATGGAAAGCTCTACATCGGTACTGGCTACACCTCAGAATCCTCTCATGGTGCACAGGACATTCAATCACTTGAGGGGAAAATTCTTAGATTAAACGACGATGGAACAATACCAACCGATAATCCTTTTTCAGGTTCACCTGTGTTCTCATTTGGACATATGAATACAAAAGGTCTGGGCTGGGATAACGAAGGAAATCTTTTTGTCACTGAAATGGGTCCCACCAAAAATGATGAAATCAATTTGGTAAGATCAGGAGGGAATTATGGCTGGCCAGAACAGGAATGTGGTGGTAATGAACAATTTGTTGATCCTATCAACTGTTATGATCCAGCCATAGAACCTGGTGGAATTGTATTTTATTATGGTGACAAAGTTAATCTAGAGAATTCTCTTGTATTAGCCAGCTTGCGTGCTTCACAACTATTTAATCTCGAAATTTCTGATGAAGAAGTTAAATCTCAAACAAGTATACTAAGTGGAATGGGTAGAATTAGGGATGTTGCTGTGGGACCAGATGGATATCTATATCTTATAACATCTAATACTGATGGGAAAGGTTTTCCTGATGCGAGTGATGATAAATTATTGAGGATAGTGAAATAAAATGGTGGACTCATCAATACCAAAATTCTTTGAAAAGTCACTAAAGGAAAGACTTGGTATAGTAGCAGATTTTTCTGGTTTGTCACAAGAAGAGTTGAAAATCGTTGAAGATGCAACTGGAGGCATTTCTTATGATCAAGCAGATAATATGATAGAAAATGCAATAGGCACATTTTCATTACCACTTGGAATTGCCACAAACTTCCGAATTAATGACAAAGATTACCTGATTCCAATGGTAATAGAAGAACCATCCGTTATAGCAGCAGCATCAAAGGCTGCAAAGATTGCACGAATTCATGGAGGTTTTAGTGCAAAATCTGAACAATCATACAGCATAGGACAAATCCAAATCGTAAATGTTGACGTTCAGTCATCAATTCCTAAAGTTATTGGTGCCTCAACTGAAATCCTTAATCTAGCCAACTCAAAAAGTAATACGCTTTCCAAACTTGGAAAAGGTGCAAAGGAAGTTTCTTGCAAGGACATACAGACTGATTCTGGTCATATGTTAATTGTAGAATTACTAATTGATGTTGGTGATGCAATGGGTGCAAATGTAACAAACACAATGTGCGAGGCAGTTGCACCAATGATAGAAGAGTTAACTGAAGGAAAATCTCTTCTCCGAATCCTGTCAAATTACTCTACGAAAAGAATGGTTAATGCTTCTGCAGTATTTGACAAAGATGCAATTGGAGGAGAGAGTGTTGTTGATGACATAATCTTGGCATTTCAATTTGCTGAAAATGATCCGTATAGAGCTGTAACACATAACAAAGGTGTAATGAACGGTACAATTTCTGTTGCGAATGCAACAGGACAGGATAGCAGAGCTATTGAAGCTGCTGCTCATGCATATGCAGCTAAAAGTGGTTCTTATCGTTCCTTGACGAAATGGACAAAAGACTCAAATGGAAATTTGGTTGGAGATTTTGAACTACCACTCTCTGTTGGTATAGTTGGGGGAGTTATTCAACACCATCCGATTGCAAAAATTTGTACAAAAATACTTGGGGTTTCTAGTGCTAGTGAGCTTTCATGCATTATGGCTGCCGCAGGTTTGGCTCAAAACTTTGCAGCCATGTATGCATTGGTTACTGAGGGAATCCAAAAGGGGCACATGAAGCTTCATGCCAGAAAAGAAGGCAAAAATTGACAGATCGCATTTATATTAGCTAGAAATATCTTGATAAAAATTGCACCAGTAAAATTTTCAATTCCTAAAGGAAGCCTAGAAGAGGCTACATTCAAACTACTAGAAGAATCTTGGACAAAAGTTAGACGAAGACCTCGAACCTATCGTGTATTCTTGGATGACCCAGACATTAAGGTCAAAATGCTTCGTCCTCAAGAGATTCCAACTCTAGTGGGAGATGGTTTGTATGATGTAGGCATTACTGGTCAGGATTGGGTTAATGAGAACAAGGCTGACGTTGAAAAATTACTTGATTTAGAATATGGTAAAATCAAACTAGTAATCGCCATTCCTGACAGTTACAAGGTCAAGTCTCTTGACGACATGATTTTGTCTTATGGTAAGAAGAAAAAAGTACTTAGAATTTCATCAGAATATCTTACAAACGCTTCAAAGTTTATCAAAAACTGCAAATCCTACAAAAAACTCTATGGTTCAAAGGATCCCCAAATTGTTACTCCCTGGCTACGCTTGGGAACTAACAAAAACGTTCAGATTCATCTATCTTTCGGCGCAACGGAAGCTAAACCACCAGAAGACGTTGACGCTATAATGGATGTAACCGAAACGGGAACAACTTTGAGACAAAACCAATTGAAGATAGTAGATACAGTCATGGAGTCAAGCGCACACTTGATTGCCAATAAGAAATCTCTAAAGGACAAACAAAAACGTCAGAAAATATTTGATATTGTTACACTAATGAGAGGTGCCGTTCAGGGCAGAAAATACTTGCACATCTACATGAACGTGCAGGAGAAGAATCTGAAGAAACTGCTAACAGAAATTACCTCTCTTAAGAGACCTACTATCAGCCCACTCAGTGAGGATGGCTGGTATGGCGTAAACACTGTAATCCCAAAGTCAGAATTTCACAGATTAGTTCCTAAACTAAGAAAGATCGCTCAGGGATTGGTTGTTCACGAGCCAAAACAAATACTGGAACTTGAGGAGATAAAGCGTGACGAAGAGAATTGATCAAGATATTACAGGTTCGTAATATTGACAGCTTTGTAGAATCCAGGCGTCAAAAGACCTCAGAAAAAGACAGAAAAACAGTTCAGGCAATACTGAATGACGTAAGAAAAAATGGAGACTCGGCTGTTAAAAAGTACGAACGAAAATTCAATGGAAGAAAGACTTCACAGTTGCGCGTAAGTGCGAAAGAGATCAAGGAAGCAAGGTCCAAAATTAGTCGTGGCAAATGGGATGGACTAAGAGTTATGTCAAGCATTCTCCAGTGGGAGGAGTCTAACTTTCTTCAAGGCTTCTCTAACCCAAAGAACTGGAAGGACAAGTCAGCTAAGATATCATTCGTGCCGATTCCAAGCGTAGGTTGCTACATTCCTGGTGGTCAAGCAAGGTATCCTAGTTCCGTAGTAATGTCTCTAATACCCGCAAAACTTGCTGGCGTTAAGAGAATTGTAGTCGTCTCTCCGCCTGGACGTGATGGAAAAATCGATCCATTAACAATTACAGCTGCAAAGAAATGTGGTGCTACTGAGATTTACAAGGTTGGAGGCGCACAAGCAATTGGTGCGTTGGCATATGGAACAAAGTCCATACCGAAAGTTGACAAAATTGTCGGACCAGGAGGAAAATTTGTCAGCATTGCAAAATCGCTTGTGAGTGATCAAACCGCGATTGATATGGTTGCAGGACCAACAGAGCTTGGAATTATAGCGGATGCAAGCTCCGATCCTAAACTGGTCGCACTTGATCTTATCTCCCAAGCGGAACACAGTAAGGATACAATGTGCTTTGTCATAACACAGTCAAAAACCGTGGCAAAGCAGATTCAAAAATCAATTGAAAAATTAATTCCAGGTACGGAAAGAAGTTCAATAATTAAAGAAAGCATATCAAAAAATGGATTCATTATTGTATGTAAGAATCAAAATGAAATGATTGAGTTAGCAAACAAAATTGCACCAGAGCACATGGAGTTGATGGTGAAAAATGCTAAATCTCTTTCAAAAAAGATTACCGGCGCAGGCTTGGTACTCGTAGGAAAAAATACACCATCTGCTGCAAGCGATTATCTTCTGGGTACCAACCACATACTTCCAACCAATGGATTTGGAAGAACAAGGGGCGGATTGTCTGTTTTAGATTTTCTAAAGCTGAAAACAGTAGTTGAATCTACCATGATTACATTAAGTTACAACTCAAGTTTACTAAAAGCATTAACTGATGCAGAAGACTTACCGAACCACTACAAGGCAGTAAGGGGGAGATTTGATTGAACAAGGAATTCCAAAAGAAACTAAACGAGTTGTCAAAACTCTCTGGATATGAAAAACCAAAGAAAATTTCTGGTTCGTTAAAGCTGGATTCCAACGAGAACTTTGTCATTGGCAAACAATTCCAGTCAGACCTAATTGATGCTGCAAAAAAACGATGTGACATCAGAGAGTATCCATTGGGTGGAACAGAAAAACTGGTTAGCAAATTAGCTAAATACCTCAAAGTTCCATCAAACATGGTTGGTGTAGGAAACGGTTCTGACCAAATACTAGACTTGTTTTTGGCAAACTTTTGCACTAGAAAAACTAGAATTCTGACATCAGACCCTACCTTTGCATTCTTTGAAGAGAGATGCAGGCTTTACGGAGTTAAAATGATCAAGGCTCAGTTCTCTGATGGAATGACTCTTGATGTTGATCAGTTCTTGTCAAAATCAAAAAATATAGACTTGATCTACATTGACTCGCCAAACAATCCTACGGGTTTCCAATTTTCGAAACAGGACATTCAGAAAATAATCAAGAAATTCAAAGGTCCTATTATCATAGATGAGGCCTATGGAGAATTCTCAGACTATTCAGTAGTCAATCTAGTAAAAAACAATGACAATCTAATTGTCATCAGAACATTTTCAAAGGCATTTGGATTGGCAGGTTTGAGACTAGGTTATTTTGTAGCAAACAAAAGATTTACCGATATCTTTTCACGAATAATACAATATCCATATCCACTTAACTCACTTGCAATTGAAGTGGGAATCTTAGCATTACAAAGATCAAAACAAATAGAATCAATTTTTTCCTTAATTAAAAAAGAAAGAGAACGCGTGATTAAAAATCTAAGAAGCTATGATATTTTTGATGTATTTGACTCCAAAGCAAATTATGTACTATTTGATGCCAAAAGTTCAGACAGCCGTGTCTATAATGCCCTAGCGGAACAGGGGATATCAATAAGAAAATTGGGAAAACTTGGGAAGCACAAGGGATGTCTTAGGGTAACAATCGGAACCAAAGAAATGAATTCAAAATTTTTACTTGCGATACGTGATCTGGTAAGATGAAAGTTGATGAATTTGATTCCATCATATTTGATTGTGATGGAGTTTTGATAGATGTAACCAAGTCATATGATACAACAATAAACAAAACCATTTCCTTCGTATTAAAAGAAATAGCAGGCATCACAGTAGATACGCCACTAACGAATGAGATACTTTTAAAATTTAAATCAACTGGAGGTTTCAACGACGAAATAGACATTACATATGCTGGAATTTTGTGTTTCATTGGTGCAAAGGAATTTCAAACAGACCCCACTGAATTGATTCTTTCTATGCTGAATGAAGCGGATGACAGTGGAATAGCATACGTCGAAAATTTTCTGAACAAGATTGATGTGGATATCCCTCGATGGAAAAGAGAGTTGGATTATCCAAGCGCGGGCAAAAATGATTTGATCCACGCAACATTTGATCAGTTATTTTTCGGTCCGGAATTATATGCCAAAATTTTCCAAAAAGAATCCTGTTTTTCTGAAAAGGGACTTATCGAAAATGACAAGGTTGTTGTAAGCTCTGAATTGATTGAAACCTTAAAGAAAAAATTCAACGACAAAATCGCAATTGTTACGGGAAGGGGGTTTAACGCGATTAGTTCTTCCTTGAAAGAACTCTTGAATCAATTTAATGTAGAAAATTCTGTTTTTCTTGAGGATGAACCAAGAGATCTTGCCAAACCGAATCCTCAGTCATTAATTAGAGCAATAAAGGGTCTCAATTCAAAAAATTGTTTGTATGTAGGTGATTCCATGGAGGATATGATTTTGGCACAAAAAGCATCCGAATTGGGATTTAAGACAACTTTTTGCGGAATCTATGGTTCTGGGAAACTACCTGAGATGAAAAAAAAATTGTTTACTGAGCGTGGAGTCGCATTAATTTTAGAGACAATAAATCAAATTCCTGACACCCTGATGGTCCAAAGATCATGATATGTGGATATAATATGAAATTCATTGGGATTTTCATTT
>CACHDH010000009.1 GCA_902578515.1 uncultured marine group I thaumarchaeote | reverse complement strand
GAGAAATTCCTCTTAACATTCTCCTCAGTTTTGATTAGTGATGGTAATCTCTTCTCTAACTTCACAATATTTTTTTTGTTTTTATGCATAGTTTTTGTTATCTCTGGCCTTGATTCCAAAGTCCTTTTGATTTTAGCAGTAAGTTTGGATTTTTTAGTAGTATATTCCTCAATCAGTTTATTCACTTTTTTGCCAGTTGAACTTCTCTGCCTAATCTCATTTCGTATCTCATTGATTTGAGTAGAAATTGAATCCAAAGTGAACTCCAACTGGTCTCTGGCATCACTAGTTGTTGAGGCTAGTTCTTTCTCAATTTCCTTTTTCCTTTCTTTTTCCTGGCTTAGACGCTCTTCAGCATATACCTGCAGTCTTTGTATACTTTCTTTCTGCGCTAAACTATGTTGTAATCCATTAGAAATTTCATCTAATTCGGAGCGAATTTTTGACACATTACGTTGCATTGAATTAATCGTTGATGCTGATTTTCTATGCAGTTTTTTAGCAGATTTTAGAGATTGTACTGTCTTCCTACGCATTTTTGCTGTTCGTATCCTTGTTTTCTGTAACTGCGCTACTCTTTTGGAAATAGATTTCATTTCTGAATTGTGATTTTGTAAAAATTAACTTATAAAAATTTGATGTTTTATTTAGAAATTAGATTTTGAGAAATATTGTTGATGATATTCTTCTGCTCTATAGAACTTTTCTGCAGGTTTGATTTCTGTCACTATGTCAGCATTAAATTGTTCTCGTGCGGCAGGACTTAGTTTTGTTTTCATCTCAACTGCAGCCTTTTTTTGCTCGTCGTTATGAAAAAATACTACAGATCTATATTGTGTCCCTATATCTGGTCCCTGCCTATTTGGTGTGGTAGGATTGTGATTACTCCAAAAGATTTTCAACAGATCCCCATAGGAAACTTCATCGGGATCATAATCAACTTCGACTGATTCTGCATGACCCGTCGTATCTGTACATACGTCTTCATAGGTGGGGTTTTCCTTCATTCCACCAGAATAACCAACTTGGGTTGATTTGACGCCTTTTGTTTTTCTAAATACCTCCTCAACATGCCAAAAGCAGCCTGCACCAAATGTGGCTTTCATATTATTTTAATAATAAATTATCTAATTTATAATCTACATGGAAAAAGCTGACATTGAATCAATACCGATTAAAAAGATATTTGATCTAAAAGATGAAAAAGATGCATATGACGCAGCTGAAGAAATGGTGCAGACTGGATTTTACAAAGAAAGAAAAGGATTCAAGGTTTTGATGCCAAAGGAACCAAAAAAAACTGCGAAGAGAATTGGATATATAGTCACAACAACTGTAACTGCTGGTTTAAGAAAGACAGATCAGCATAGGGACATTCGATATTGGACATATCACCATGACAAAGAACATTATGGTATTGTATTAGTGAATTCTAAAGTTGTAGATGAATTAGACTTTTGAACTGTTCAGATATTCAGAAAGTTTTAGTTTGTCAGCAAGTATCACAGCTATTATAATTCCAAACAAAACACCGCCAATTACATCCATTGGATGGTGTTGTAGGAGATAGATTCTACTTATTGCCATAGATGCCGGGAAAATCCACAAAAGAATCCAGCCACGAGGAAACCTATCTGAAAGCGCATACCCAAGCACAAATGCTAGTGCAGACGCCCGCGTCACATGACCTGATGGAAATGAGCCTTTACCACCTAGAACTGTGGTATCACTTTCTACATCAATTGGTAATTCTGTACCAAGATAATCAAGATCTGGTCTTGGACGCTCAACTACGTAGTCCTTCAGATAACCAGCTAACACTGTACCGATCAAAATGGCTAGAAGCACTATGAGTCCCATGCGTCTGGTTTTACGCCAAACAAATAACACAAAACAGAATACCATGATTGGGAATATTCCTCCAATCTCTGTTAGAATCCACATTGAAAGATCCATTGGTGCACTACCAGCTGTTGACTGAAAATGCAATATGACTGATCTATCAAAATCATCAGTTACTTGTCCGTATACTAATCCAGCTATAATTAGAAATGCGATTACTAGTAAGAAAAAACCACGTGAGCGTATTTGAAAGATAAATTTCTGCATTAATCACTCTGTTCTACGATCATTTTTAATTTTGCTGATAATAATGAGGACTAAAAGATTTTAACCAGAGTCAAAGGAAAAAAGTATGTGAATTTACTAACTATTGACGATTTTGACTTTAAGGGTAAAACTGTATTTCTACGTGTAGATATCAACTGTCCTATAGATCCTGAAACATTAGAGATTTCTGGAACAAAAAGAATTGAAGAAGTTGTTGAAACAATTAACTCATTAAATGATGCTAAAATTGTAATTGCATCACATCAGGGGAGAGTTGGCAATAAAGACTACACTGGTATGGAAAACCATGCTAAGGTACTTGAAAAATTACTGGGTAGAAATGTAACATATGTTAGCGATGTTATGGGTTCTTCTGCTCAGAGTGAAATAAAGAAACTAAAAGACGGAGAAATCATACTGTTAGATAATCTTAGGTTGTGCGCAGAAGAGAATTATGAATTTTCTCCATCTAATGCTGCAAAAACCATAATGGTTCAACGATTATCTAAGATGTTAGACTTTTGTGTCTTGGATTCATTTCCAAGTGCACATAGATCTCATCCGTCAATTGTCGGTTTTCCATATGTACTCCCATCTTGTGCAGGACGCCTTGTGGAAAAAGAAGTTAAAAAACTTGATGAGATCATGAGTGTGACTAAAGCTCCTTTTGTTCTCGTCTTGGGTGGTAAAAAAGTTGAAGACAGACTTGAAGCAATTAGATTACTGATAGCAAATGGTAGAGCTGATCATGTCTTACTTACAGGTTTGATTGCAAATGTATTCTTAAGAGCACAAGGAAGAATAAAATCAACTCTTGGAATTAAGAGAGAAGATGAAATTGTTGCCAAGGCACATGCATTGATAGGAGAATTTCCAGATGTGTTCTCAACCCCAGTTGATGTAGCGATAGAGCAGAATGGAAAGAGGGTCGAACTGGATATTAGAGAATTAACCAAGGATGATGAAATCTATGATTTGGGTCCAAAAACTATTCAGCATTATGAAAAGATCATATCTGGAGCGGGAACGGTGTTTATTAGTGGTCCAGCTGGCTATTTTGAGAAAGAAGGTTTTGACTTTGGTACCAAGTCACTTCTAGAAGCTATATCAAATTCCATGGCTACTACAATAGTCAGTGGAGGTCATCTTTCATCTGCTTTAAAGAAATTTGGCTTGGCAGAAAAAATAACACATATCAGCACAGCTGGTGGTGCATTGGTACGTTATCTGACCGGAATTAAATTACCAATGATTCAGGCACTTGAGGAATCAGCAAAAAACTACAAAACTAAAGGTTAGAACCGCAATCAGGATTTTTACATATTTTGTTCTCGGATTGTGTAATGTAACTATCTGTTTTGCATGAATTACATTGAATTTTCTCAAGAGGATCAAATAGTTTGAACCATTGTGTAGTGAAATTCTGCGCAATATTACGTAAGAGCTCAGTATCACATAGTTCCTTAAAGTATACTTCTATATCGTCTATCGTCAAGTTCTGATCAATCATATCATCTTTCTTTAAAATTTCAAAAATTTGATCATTGTTAAATCTGAGGTCATGTTCATTAAAATTTTCAAAAATTACTTTCCTAATGCTGTTAGTTATTGGTATGTCAGCCATACTAGTAAAGGGATGCAGCTTCTTCTTTTAAGTTTCCTGCAGCCTTTACATCGTTCATTTTTTCAGTAAAATAAGAATAAATTCCATATTTTAACGCCTTTAATGAAAGCAATGCACATTTGATTCTGACTGGGCTGGTTTTGATTAAGTGCTCCAAACCAAGTTCTGCCAGTAGCTCATCTTTTTGAAAGTTTTTTACTTCGTCTAGTGTTTTGTTTTGAATCATTTCAGTTAAGACAGAGGTACATGCCATGCATATCGCGCAGCCCTTGCCGTCAAATTTTACATCAGTAATTTTAGTTCCATCAACATTAACATACAAATCAATACTGTCACCACAAAGTGGATTACTATCATGCCTATGTATCTGAGGATTTTCTATCTTACCAAAGTTTGAAGGGTTTCTGGAATATTCTATTATCATCTCTGTGTAGATTGGATCACCGCTCATAATTTGAACACCTTTGCAACTTGTTCGAGTGAGTCAATGAGGACATCTACCTCTTGCTTTGTAGTGTAAATGTAAAAGCTAGCACGATTAGTTGCAGCAACTTCAAGCTTTTCCATTAATACTTGTGCGCAATGATGTCCTGATCTTATTGCCACGCCGTTTTTGTCAATTATTGTAGCAACATCGTGTGGATGTACATCTTTGAAGTTAAATGAGATAACACCCCCCTGTCTTTGAGCATCCTTAGGACCGTAAATGATCAAACCCTTAACCTTAGACATTTTTTCTAGTGCATATTTCGTTAATTCAATTTCATGATTTCTGACATTATCCATTCCTATTTTTGTAAGATAATCAATTGCTGCTGCAAAGCAAATAACATCTGCAACATTAGGAGTTCCAGCCTCAAACTTGTATGGAAGATCGTTCCAGGTAGTTTCCTGCTTGTGAACCTCTCTTATCATATCACCACCACCTTGATATGGCTTCATATTTTCTAGTAACTCCTTTCGTGCCCATAGAACACCAACGCCAGTTGGACCCAACATCTTGTGGGCTGAAAAAGCATAGAAATCGCATCCGAGATTACCAATGTCTACTTTCATGTGTGGTACTGCCTGTGCACCATCAACCAGAATTTTAGCACCAGCATCTTTGCATTTTTTTATGACTTTTTTAATGTCAGTTATGGTTCCAAGAACATTTGAAACATGACTCACAGCAACTAGTTTGACTTTACCCGTTGCGAGGTGTTCGTCAAGCTGTTCTAACATTAACTCCCCATTCTCATCAATATCGACATATCTGAGTTCGGCTCCTGTTTCCTGTGTGAGTAATTGCCATGGAACTATGTTTGAGTGATGCTCATATTCTGTGGTAACAACAATGTCACCTTTTTGAACATTATCTCTTCCCCAAGCATAAGCAACTAAATTGATAGCCTCTGTTGTTCCCTTTACAAAAATTATCTCCTCACTTTTTTCAATATTCAGAAATTTTGCTACTTTGCTCCTAGTAACCTCAAATGCTTCTGTGGATTCTTCTGCCAAAGCATGTACTGCCCTATGGATATTGGAATTATGATTTTTGTAATAATCAGTAATCGCATCTATAACCTGAATTGGTTTTTGAGTAGTTGCTGCATTATCCAAATATACTAATGCTTTATCGTCTCTAACTCTCCTTTCAAGTACAGGAAAATCACTTCTGCATTGTGTATCAAGAGATTGTGTAGTGCTTTGCAATTATCAAACACCTCTACCTATACTTGTAATGTTGTTCAACTTCTTCATTTTCATTATAACGCGTCTCCTCAACTTCAACTATAGATTTTAGATGTTCATCCATGTTAATTGTTAATTCTTTATTTGCCCATTTTGATTCAATGATATTTGAGATCCATGCTCTTACTTGATATGACATAGTTCTAGAAAGTGGTTCTAAGAATCCTTCAACAATTATGCGTTCGGCTTCAGAGTAACTCAAACAGCGTGTTCCAAGATAGAAAATTTGTTCATCATCCATTTGAGCAACTGATGCAGAGTGAGTTGCTTTCACATCATTAGTAAGAATTTCAAGTCCGGGTATTGAATCAGATTTTGCGTCTTTACTTAATAGGATAGAACGTCCAGACAAAAATGAATTTGAGTGTGCAGCCTGCTCATTAATTCTAATCATTCCCTTGAATAATGATTTTGATGTATCTTTTAGAATTGATTTCTCAACAACTTTTCCATCCGTAGATTGAGCGTTATGATTAACAATGGTATTTAGATCAAATGACTGATCATTGTTTCCAAAAACCACTTGAGCATCATTTACAGAAGAACCTGTACCATCAAGATCATAATCAAGTCTATATCGTGACAACATTGAACCAAACAAACCAAGATACCAATTTATCTTAGCATCTTGAGCAAGATGAGTTCTTCTAGTAGAAAAATTAACTGTGCTTTGATCCATAATTTGTAAGGTTGTAAAATCTAATTTGCTATTTTCACCAACACGTGTATCTAACAATTCAAGATATGCCTGCTGTTTTGACATCTTTGGGGCATAAAGTTCCTGTACAATTGACGCTTGTGTGTTTTTTTCAGCGATGACCATATTACGAGATATTGTAGATATTCCATCCAAGGATAGACAAGATACTAGATGGATTGGTTTGTCAATGGTAAGATTTTGCGGAACGTGAACAAAAATTCCTGAATTAAATGCAGCATTGTTTAATGCTGTATACTTATCTTCCTTAGAGTCAGAGTCTTCTAATGTCTTTTGAATTAATTCAGAATTATTTTGTAATGCATCATCCAATGAAGAAATAACGAGACCTTTTGATTTTAGTTCATCATTAATACTTATTGAATGAATATTCGAGCCGATTTGAACGATGCTAATTTCATTCTTAATTTCGTCTAATCTTTTGGCTAAAAAATCTGGTACCGAAGAATCAGAATTTGTAGATAATGAAACCTGTTCCGGGTTCATTCTTCGAGCATCAGTATACTTGTTGTATAATGGTGAAACTTCTGCTGGTAAATCATGATAAACAGTAAGTGAATTTTTTCTGTATTCCTTTAGCCAGTTTGGCTCATTTCTTTTAGAAGAAATCTCTTCTATTAGCGAGGAATCTAATGATGATAAAGCAAGTTGAGACATTGTTAATCGTTACGACTATTTTCAGGCTAACCGACTGAATTATCCATCTCTAATTTTATGAGTCTGTTCAGTTCGACTGCATATTCCATTGGAAGTTCTTTTGTAAATGGTTCCATGAATCCGTTTACAATTAATGATAATGCCTCCTCTTCTGTGAAACCACGACTCATTAAGTAGAAAATCTGTTCGTCTCCAATCTTTCCTACAGTTGCTTCATGAGTAACTGTGGCATCTTCTTGGTTAATCTCCATGTATGGATATGTATCGGTCTTTGATGTGTCATCTAATAGTAATGCATCACATCTAACTGTAGATTTAACATTGGTTGCACCTTTTCTTACGCGTAATAGTCCTCGGTATGTAGAACGTCCATTAGCACGACTTACAGACTTTGATGTTATTTTTGATGTAGTGTCAGGAGCTAGATGAACCATCTTTGCACCAGTATCTTGGTGTTGGTTCTTTCCTGCAAATGCTATTGAAAGGGTTTCTCCATATGCTTTTCTTCCCATCAAGTAAATACCAGGATATTTCATGGTTAGTTTACTTCCAATGTTTCCATCAATCCATTCGACAGTAGCGCCCTCATATGCATAAGCACGTTTTGTTACCAAATTGTAAACATCGTTACTCCAGTTTTGTATTGTTGTATAACGTAATTTTGCATCCTTGTGAGCTACCAGTTCAACTACAGCAGAATGCAATGATTCTGAAGAATAAACTGGTGCAGTACATCCTTCAATGTAATGAACTTCCGAACCCTCATCAGCAATGATCAGAGTTCTCTCAAATTGTCCAATATTTTCTGCATTAATTCTAAAGTATGCCTGCAATGGCATGTCAACCTTGACGCCAGGAGGAATGTAGATGAATGAACCACCACTCCATACAGCGCTATTTAGGGCGGAAAATTTGTTATCTTCTGGTGGAATTATTTTTCCAAAGTACTTTTTGAAAATTTCAGGCTGTTCTTTTAGTGCACTATCTGTGTCTAAGAACAGAACGCCTTGTTTTGTTAAATCCTCTCTTAAATTATGATATACAACTTCTGATTCGTATTGTGCTCCAACTCCTGCAAGAAACTTTTTCTCTGCTTCTGGAATTCCTAATTTATCAAATGTATTTTTAACATCATCTGGGACATCATCCCAATTTTTCTCAGTTTTTTCTGATGCCTTTGCATAATAATAGATATTTTGAAAATCAATCTTGTTCAGATCACCGCCCCATTGTGGCATTGGTTTCTTCATGAAAACGTCATATGCGCGAAGTCTGAAATCAAGCATCCATTCTGGTTCTTCTTTCAGTTGACTGATTTCTCTGACAGTATCCTTTGTTAGACCCTTCTTGCTGAGATGAACATACATTTCAGTAGAGTCCTTGAAGTCATACTTGGAATAATCCATGTCAAGATTTTCAGTTGCCATAACAACGTTGTAAGGAATATCTTATAAAAAGTCGTGGAAATTTAGGGAATCCTAAATAGCTTTAGCTAATGATAATGCCTTTACTAATGCATCAAAAGAACCAGAAATTGTATGAACATCCGCAATGACATTTTTTACGTTGAGTTTTTTCAATTCGTCAGCAGTAAATGGTCCAATTGAGATCACCGTAATTTTTTCCAGTATATCAACCAGTTTGTTTTGTTCATAGTCTTTTTGCATAATCTCAAAGAAAGCTCTGACTGATGATGCGCTAGTGAATATAATTCCGTCAACCTTGTTCCCTGAAAAGAGTTGTCTGAATTCATTCCATTGTGAGGTATCACGAAATGCACAGACATCGTAAAGATACAATTCTATTACATGTAGTCCAATTTTTTCTAAAAGTTCCTTCAGAAAAGGTGTTGATGCACCGCTGCGTGGAACAATCACCTTCTTCCCAACTGCGTTTAATTTTGTAAAGACCTCACCTATGCCAACTGAGGAGTATCGCTCTGGCATATGTGCAACCTTAACATTTTCTTTCTCTAAAACATCTCTGGTTTTGGGACCAACTGCAAGTACAATTGTATTTGCAACAGCCAATCGTAACTCTTCAAATTTTCCAGCCTTCTTTGCGGTTTCAAATAGAAGAGTTACTGCTTTTGAACTCATAAAAACTGAATAATCTGGATCATCCTTTTCTAGTGCTGATAGAAATTCATCTACAATCTTTTCGCCCTTACTTACCAACTCAATTGTTGGAAGTGGAATAGCGTTTCCTTTCTCCTTGGTAATCAGATCAATGAATTCCTGTGAATCATCTTCTGCCCGTGTAATTGCTATAGTTTTTCCTTCAATCATTTTTTTCTCCATCCAATAGTTTTTGAAAGACTAACCACCTTCCCTATTATAATTATTGAGGGTGGTTCTATCTTAGAACGCTTTACTTTCTGTGCAATATTTGAAACTGTGCCAATAATCATTTTTTGCTTTGATGTTGTGCCATCTTGAATTACGGCAACCGGAGTTTTTTTGTCCATTCCCCCACTTGTCAATTGTTTGCAAATTATGCCAAGACGAGAAAGACCCATCATAACAACTATCGTATCAGTTGATTTTGCAAGCTTCTTCCATCTCACCGCTTCCTTACTCTTTTCAAAGTCTTCATGTCCAGTTACAAATACTACAGATGATGCAAATTTTCTATGTGTTAATGGAATTCCGGCATAAGTTGCAGAGCCAATTCCTGATGTAATTCCTGGAACAATTTCAAATTTAATTTTGTGTTTTTTTAGATATTCTGCTTCTTCGCCACCACGACCAAACATTATGGGGTCTCCACCCTTCAGTCTAACAACGCAACGCTTTGTTTTTGCATACTTTACCATCAGATCATTTGTGCTGTCCTGATGCTTGTAATCATCACCTACTGCCCTTCCAACATAAATCGCAGTTGACTTTTTTGGAATCATCGCAAGAATCTTCTTGCTGACAAGCCTATCATAAAGAACTACATCCGCCTTCTTGATCAGCTCTACTGCCCGTAATGTGATAAGATTTGGGTCTCCAGGACCAGCCCCAACGAGAAATACTTTTCCAGTCATTTTTTGTTCCACTCGTCCAAGCTTTCTCTCCAATTAGAAGCAATCTCTGCGATACCAGTTTTCTGAAGTTCCTCACCAAGTTCCTTACCTAAATTTCTAGGATTACTAATGTCTCCAGACTTTTCTAATAAAATTGCCTTCTTTCCATCAACTGAATATGCAGCAACTCTTAGCTTCAATGTGCTTGAATTTCCAATTGCTAAAGCACCTACAGGAAATCTGCATCCAGAATCAACATAATCAGATAGTGCCCTCTCAGCTTCTATCTCATTTCTAGATTTTTCATCTTCAATTTTTTTTAGCATGGATATTGTTTTCTCATCGTCTGCCCTGCAAACAATTGCCAGTGCCCCTTGACCAGGTGATGGAGGAAAATCTTTTGTTGATAAGATAGAATGTTTAACATCCAAGCCTAGCCTAGAGATTCCCGCTTCCGCCAATATGACCGCATCAAATTTTCCGTCAGTAACCTTGTTGACTCGTGTCTCGATATTTCCTCGAACTGGCTTTACTACAACATCCGGTCTTATCCTTGAAACCTGTACCGCCCTCCTCAAGCTGCTTGTACCAACAACAGCATTTGATGGAATTGTCTTGAGATTATAACCCTCTTTTGTGATGATAACATCATTTGCTGATTCTCTTTTTGGTATACAAGCTATTGTAAGTGATTCTGAGATGTCTGATGGTACATCCTTTAGGCTGTGAACCGCAAAGTCTATCTCACTTTCTGCTACAGCCTTATCAATTTCCTTTTCAAATATTCCCTTCTGGTCTATTGTGAAGAGAGCCCTTGAATCTATATCACCCTTGGTCGTGATAGTCTTGATTTCAAATTCAGAACCATCATTTTCCTTTTGTAGTTCAGATATTACCCAATTTGTCTGCGCCAATGAGAGCTTACTGCCACGTGTACCTACCAAGAATGTCAATGCTTCACCGCCTTTAGGGATAATCCATATGCGCCAAGTGTTTTTCTAATGTCCGCATCAGTATGTGCATCAGACAAAAAGACACTCTCAAATTGCGATGGTGGTATGAATACGCCATTCTTAAGCAGATTTGAAAACAACTTGTTGAATTTCTTCCCGTCTGCCTTTTTTGATGTCTTGTAATCAGTTACTGGCTTGCTTGAAAAGAAGATCTGGAATATTGATGCTATTGAGTTAATCTGATGTGGTATTTTGTGATCAGTTGCCAGATCATCAATCTCATCAACCAAAAGCTCACAGTTTCTCTCAAGCTTTGTGTAAAGTTTGTTCTTTATTTTGTTAATTGTCTTGATGGAGTTTATTGCGGCTGTAACAGATATTGGATTTCCAGCAAATGTGCTTGCCTGGTAAACGTTTCCACCAGGCGCAAGTTTGTTCATTATTTCCGCTTTGCCACCCACTGCAGATATTGTGAAGCCACTTCCAAGAGCCTTGGCAAGAGTGGTAATGTCAGGTTTAACTTTGAAAGTTTGCTGTGCGCCTCCCTCGGATATTCGAAATCCCGTCACAACCTCATCGAAGATGAGTGGGACGTCATGCTGTCTGGTAATTTTTCTCACGTCGGAAAGAAAATTCTTTTCGGGTAGAATGAGGCCCATGTTTGCAAGGACTGGCTCCATGATCAGACCAGCTACATCCTTGTTTTTTGAAAGGATACGGTCAAGAGTTTGTGAATCGTTGTATGGAACTACCAGCGTATTTTTTGAAGCCTCCTTTAATCCGCCCTCTGAAACTGAGATCCCAATGTGGGCAGAGCCGGAACCAGCTTTAACTAAAACTGAACTATATGCTCCATGGTAGCATCCTTCAAACTTGATAATTTTTTTCTTTTTTGTAAATCCCCTTGCTAATCTGACTGCTGTCATGGTTGCCTCAGCACCAGTGTTTACAAGACGGACCTTACCCATGGAAGGAAAGTTTTTGATGATTAATTTTGAAAGCTCAACCTCAAGTGCGGTTGGAATTGTATACAGCGTTCCCTTTTTGAGCTGCGAAGAAACTGCCGAGATAATCTCCTTTCTTGCATGTCCAAGCAGCAGAGCACCGTATCCATTGCAGTAATCGATGTATCGCCTTCCATCCTCGTCCCAGATTGAGCTGCCCTGTGCTTTTTTTACAAAGAATGGATATGGCTTGAAAAATCTTACAGGGCTGTTTACCCCAGATGGGATTATCTTCTTGGCCTGTTCAAATAGCTTTTTCGACTTTGATACCATTTACAAAATTCGTCTTGAATATCACTAATATCTTTCTAATGTGTGCTAGTGGTTTTCGTGCGCCCTGAGAGTGCCTTGTAGATTAATGCAACTATGATTGTTCCAATGAATGGTGTAGTCAAATAGAGCCACAGGTCATGAGTCACTCCTGAGACAACTGCTGGTGCCAAAGACCTGATTGGGTTCATTGAAGCACCGGAAACCAGACCAAAGAACAAAATGTCTAATGCAATGATTCCGCCAATTGCAACACCAGTAAGCTTTCCAAGCTTTTTGAAATGTACTACGATGTAGATTACCCCCATCAAAAATACAGTTGTAAGAATCTCGTAGCTGATGTTCGCTTCCACAGTAGAGGCGGGGTTTGGATAGTTCGTACCAAGATTTGCATAGTCACCCAATACAACCAAAACAAAAATGCTGCCCAAAAATGCGCCAACTGCCTGCGCCACAAAGTAATATGGAAGTTGTCTTCCCTTCACATGCTTTGTAATGAAAAACCCAACAGTCACTGCTGGATTAAAGTGAGCCATCGAATATTTTCCAAATGCATAGACTACAATTGATAATCCGATAAAGTGCATCGCGACAATGAAGTGGTGTCCATAAATTCCACCAAGTGATACATCATAAACCATAGAACCCGTCGCGGCAACAACAAGACCAAAGGTGCCGATCAGTTCGGCAAGAAAAATTATTTTGTTTGATGAATGCATTGCTAGTTTATACAAACAAATGGATTATGTAAGTAAATGCAATTCCAAGTCCAGCGGCTCCTGGTATTGTAATTACCCAAGAAAATATGATCTGCCTGCTAACTTTCCAGCGAACTGCACGTTTTCTTCGCGCTGCGCCGGCTCCCATGATAGTGCCGGTAATTGCATGAGTTGTACTTGCAGGAATTCCAAATATTGCAAAAATAGCTAACATCATTCCACCACCAGTTTCCGCTGCGAATCCCTGATATGGTCTAAGCCTAGTGACTTTGACTCCAAGTGTTTTGATTACTTTGTATCCTCCAAAGAATGTACCCAAGCCCATTGCACCCGCTGCTGCAAAGATTACCCAAAGTGGCATATGAATTTCGTCTATAAGATTTGCTGAAAACAAGATAAGAACAATTATTCCCATGGTTTTTTGCCCATCGTTTGCTCCGTGAGTGAGTGCGAACCAAGCAGATGATATTATTTGCAATCTACCAAATGTTTTGTTTACTACAGCGGGTCTACGTTTAGCCAGGAATACAATTATTGCTCCCGCTAAAGCTATGCCAAAAATCATTCCACCAATTGGTGCGATAATTATTCCTGCGAAAACTTTGGTCAGTCCACCCAAAACAAGTTGTTCAAAGCCTAATCCTGCAATACCGGCTCCCATTATTCCACCGATTAATGAATGGCTGTTGGAAATTGGTAATCCAAAATATGTACATAATGAACTCCAAGTAATTGCACCTGCCAAACCTCCAATAATCATATAGACGGTAATCTCGTCAGGACTGACAATTCCCTTTGCAATAGTGGTGGCAACTGCAACACCAAAGATGAATGGCCCAGCAAAATTAGCGGCTGCGGATAATGTAACCGCTTGAAGTGGTCTTAAAACACGCGTTCCAATTACTGTAGCAACAGAGTTGGCAGAATCATTGAACCCGTTTACGAAATCAAAGATTAGTGCTATAACTATAGCAAGAATTGCGATTTCTAACATAAAGCCACCTAGGTATATTTTAGAACAATATCCTCAACAACGTCAGCAACATCGACACATCTGTCTGACGCCTTTTCCAATGATTCGTAGATATCTTTCAGTTTAATGATTTGTATCGGATCGTTAGTCTCAAAGAGTTTGGATATAGCAGTTGAATACAAATCATCGACTTTGTGTTCAATTTCACTTGTATTTCTGCAATGTTCAAGCATTGAAGAAGGATTCTTAATATTTCGTAATTTGGATGTCATTTGTTCTACCTCTTTTGTTCCTTTCACCAGTTCATTTGCCATCTCCAATGCGTATGGAGGGGTAGCGGTTACTTTGTAACTATGAAGTCTTGCAGATATCCCATCAATATGATCAATTGTATCATCTATTTTTGATGCAACCCTTTGCATGTCCTCACGATCCAATGGCGTGATGAATGTCTTGTTTAAATGAGAAAAAACCTCCCGTACTAGAGAATCGGCCTCAGTTTCAATAGTATGTATTTTCTTGTGGCATTCAGCAATTTTAAGATCTGATAACATAACAACTAATTCTTCAGATATCTGAACGGCTTTTTTTGCCAAATCGTCTAAAGTTACTAAAATCTCTTTTTCATTTGATTTTACCCAGGAGAAGAACTGTCCCATAACTTGCGTAGAGAACTTTTGGACTTAACCATGATGAACATAGTCTATATTGTAACTATATAGTAATGGATCACAAAAAAATAAAATTTTTTCTAATTTGGATTATGCACACGCTTGCTATCATCAAAAACGTCTGTACATCCAGCCTTAGAGTTTCCTGGCATACCATAGAAGAAGCATCCATCATCACCTTTTTTGTTATAATCTTTGTACTTGAATATAACCTCGTATGGATTCAATGAATTATCATTCCATACATGCCAACCTTTTACATTCTTAAGAGATTGTTTTACGTACAAAGCTTGTATGTCCATTCCAGTACTACTCAATGGATCAAGATATGGTGGTGCTGTATGAACCCAACCGCCTACGTATCCTTCAATCCAGGTTTGTTTATGTGGATTCCACCCAACTTTACCCCAAATTGTAGGATCCCATGTTGTTACTTTGTCATTCTTGCTGCTTACCATCTTAACCCATTTACCAGTTGTTGTATAAAATTCGCCTTCGTGTAGTGCTCCTTCTGCTTGCATCTCTTGTATAAGGTCCAAGATACGCTGTTCAACTGTGATAACTTCCTCGGATTCTGATGTTTCAGTTTCTACTTCTAATGCAGCTGCTTCTGCTGCTTTGATTGCTAATTCAGCTTCAAATGATACTCTTTCAGCCAAATTTAGTAAACCATGTTGTTGTTCTGTTAATCTGTCGAGCTCTTCTTGAAGTAGAATTATTTTCTCCTCTAATGCTTCCTTTGTTGATTGCTCTTCCTCGACTTCCTCTTCAGCAAACACTGTTGAACTGTTAAGAATTCCAACAGTAAACACACACAATACTACAAGTAAGAGTGCAGTTGTTGATGATGCCAAAGTTTTTGGTTTCACAAAATATTAAATTTTATTTTATAATTTAAGTTCGGTGGTACAAACATAGAACTAGAACAAGATAATGTAATACAAACATAGAACAAGATGATGTAATACAAACATAGAACAAGATGTAATACAAACATAAAACAAATTAGATAGAAAATGATACAACATCATTCCAAATGTTAATTATTCTATGTTTGTACCATCTTTCTTAAAACATATAACAAAATTTGATGTTTTATGAACTCAAAATCAGTTGGTGTCATTGCAGCTGCTTGTGTAGTTGTTGGAATTTCGGCGGCATTTTTACTAAGTGGAATGAATTCATTAGAAACTTTAGACAATAATCAAGAAGTATCACAAATTAGTATCTCAAATACATTTTCAGAACCTGTTAAAATATCTCAGAGTGTAGATGAAGCTCAACCTGCTCCAAACATAACAATTAGTGATGATGGAAAAATCTATGTTCTTTATCAGGATTCAGTTGTTAATGAGATTGGAACAAATCTCTATCTAAAAACTTCTACAAATAACGGAAAATCATTTTCAGAACCAATTAAAGTAAATTCTATTGAAGGTAATGTAGCACTAGACGGTCGTGTACCCCCTGCAATTTCATTAGGTGAAAACAATCAAGTTTTTGTACTTTGGGCAAATCAAACAGAAGAACCTGAAATGCGTATGGGAGTTTATAGACAATTAATTTTTGCAACATCTCTAGATGATGGACAAACATTCCCATCTTCTATGCAAATTAAGACTGACTTGCCTGCTGGTAAATATTTTCAGGATATGATGCTCTCAAATGATGGAACTATACATATAGCATGGTTAAATGGTCCATCAAAACTTAATGAAGAAGGCAATCTTGTTAAAGATAAAGACCGTCCTAGAACACTTGAATATACTCAATCTACAGATGGAGGTAAAACATTTGAGACCACAAAATCATTAATGGATAATCCATGTCCATGTTGTAATGTCCAGGTTGCGGCAGATGATGATAATGTCTATGTTTCTTGGCGTGCACAATTCCCTAATGGAGAGGATAAGCCAGCAATTCGAGATATGGTCATAGCATCATCAACTGATAATGGAAAAACTTTCTCAGAACCAGTAAGAATTTCTGAAGATAACTTTGAATTTGATGGATGTGTTCACGTTGGAGCACCAATGGAGATCGATTCAAAAGGAAACCTTCACACAGTTTGGTATACTGGTAAAGAAGGAGCACCAGGAATGTATTATTCAACATCAACTGATAATGGAAAAACTTTCAGTGAACCCATGAAAGTTCTAGTGTCTGATTGGATTCCTCCACAAAGAATTTTCTTGACCATAGATGATAATGATACAGTTTGGGTTACATGGGAAGATGCAACTGGCCTATCTACAAATGATAGAACATGGAGATATGGTGATACACAAGCAATGATATGGACAGCACAGATTCATGATGGAGAATTAATTAGATCTGAAACTCCTATCAACACAAAAGAATCAAAGTCACTTACTGCAATTGAAAGTGCACAGGATATTGTATCAATAGTTTGGACAGAAAAAGATAATTCTATCATGTATGCATCTAACCAACAATAAATTTTTTACAAATGAAAATCTCAAAAAAGGCTACTAGTTTAATTTTTGTTCTTTCAGGAATCTTCTTAATAACAATTTCATTCTCTGATTCACAAATCAACTTTGTTAATGCCGAAGAATTTAATCTTGCTCCGGAATACCAAGCCACCACATTAGACGGCCAAGAAGTTTCTTTAGCTGATTATAGGGGGAAGGTAATTCTCATAAATTTATGGGCCACATGGTGTGAGCCGTGTATAGAGGAGATGCCTCTGTTAGAGGATTTGTCTCAAAAATTCCCTCAAACTGATTTTGAAATAATAGGTGTAAGCATTGATGAATCTGGATATGAGAGCAAAATTCATCGATTTTTAGATTCTGCAGAAATTTCGTATCCTATTTGGCTAGACCCATCAAATGAATTTCAATTTAAATTTCGTACAATAGGCGTGCCAGAATCGTTTTTGATTGATGGTGAGGGAAAAATTGTTCATCAGTGGAAGGGTGCGTTTGATCCAATGTCTGAAGAAACAATCAATCTTGTTGAGTCAACAATTGAAGGAAAAGAATTTGAATTAAGTTCGCCATCTATTCTCAATGATGGAATAATTGCTGGAGCAGCAATTGCATTTTCTGCGGGAGTTTTAAGTTTCTTGTCTCCATGTGTATTACCTCTGATTCCAGTTTACACCTCTTTAATTACTGGCTTGGGAGTTAAAGAATTGTCACAAAACTCATCTTTAAAATCTAATCAAAGATTGAAATTTGCTGCTACAGGAAAAGGAGTCTTATTTGTAATTGGATTTTCAATTATTTTTATTTTATTGGGTACAACTGTATCGTTTATTGGAACATTATTTATGGATACAATGCAGTGGATTGAAAGAATAGGTGGTGTGATTTTAATTGTTTTAGGATTACATATGGCTGGAATTATACATATTAAAAAATTAGAAAGACAGATGAGTTTTGACATAGCAAAAAGAAACTCTGGAAAATTTGGTCCATTAATAGTTGGAATGGCTTTTGGAGCTGGTTGGACTCCATGTATAGGTCCAATTCTGGCAGGAATTCTAACTATCGCAGCTACAAGTTCATCAGTAATTACAGGTGCTGCTTTACTTGGGATATATTCAGCAGGATTAGCTATACCATTTTTAATTTCAGCAGTTGCAATTGACAGATTCCTCATATTCTTTTCAAAAATTAAAACAAAATTATTATTGATTGAGAAAATTTCAGGATTTTTATTTATTGGATTTGGAGTAGTGTTATTGACAGGTACTATGACACTATTGAATAATATTTTTAATCAATAAGAAGAATTGAGTTTTTTTATAGAAAAATAGAGTACAAAATAATAAAAATTGCTTAAAGCTGCTCTTCACATTTGATTATAATGTCTGAAGCAGAATCATATGACACATCAAAGTCATCTCCTCCGTCAAGAACATCTGTACCGGCTCCGCCACTTAGTTTGTCATCTCCGGAAAAGCCTTTGATAACGTCATTGCCTTCTCCACCGATTAGATGATCACCGCCTGCGTTTCCAAATATTAGATCTTCTCCATCTCCGCCAATTATACAGTCATTTCCTTCTCCACCGAAGATCATGTCATCTCCAGCAAATGCAAAGATTAGATCAGCAACATCTGTACCAACAATGGTATCAGCTGCTGGAGTTCCAAATATTTGGTTATAGTATGATAGTGGTTTTCCACATGGTTGAACTGAGATTGTCTGTTGAGAGCTTACGGAATTTCCAAACTCATCAGATACATTCCATGTTACAACTGTATCGCCCAATGGGAAAGAATTTGGTGCATCATTTGTTATTGTAAGTATAGAGCCTGCCAAGTCAGCAGCTTGTGCCTCGCCAATCTCAACTTGTTCTTCTAGGGAAAATGCGCTAATTATGATATCTTCAGGTGTTGTTAGTTCTGGAGATGTGGTATCAATTATGGTAACTGTCTGGGTTGCGCTGGCTGAATTGCCAGATACGTCAACGGCAGTCCACGTTACTGTGGTTTCACCAAGTGGGAAAACATCCGGTGCGTTATTGGAAATTGAAGGAATGTCTACTAGATCACTGAAAGCTGGGTTACCAAGTATAACTATGTTTGAATCAGCAGATGTTGCCTCCATAGTAATTGAGGCGGGCGCAATTATACTTGGTGCTGTTGTATCAACTACTGTGACTATTTGCGTTGCGCTGGCTGAATTGCCAGATGTATCTACAACAGTCCATTCAATTGTTGTTTCACCAAGTGTGAAGAATCGTGGGGGATGTTCTGTCATTGATGCAATTCCCATTATGTCATATCCAGTTGCCTCGCCCAATTCTATCATGTTGCCAGATAGGCTTGTGGCTTCTGCAACAATGTCAGCTGGTATGAAAATATCTGGAGATGTTGTATCAATTAATGTAATAGTTTGAGTTGCCTCTGAAATATTGCCAGAGATGTCCGTTACAGTCCATGTAACGATAGTACTTCCAAATGGAAATGCATCTGGTTTGTCATTAGTTATAGATTCAACTCCAACGCTATCTGATGTAACAAGTTCACCAAGTTCGATATGGTTTATCATAGGATCAATTGCCTCAGCCGTAATATCATCTGGAATAATGATTGTAGGTGCGGTAGTATCTTCTACAGTTATTGTTTGATATGCAGTTGTAATGTTGCCATGGTTATCAGTAGCGGTCCAGGCAATCAAAGTAGAACCTAATGGAAAAACATCTGGTGCGTTATTTACAATGGAAGAAATTCCAGTGATGTCATGAGCTTCAGCCTGACCAATATTTACAAATGTTTGCTCTAGGCTAGTTGCCTCAATTATTTGATCATCTGGTATAGATAATCCTGGTTTTGTTGTATCAACTATGGTAACTGTCTGGGTTGTACTTGCTGAGTTACCGGATGTATCAACTGCAGTCCATGTAACTGTAGTTTCACCAAGTGGAAAAACATCAGGGGCATCCAGATAGATTGTTGTATCCTGTATATCAGAAGCTGTAGCGATATCAAAGTTAACAATATTTGCATCAACTGAATGAGCTTCAAGAACCATATCAGCTGGCGCTAAAACTTCTGGTGCGGTGGTATCAACTACTGTAACTAGTTGCGTCAGACTTGAGAAATTATTTGAGGTATCAATAACAGTCCATGTAACCGTAGTCTCACCTAGTGGGAAAACATCAGGGGCATCGTTTGTGATTGAAGCAATTTCACCATTATCTGTAGCAGTAGCTTCACCCAAATCTACTTCATTCTGATTTAGACTTGTAGCCTCAATTGTAACACTATCTGGTACTTGCAGAATTGGAAATATAGTATCAATAATTGTAATCTTTTGTTCGGTGATAGCTGTGTTTCCACCAACATCAGTAGCTGTCCACGTTACGATGGTCTCACCCACTGGAAAGAACTCAGGGGCATCATTTGTAACTGAAATCACACCCAAGAGGTCATCTGCACTTGGTTCCTGTAATTCTATGACGTTATCATAAGGTACAACTGCTTCAGCAGTTATGTCAGGCACTGAATTTATTGTAGGTGGAGTCGTATCGACAATGCTAACTTTTTGTGTTGCTGACGCTGAGTTTCCACTGTTATCAATTGCAGTCCAAGTTATTGTAGATGAACCCAATGTGAATAATGCTGGTGCATTATTAACTAATAATTGAATACCGTTTTCATCCATTGCTATTGCCTCACCTAGTTCAACAGATGTGAAAGTTCCAGTTGCCTCTATCACCAAGTCTGCTGGAGCGGATATGATTGGCTTAGTGGTATCAGCTTCTGCTGCTGCTTCAGCTTCTGCTACTGCTTCAGCTTCTGCTGCTGCTTCAGCTTCTGCTGCTGCTTCAGCTTCTGCTACTGCTTCAGCTTCTGCTACTGCTTCATCTTCTGCCTGTGCATAAGCTAACTCTTGTAATTTTTTAAACTGTTCTTCTGCTAATGTGGTCTCTATCTTTTCTACAACAGGAGTATGGAATTTTTGTATTAAACCAATACTAGAATCTAAGACAAAAAGATATCCCCTATTATCCAATACAAGATCTGTTGGTAGAATAAACTTACCACTACCTGTACCTATTGAACCAAATGTAGTTAATGTCTTTCCATCAGTATTCATTTTAACTACTCTATACTTTATGGCGTCAACAAAGTAGACATTACCATCAGGATCTGCTACCAGACCACCAGGTCTAACAGAGGAGCCACCAAAATTATAATCAAAACTTTTTATAAAAATACCATCTAAGGAATATTTTTCAATTTTATAATTTCCAGGATCAGAAACAAAAATAAAATCTCCATAAACTACTACATCAATTGGATTTTTTAGTTTACCATCACCAAATCCATACTTGCCAAATGACGATAGAAATTCTCCATCAGAAGTAAATGTCTGAATTCTGTAATTCTTTGAATCTGCAACATAAACGATTCCGTTTGAATCCACTGTAATTCCTTTTGGTTTATTGAATTGACCATTTTCAATACCAAAACCACCCCACTTGAGAATAAAGTTTCCATCACCATCAAATTTTTGAATGTTATGTTGTTCCTCGTCTACAACATAGATATTGTTTTCATAAACTACAATACCGACAGGTGATTGAAATTCGCCGTCTTCAATGCCATGAGTTCCAAAGCTTGACAAAAATTCTCCATTATTAGTAAATTTTTGAATCTTGGAATTTCCTGTATCAGCTACGTAGATGTTTCTTTCGTCATCAACAGCAATCTGTTGTGGAAGATTAAACTCACCTGGATCAATAACGCCAAATGTTCCCCATTGTGAAATATATCGATGACCCTCTGATGCAAAAACTTGGCTGGAAACCATTCCAACAAATATCAAGCTAGCACACAGTGTGGCTAATACTAGGCGTTTCAATAATTATTAGTGAAATTAAACAGAAAGATCTCATGAGTGAGATATTATTATTTTTTGGGTCAAATTTAGTCCAATTAGAAGGGTTTGTTCACTTCACGCGTGAATACATAACTAGCAAGGAGTGTCATAGCTACCACAAAACCACCTAAAATCACTATACTCAATGCTGCTGATGAACTCTCAACAAATCCAGACATCATGCTCCGGACTAAAATTACGGCATATGTAACTGGGTTAAACTGAGCCATTGTTGACAACCAATCTGGCATTAATGCCAATGGAAAAAGAGCTGGACTTATCATAAACATAGGCAAGCCAAGAAAATTGACCGTTCCCCAAAAAGTTTCTTGGGACTTTGCTGCTGCAGCAAACATAACAGATATTCCAGAAAATCCAATCGAAAACAGAACCACTATTGCCATGATTGGAGCTATCATCAACAAGTTTGGCATTGTAACGCCGATTGCAAGTGCGATTCCCAAAATAAGACTGGCCTGAATTGCTGCAACTAACGATATCGCAAGCATTTTCCCAAGTGCGATGGACGATCTAGAGATTGGTGACGTAAGTGCCTGGTTCATAAATCCATACCTTCTATCCCACAAAGTGTTTACGCCACCAAAGATACTGGTGAAAATTGCTGTCAGTATTATTATTCCCGGCGTCATGAATTCTATGTACTCACCATCAAATCCAACTGACTCGATGAGTGGCTGTGTTCCTGAAAATATGTTACCCATAACTACGATCCAGACAGCAGGTTGAATCAGCCTAATTATGAATCCGCCCCTAGATTTTTTGTAGCGTTTCATCTCACGCCAGAAAATAGAGTAGGTATCAGTGATCAAAGCCCCTTCCTCCTGTTTAGATTGTATTCCTTTCTTCTACTGTATTTTTTATTCTCATTCTCATCACGTAAATCATGCCCTGTATATGAGATGAAGACGTCATCAAGTGTAGGTTGCTTTAATGTGAGAGAACTTATTGTCATATCAAGACTGGCAGATTCCTCAAATATCTTTGGAATTACCTCGTTACTTTTGGTAGAAAAGACAGTAATGAGGTCTTGTTTGCTCTTGACTTCCTTAACAAATTCAATTTTGCTAATTTGTTCTATTAGGGTATCTTGGCTTGCTTTTCCGTCAACAAGATTAAAGGAAATTATCTCGTTTCCTATTGCGCTTTTCATTGATTTTGGTGTATCTATCACCTGTATCTTTCCATGATCGATAATTCCTATCCTATCACAAAGTTTGTCAGCCTCTTCCATGTAATGCGTGCTGATGAAAATTGTCATGCCAAAATCCTTGCGAATTTTTTTTATGTAGCCCCATATCTTCCGCCTTGTTTGTATATCAAGTCCCACAGTAGGTTCGTCAAGAAATAGTACTGATGGTCTACTCAACAACCCGTTTGCTATATCAAGTCTCTTTCGCATCCCACCAGAATAGGTTAATGTTGCATCATCTTTTTTTTCGCCAAGCTCAACTAACTCCAATACATCATCTATTCTTGATTTGATCAGGTTACTGGGAATTTGATTTATTCGTGCGTGTAGGTAAAGATTTTCTCTGCCTGTTAGAAATTCATCAACACTGATTTCCTGTTGAACATAACCAATTTTTTCTCTCACTTTTTTGGCATTTAGCATGACGTTATAGCCTCCTACAAATACATTGCCTGATGTTGGTTTCAATAAAGTCGTAAGTATCATCATAGTGGTACTTTTTCCTGCACCATTTGGTCCTAGGAAACCGAAAATCTCCCCTTCCTCAACCTGAAAGGAAATATTGTCTACAGCCTTAAAATCTCCAAATTTTTTTGTGAGTGAATCTACTTTTATTGCTTCCAATGCTAGAGTTAATTTTTTTTAATTATAATTTGATTGCGAAATAAGCTTGAACGAATATAAGGAATTTTCATTTATAAAAAATGAAAACATAATGGCTCTGAGTGGAAATAAAATTATTTTTGTATTAGGTGTTGGGTCATCAGTTGGCATGGCTATCTTTGCACTTATGATGTTTTTAAGAAATTAAAAAAAGGACCCCCAAAAGTTGGGAGTCCAAGATGACTCTATTCGAAGGTACAACTATGGTCTGATGTTGTTATTCGAATATAGTTAGTTGGAAAAATTTACTTAAAAGCAACGCGTACAAATTATCCATTTTTAGTTTCTGTAACCAAGGCATGTACAATACAATTCGCTGCTCTGTTTTCTACTAACTTTGGGTTTTTTCAGCTTAGTCTTAGCAAATTTTTTTCTTATATAGTCATAAAATTCATTTGAATATTCACCGTCAAATATTTTGAATAATGCGTTTCCATTTTTTTCAAGAACTTGATCCATGATTTTTGCGGCAGTATAGTTTAATGAGATTTGTTTAGAATGATCTACAGACCAATTACCACTTACCTGTGGGGAAAGATCACAGATGACTGTATTTATTTTTCTTCCAAAGAACGACAAAATTTCTTCAGTAACAGAAATGTCGGAGATGTCTGATTTTATTATGTGTGCACCAGGTATTTCTTCCACATAAGATATATCAACTCCCATGACTTTTCCCTGGTTTCCTGCCAGTTGCACAGCAACTTGTGTCCATCCTCCGGGTGCGCAACCTAAATCTAAAACGTAATGTCCAGCTCCAATTATTCTGTATGATTTATGAAGTTCTTTTAGTTTATAGGAAGACCTGCTTCTATACCCCTCTTCATGGGCTAGTTTTCTATAATGATCTTTTCTCGCATCAATTAATTTCATTTTATTTATTTTTCAACTCTACTAGAACCCAATCTTCAATCAACTGGCAGGTTTTTGGACTTATCTCACCATCAAGTGAACATTTTGATTCAACCTCACACGTCAAACATGGTGCATTCTCTATCGATTTTGTACTAATTGGAATTTTTTTAATTATTAATTTGTATGTCCATCTTTCTTTTTCTAAAATCTTTTCCCTGGTAATCATTCCCATTCTTTCCAGTTTTAATGCCAATCGTGAACCATCTCTACTCGAAAGTTTCAATTTTTTCCAAAGATTACTTTGTAGTATTCCGTCGTTTTCATAGCCAGCAATAATTTCACAAACCCTATTACACATCTTATCCATGTCAGTTTTCTCTAATTGAAAACCAGTAATCTCTTCCTCAGTAAGTTGTTCTTCTAACTCTTCTTCGTAAGTTCTTTTTGCTTCCTCCTCTGCCTTCTTTCTTTCTTCTTCTTCAGCCTTCTTTCTTGCTTCTTCTTCTATCTTCTTTCTCTTTTCTTCCTTCGCTTTTCGTTTTGCTTCTATCTTCTTTCTCTTTTCTTCCTTCACTTTTCGTTTTGCTTCTATCTTCTTTCTCTTTTCTTCCTTCGCTTTTCGTTTTGCTTCTATCTTCTTTCTCTTTTCTTCCTTCGCTTTTCGTTTTGCTTCTATCTTCTTTCTCTTTTCTTCCTTCGCTTTTCGTTTTGCTTCTATCTTCTTTCTCTTTTCTTCCTTCGCTTTTCGTTTTGCTTCTATCTTCTTTCTCTTTTCTTCCTTCGCTTTTCGTTTTGCTTCTATCTTCTTTCTCTTTTCTTCCTTCGCTTTTCGTTTTGCTT
>CACHDH010000008.1 GCA_902578515.1 uncultured marine group I thaumarchaeote | reverse complement strand
TATCTTTATTTTGTATTATGCGATATAATTATTAACTAAAATTGATGAACGATCCACCAAAACCTGGTAACCCACAGGATCCACTGTGTAAAATTTGTCATAGACCACTTAGAGAGCATTCATTTCAAGAACAGCAGGAATGTGCTGAAAAAATTCGGGAAAGTGAACAGTAATTCTAATTTTTTCCAAGTTAGGTTTTTTAGCATTGTATATGTAGAATAGTTGTAATATGGTTAAGGAGAGAAAGAATGAACCAGAAGATAGTGAAAAACAAGAAAAAGAATCTGATCTTAAAAAATTTCTAAAGAAGAGATCTTTCATCTATCTTATGTGTGCTGTAGCATTTGTTGTAATTGTTGTACCTGATATGATTGCGCCAAGTGATTTGGAAAAAAGTCTTGTTGAAAATTTAGAAACTGACGAGCAAAATATTGCGTGGAATATTGTAAAATCATATCAAGGACCTGATAATTCTGGATATAATTTGTATGACACAATAATATTACAAATTGAAAATGCATACCCTAATGAAAATATTCTTGGGCATCGTGACACAATTATAGAAATATCAGCATTAAATATGGAAGAGAAAGTTGGTAATGGTATTTACCAAGTTAATTTTTCTTTTGAAACATATGATGATAATAGGGATTATGTTTGGCAAGTGAATATACAAACTAACGAAATATTTCCAATCAATGATGGGGCAAAAAAAATGACTAATATTGTAGAATTCTATGATTGATTTTAACCTTATAGACTAGCAATACATACAGAAGTATAATGACACTTCCTGCAAAACCCAAAAGAAACATTTCATCACGCAAAAATATTTTGATAGGATCTGTAATTGGTGTTATTGCTGCTATTATTATTTTAGCAATTACTATAGCATTTCCTGGTTCTACTACAACTTCTAATCATTCAATAATGGTTGATCCTACAAAAGAAATGCAGAGTCTCTTTGTTTTAGCTCGTGTAACAATACAAAATACAGGCAGTGAATCTTTGACAAATATCATAATTGATTATGGTGATGGTGATAAAGATATAATTCCAACTTTAAAACCTGGTAAAACAATCATACTATCACCACCAGAAGAGAATAGTTTACAATTTGTAAGGGTAACCGCTGATGGAGGAATTGATATTTACAAGGCCTATAGAGAACCAATTGCAATGCCAGGTATGATGGGCTCTTAATTTACATATAATAAAATAACATCAATACATACTGATAGTAATTGAAATTCTTAACATCTGGTAAAGTTAAAGACGTTTACGAATTAGAAGATGATTTACTACTTTTCAAATTTAGTGATCGTGTATCAGCATATGATGTAAAGTTTAAAGATGAGATACCAAAAAAAGGAGAAGTTCTTTGTAAATTTGCTGAATACTGGTTTAACAAACTTGATGTATCTAATCATTTTGTGGAAAGAAAGTCAGATACAGAAATTGTAGTAAAAAGAATTAACATGCTTCCGATTGAATGCGTTGTACGTGGTTATTTTTATGGTAGTTTAGTTTCACGCTGGAAGAACGGAAAAATTTCACTAGAAAATGATGTAAAAACAGATCTTGGTGCTAAATTACCAAGACCAATTTTTGATCCTACAACTAAATCAACACATGATGTACCGGTTAGTAAGGAAGAATCTGTTTCACAAAAGCTTGTTACTAATGATGAATATGATTGGTTATCAGATAAATCAATTCAAATTTATGAAACAATGGCTAAGATTGCAGATAATTCTGGTTTTATTCTTGCTGATCTAAAATTAGAATTTGGAAAATTAAATAATGAAATAGTTTTGGCTGATTCAATTGGTCCAGACGAATTCCGTTTATGGCCGAAGGATGAGTATAAAATTGGTGAAACACAACAAGCATATGATAAACAACTTTTACGTGATTGGTTAACTGAGAATGGTTATCAGAAAAAATTTGATGATGCACGATCAAGTGGTAATGAACCTCTCGCTCCATCTATTCCTATTGACTTAATTTCTAAAATGACTCAACGATATGTTACTGCTTATCAGAAGCTGACTGGGCATACCCTTTAGCTCAGTTTTTATTTTTATGACGTATAACCACTACTAATATATTCATAGTGTAATCATAATATTAGTAGTATTACTAAATTATTGCAAATGGTTAATAAACTTAAACAAAATTTCATTTTAATGATATAATTGAATGTATATTATGGCAATATTGATGGAGAAGGAGATTAGTATTGATAGAATGATTACAGCAAATAATGATGTATCTAATGCACTTGCTAGACCAACTAGGGGAAAAATTGTAGAATTATTGAATAAGAAGCAATTGAATGCTGAGCAAATAAGACGTAGACTTAAAAAACTTGGTTATAAAAAATCGCTTACAACAATCCGACACCATATTGAAATTCTTAAGGACTCTGGCCTAATTGAAATAACTAAAATTGAAGAATCACAAGGGGCAATAACAAAATATTATGGTTCATCTATTAAACTACTTGATTTTTCATTACCATCAGATTTTGATGAAAACTATTCAAAGATTATATCAAAAACAACATTAAAGCTTACTAAGGTGATTGGTCCAATTCTAAAAAATTTTCCCAAAACACGAAAAATACAACAAATTAACTATAACAATTACATAGTTATGGAAATTATGAATAGATCACTTACTAATTTACTAGAAAAGAAATAATTATTTTATTTCTATAATTAATTTTCCATTAGTTTTTGGGTTTTGAAGTTTTTTTATCATCATCCTTGGTATATCATCTGAAGCTTTATCACAGTTTATAGCGATAGTTCTAGAGCATGTGAATGCACTTTTTCGCAGCACTATATCGTTTGTATGCTTTAGTGTTAATTTTTCTGATCCTTTTCCATGTATGGAAAATGAGTGTTTATCAGCCACAATAGTAAATTCAATAACTGTATTTGGGTTTTGTATCTTTTTTTTGAATTTTGTTGGTAGATCTATACATGCTATACTAGAATTTGTACCCACAATACAATCACCATTAACGCTCAACTCGCTATCTTTAGTGATTTCTATTGTCTTTTCATGTAATGACAGTATATTCTTGTGACCAGTGAACGGTATCTCTATTTTCATATTGATCTAAAAATAACACTTGAATAAATACTAGATTTTTTTAACTTAATTATGGATCAAAAGGTTGAACGGTTATTTCACGAAAAAAACCTTATTTTTATCGCAACAATCAATTTGGATGGTTCGCCACAACTCACTCCCGTTTGGGGAGATTACCAGGATGATCATATATTGGTTAATACCGCTGAAGGTAGAATAAAGCATAGAAACGTATTACATGATTCTCGTGTCGCAGTTTGTGTTGTAGCACATGATAATCCACTTGACATGACTACAATCCGTGGTAAGGTCATAGAAATTATTCCAGATTATGATTATACCCACGCTGATACACTGGCTAAGAAATACATGGGTTTGGAAAAATATCCGTTTAAGAGACATGGTGAAAAGCGTATTATTTTCAAAATTGAGCCTGAACATGTATACATATTACCTGAAATTAGCATGAACGATGAATAACATATTACATGAAATTAGCATGAACGACTGGTAACATATATAATATTTCTAAATTCGAATTTAGAAACATTACGCACGAATACAGTAAGTCTACTTGAGTTAATTAAAAAAATAAAAAGGGGCTAATCAACTGAAGATACTGTTTATCTTCTTCTTTTTCGCTTCTTAGCGCCGCCTTTTCTCTTAGGAGCTTTTCTCTTAGCGCCGCCTTTTTTCTTCTTAGCGCCACCTTTTCTCTTGGCTCCGGTTCTTCTCTTAGCGCCGCCTTTTCTCTTGGCTCCGCCTTTTCTCTTCTTACCACCAGCTGCCTTTCGTTTTCTTCGTCTTGCAGCTGCTGATCTTTTAGCGGCTTTAGCGGCAGCGTTTCTTTTTCTCGTACGTGCAGCCTTTTTAGCAGCAGCACTACGTTTTGCTTTAGATGTTGCCATTAATTGTCCCCTAAGACATTGTGTTTTATGTGAAGTTAGTCACCACTTTTTGCTTAATTACTGTCTTTTTTTGACAAGATTTTGCTTTTCGATCACATTTTTTATCAAAAAGGGGGGTTGAGCATTCATGCCTAGTAAAAAATGATGATCGGTTTGTTAGTATGGTATCATGGTCTTTTAGCCATTGGCTCGCATATTTACGAGCAAGTGCTCAACCCCCCACCAAAATCACTATTTTTGATAAAATCATGTTATTCGTAAATCATATGATCTATTGGTGGGGTTGAACATTTACGCACGAATTGGTAAATTTGTTCAAAATGTATTATTTTGGAGATTTTTAGATGTTTACAACTTGTTCCCCAAATTCAGGAATTTCTATAAATGTTAGCTGAAGAAATATCTGTATAGCACCTAATATTAGACCTAGATAAACACATTTTTTTGCCTTTTCACGATCATCTTTCCTTATTGCAAAATATGCAATTATCCCACCAATTACTCCTAAAAAGATCGGTACCATGTACCACCAATTACTTCTCTTCCTTTCAAATGTCATGTATGATTTTCTATTTTTTTGGATTATTTTGAAGTTGTTTTTGAACTTGTTTTATCTCAATTTCTATTGTTTCAAGGGGATTTTCAACCTGGTTTCTCTTTATTGAGAACATTTTTGGTCGATCAAAATCACTACTACAATCTGGACAGGCATAAACTAATACTCTATAATCATTTGGTGCCTTTGGATTAGATAATCGTGGGTAGTAAACTAGCCTTGAACCACAATCAACACAATAACGATTAGCCCTTTTAGTTCTGGCCATTGTAATCCTCCTGCATTATTACTAATATGCGATCATCTATTAGATCGTTACAGTCTAATTACATACACTATTTGGTCTCAATCGATCAATGTTTCTAAATTCGAATTTAGAAACATTAGGCGCCGCCCATCAGACTTGAACTGATGACCAATCGATTAACAGTCGAACGCTCTACCACGCTGAGCTAGGGCGGCATAGTTGTTTACCTCGTCAAAAGCGATTTAATCCTTATGATCAGCCAAAAAAACGATAAATCGTCTTATTTTTCAATTTGTTCTGATTTAAAATATCTATAAATTCCATCAAGAAATACACGGTGATCTTTATTCTTCACTTTAGATTTTAATTGAATATTTGCAGCTGTCTGTGAGACATCAGTTAAAACATGTCCTGTTATTATGACATCATCTCCTTTGACATTAACTTTTGTCTCACCTTTTATCATCGAAACTCTTGGTGCTCTTTCTCCCTGAAAATTTTCAATTAAAATCTTTTTTCCTTCTACTTTAACTGTTATTGGGAAATGCGAATAGACTATTTTCATTTTAATTGTGAAGCCATCTACAACACCAGAACAAAGAGTTTGAATTATAGATTTAGATGTATTAAGTATAGAATAATATTTTTTACGCTGACCCGTTTGTTTAAGCAATATTTTATTATCATTTACCTCAATACTAACCGGTATTTTTTTAAAATTTTTATAGACTTTACCTAATGGTCCCTGAATATGTAACATACTACCCTTTAGATCAACTTTAACATTGTCTGGTATTTGAATTTCTGTTGCAGACTTTTCCATTTGTTTAGTAGACATAACCTATCAAAAATCCTCCAATTCCCTTATTTGCAGCTTCCTTATGTGACATAACTCCCTGATTTGTTGTTACAAGTAACATACCTCTATTGTATGACGGAAGAAATTGCTGCTCCCAAGTATTATACTCATCCTTTTTTACTTTGAATCTAGGTGTAATTGCTCCACATTTAGTAATTTTTGCTAAAAGATTAATTTTGAATTTTCCACCACGCTTATCTTCAACACGTTCAAATTCACCAATATATCCTTCATTTTTTAGAGTTTGCAACACTTCAAATCCAAGTTTTGATGTTGGTACAATAACACAACTACCTTTTCTTCGGTCTTCCGTATTAAACAATGTAGTAAATAAATTTGCTAGAACGTTACTTGTTGCCATTATTCATCTATCCGTTTTTTCTAAATCCTAAAGAACTTGCTACCTCTCTAAAACATCGTCTGCATAAATGTAAATCATATTTTTGAATTAGTGCTGTATAATCACCACATCTTTTACACCATCTAGAACCTCTACCAAATTCTTTTTTCTTTCTTGGTGTAAAACCAGTTCCACGGTCACCGAATGATCTATCTTTAACCATTATACAACTTGCACCCCAAAATTTTCAGTTAAAAATTTAATTGTATCATCCTTTGATATTCTATGATTCTTACCAACTTTTGATTTTTGTTGGCTTCTGACCTTAATGTTAAATCCAGATCTAGCAAGTGATACTGACACTTCCAAACCAAGAATTCCTATTTTTGGGTCATATTTTATTCCAGGTATGTCTATGTGTTCCTTTATACCAAATGATATATTTCCCTCGTTATCAATTGAACGTCCACTAATTTTATTGTCTTTTGTAATCAGAAGTCTTTTCAATAATTCTATCGCATCATTATCTCTAACAGTAACAGCAACACCAATTGGTTCACCTTTTCTCACTCCCCAATCTCTTTGTGATTTTTTGGCATTACGTGTGTTTGGTTTTTTTCCAGTTATTTGCGATAATGTTTTTTTTCCTACTTCTATTGGTTCACCAGATTTTCCAACTCCCATGTTTAATACAACCTTAGAAAGAAAGATTTTTTTCATTGAATTTTCAGTTTGTTGCGACATTTTTCTATTCTATTTGTATTATTGGTTTTTCTTTACCTATAGCCATTGTAATCTGAGCAGGAATTTCAACGGTATTGTCATCAATAAGAAGGCTTATTCTTTTTGGTAGAGTGAATGTACCCTCTTTTATTTCATTTATAGTCCCAACACGACCAGCGTTAGTTCCTTTTATTATAATTACTTGAGAATTTTTTTCAAATTTAATTACATCTAAAATTTTTTGTTCTGGGATTTGTAATAAACAAGTATCACCAACATTAACACTTGTATCTGTAATGATCGTCCTTCCATCATGAAATCCTAATTGTGTTTTTCCACCACTAATACTTGTTTTACTTTTTACCATAACAAGTTTTTTAGATTTTTCATTTTCATTAATTTTTATTGGGAAAAGTATCCGCCCATTTTTTGGGACCAATCTGTATATGTTACTAGTATTCTCTAATTCAACTACGTCCATTAAACCAATTGAATGATGCAGTGATTTTTGTATAACACCGTCAACTTTTACTTTACCTCCATATATCGATGATTTCGCCTCTCTTAAGGTATCAACAATGTTTAATGTGTCACGCAATAATACTGCTGATGGTATAGAATTATTTTTTGGATGTGATCCAGGTCTTACAGTAATAACAAATCTTTTGTCCTTTCTATTTATTTTCCAAAACATTGGAGACATTTGTCTCTTTAATTTTTTACTTCCAGCTATCGTACCCATTATTTATCACCATTTTTATTTTTAATTTTCTTTTTATCTATTTGTTTTGTTTCTTCTTTCTTTTTATTTTCTTCCTTCTTTTTTGATTCTTCCTTCATTGATTTAATTTTTGATTTTGATTTTTTTTCTAATATTTTAAGACGCCATTTATCATCAGTATTTAATGCAGTAATGATTACGTTCGTTGTATGAATGTAAATATCAATTTTATCACCCTTTAGTTTCTCTTTTTTATTTCCCTCTATTGCAATAGTATTATTTTCAGTCGAAACTTTACTTACTTTACCAGTAATTCCTTTGTATTCTCCACGTATTACTTTGACTGTATCATCAATCATGATCCTAGCATTACGTCGTGAATATTTTTTACGAAGTTCTTTTGTTATTGGTGCAGCAATTTGTTTACTGATAACTTGATTAGAAGCACGATATTTTTGATTATTCCTAATTTTTGTTGGTTTCATTCATACCACCATTGATGCCAGGTTAGCTATTCTTGGCCATTTTTCAGATGCTTCTACAGCTACTGGTCCTTTAATGTCAGTTCCTTTAAGTTCTCCCTCTGCAGTAATTATAACTGCAGCATTATCTTCAAATGATACTCTTACTCCATTCAATCTTCTAATAGCATATTTTTGTCTGATAATTACTGCACCGTGTATTTGCTTTCTTAATTCTGCAGGTCCCTTTTTTACAACTACATTACAAAAATCTCCTACTGCAGCAGCAGGCAATCTTGATAATCTTGTTTTGTATTTATGTACATTAACAACTTCTAAGATTTTAGCTCCAGAATTATCAGCACATACAATCTGTGCTCCAACGGGAATAACTCTTGTAACATATGGTCTAAATTCCACAACTCCCTTAGCAGCTTTTCCACGACTTTTTCCCTGTGACATTATGTTCTTACCTCAACAACTACAAAAGAAACTGATTTTGAAATAGGTCTACATTCAGCAGCTATAACATAATCTCCTTCCTCTACATTAATGTTCGAAGGAACATGTGCATGTATTTTGTTTTTACTTCTTCCAAATCTTTTAAATTTCTTGAAATAAATTGGTGACTCCTTTTGAATTACAACAGTTCCATTTGCCTTTGCATTAATCACAATTCCCTCAAATATTTTACCACGTATTGACAACGTTCCATTAAATGGATTATTTTTTTCATTTTCTTCTATTTTTTTCTTTGATTCCTTTATTGGTAATCCAATATTTCGTGTCATTTTCTTTTCATCTCATTCATTCTAGTTAATATTCTTGCAATGTCTTTTCTAAGGGGCTTAAGTTTCCCACTTTCTTTACGTAATGTTCCTTTTCTAGATTCTATTCGTAATTTGAACAGTTCACTACGTACTTGTTTTAATCTATCATCTAGATCCTTTTCATTGAACTCTCTAATTGTTTTATTTTTTAAATGAGCCATTATTTTAATTTCGCCTCTTCTTCCTCCAAAGTTTCAAGAGTTTTCATTTTTTCTTCTTCAATTTTTATGTGTTCGGATTCAGTTTTTGCAACTATTTTCTTCTCCTTCGATTCATCAATATCTTCCGTAGCAACAGATTTTTCTTTATCATGCTCAAATTCTGGGATAATCTTTTCTTTCTTAGCAATTCTAATTCTAATTCCGATTAAACCCATTGGTGTTTCTGTATGAACAATATCTTCAGTAACTATATTTTTTGCATAATTTCCAGCTCTTGGTAGAACACCTTGTGTATGTTTTTCAAATGCAGAACGATCTCCTCGTAATTTTCCTGAAATTGTTATCTGTACACCCATTGCACCAGCTTCCATAATTTGATTCATTGTCCACATAGTTGCTCTCCTAAATGCTGTTCCGCGTTCAATATGTGAAGCCATTCTGTTACACATTACACTAGGTGATAATTCTGGTTTTTGAACTTCTTCTACTGAAATTTGTGGATTTTTATATCCAAAATCGGTTTGAATTTTTTCTGTTAATTCTTTGATACCTGTACCTTTTCTACCTATTACAATTCCTGGTCTAGTAACATGTAGTACAATTTTTGTTCCTGTAGGAGTTTTTGAAATTTCCATGCCATTAAATCCTGCATCCTTAATTTTTTCCCGTAGGAAATCATTAAGCAACATCATATTATAATTATCTTTAATTACATTTTTTACTTGTGTCATATTCTATCTCTCCTGTGCAACAATTTCTACATGAATTAATGCATTGTTTTTAGCTGATGATCTACCCATTGCACGTGGTATGAATCTTTTAAGTAATCTACCTTTATGCACAGTTGCATTGATTATTTTTAGTCTATCTAAATCCATTCCTTTGTATTCAGCATTTGATTCTAAATTATCTAATAATTTTAGAATCTCTGTTGCAGCCTTTTGTGGATATCGACCTGACATTGTTCCTGGATCAGATTTATGCCCAACTTGATTTTTGTATCTTTTGAATGGAATACTTCGCTTAAAATTTGTTACATCAAGTAAATAATCTCTAGCTTTTTCAATAGATAGACCATGAATTGCTAGAGAAATTTCTCTTGCATGTTTATGTGATATTGGTTTTTCTCTTATAGCAGCACGAACATGTTTCGTGTTATCAAAATTTTGAAATGAATAATAACGTTTAGGCATATTTCTCACTTTAGTGGTACATACAAGCTAGATCGTGATGCACCAACACCTGGCGCACCATGATTTACACGTTTATTCGTAATGACATATTCTCCTAAATAATGACCAATCATTTCAGTTGTAATGGTCACTGGACGAAATTCCTTGCCGGAAAAAACATTTACAGTAACACCAACCATAGTTGGTAAAATAAGAACATCACGAAGGTGTGTATTAATAGGATTTTTTAGAGTGCCCTCTTTTGCAGCCTTAATTTCTTCAATTAATTTTCTTTTACCATCATTTATGCCACGTGTTAGTGATCGTCTGGCACGTGCAGGAAATAATTCAAGTAATTTACCTAATGGCAAACTTTCTAGTTCTTTTTGAGATAGTCCACGATATGTAAATTGTTTAACCAACTGTTATTATCACCATTCTGTTAAAGTCATTTTTCGTTCCATATTATAGCATTCCTATTTTAGTAGCCAAATCCCGTGCGACATCGACAGTTTCAAATTCCACAAATGCTTTCTTCCCGTAAATTGTTCTTGCAGTATTGACTGCTATTGCTTTTTGTTCATAAAGTGTGTTTATTGCAGTTTTTATTGCCGATTTTGAAGATGTTCTCTCAACGATAAAACATATCTTTTTTTGAGTTTCTACTAATTCAAATGTTTTTTCCGTGATATAGGGATGCAAAATGATTTTATTTGCTAGCTCAACTTTCATACAACATTCACCAATAATTCTAAATGAGGTGATTTTATTTTTTCAATCTCTTGTAGTGCACTTTTTGAATATACAACTAGACGAATAGGTGCACCGCCAGGAGCTAAGTCTAGTACACTCAAATTTTTAGATGCTTGTACATCAACACCAGGAATTGAACCACATGCATGTGAAAGTTTTTTTGAGTTTGATACAACAAACAATACGCTTTTACCAATTTTTTTTCCTCTACCTCTAAGTGCAGATTTACCAGTTCTAATTCTACGTGATTTTAATCTATCAACGTCTTCCATTAAATGCAGTGAATCTAATATTTTCAAAACTTCTTTAGTTTTTGTCACTGATTCTATGTCGTCTGATATAACAATAGGAAATGTTTTTAGTTTTCCAATTTTATGCCCACGTGATTCAATAATTTCTTTTGATTGTGTTGCAGCTATTGCAGAACATAATGCAAGTTTATTTTCTTTTTTATTTAATTTCTTAAAAATTACTTTTTGCACTTTAGGTGGATGAGCTTGTCGTCCGCCCTTTACTGATGCAACACCACCTGCTTCACCCTGACGTCCGCCACCACCTCCACGCATTTTAGCTATTCTTGATCTTCCTTGACCAGTTGGTGGATCATTTGATCTTGCAACAACATCCATTCCAGCAGTAGGATGTCTTCCTTGTGGTTGGAATTTGTGTGAGTTAAGATTAGTGAATGCCTTAACGATTAAATCACTTCTAAACGGAGTTGAGAATACTAGTGGTAATTCCACTTCGTTTTCTTTTGTTCCACTTAGGTTAAACGCTGAAACTTTCATTAAACAACAACCTCTAAAATATTTGGTTTAGTTATTTTTGATGGAGAATTACGTATTTGAGTTCTTAATTTAATTAGACGTTTATACGTTCCAGGAACTGAACCACGTAACACAATGAAATCTCCATTGACATTACCAAAGTGTTTGAAACCACCTTTTGGATTTATTTCATATTTTATATTTTCAGTATTATCCATTATCATAATTCTTTTGTTATATTCTACTCGTTGATGAAGACCGCGTTGACCAGCTCTTGGTACAGTATACATTACATATTGTGGTGATATAGGACCAAGTGAACCTACTTCCCTAACACTTTTTCTTGATTTATGTTGTTTTTTCTTCACTCCCCATCTTGTGATTGGTCCTTCCCATCCCTTACCTTTAGTAATTGCAGCTGTATCAACAGCAGAACCAGCTTCAAAGACTTGGTTTATTTTAATTTCTTTACCTAGTAGTTCTTTCATAAATTCAAATTGTTTTTTGCTATCCCCGCCACTAACTAGTGCTTCAAATAGATATGGTTTCTTTTGTTCTAGACCAGAGTTTTTTGGAATTACTGCAATAAGACCATACACTTCTATAATTTTTTTAAAATCACTCTCTGAATATTCTGGAATTGTTTCCTCATCTTTAGATTTAACCAGATGTGAGATATTTTTTGGTAAATTTTTTGCATAAAAATCAGAGTATACATGTTTTCCATTTGTATTCTTTGAGTAACATCTAATCCCTGCGATAAGATTAGGTGGTGTTACAATAACTGTACCTAAACTAACAAGTTGTTTTCCATGGTTTGGTGTTTTTTCACGATCATCTATACTAACTACTTGCACGCAACCAGCCTTGAATCCAGCATAACCTAGTATTTTTGGTTCATCGGAATCTATTTTTGGCCATGCCCTGATTCGAGCTTCCATACTTTTAGCTCTACCTCTAGGAAGGTATGCAAGACTACCTCTACGTGGTGCACTGTGTCTTCTATGACCCATAACAAACGAAAAAAGTTGTTAGCCCATTATATACTTACTAACAATTTAATCATGTTTTTTATTTTAGTGATCTTATGGTTTTATTATATCACTAATTGTCATAAAAATTGTATAACCACCTACTGAAACTCCTATACAACCAACAATTATTGCTAAGATCAAAAATTTCTTTTTTGACATGTTTATACCAATTAAGATTTTGTGTGATTATAAGAATTAATTATTGATAACACTCCTAATATTGCTTCTTCAAGACGAACTGTTTGTGTGGATTGATTTGGGAAAAAATTATAGATCCTTGAGTTTTGTATTTTCTTAATATTTTCACCCAAAATTTCATGAATTCCTTTGTTTGTAGTTCCAAATACAAGAAGCATGGAATCATGCGTATTGACAAATTTTTCCATGTTATGTGTAGTAAAGACTTTGCCTTTTTTTGAAGTTAGAATTATTTTACCAGACCAAGCAGATAGGATCGAAAACAGGTTTCCTCGTTCTTTTACTTTGTATCCCCAATAATCCCTCACATCTTCTCTTGGAATTTCTTTAATTGTAAATTCTGGTTGTGCTTTTATGATTTTTACAGCGATGCGAGTTCCTGGTTTAACTTTTCCAAAGTATGGAACAAGTCTGTTTATACCAATATCAACAAATTTTTTCCCTTTGTGATTTATTATTAATCCATCACGCAAATCATCTTTTTGTATTAATTTTTTATTTGATGTTACAAGATGATTAGGAATATTTAGTGGTTGTAATACGCCAGCATAATTTAGTAGTTGTGATTTTGGGAAAAGTTGTTTGCGAAAGTATTGTGGTGTTTCTAAATATTTTAATAATGTTGATAAAAGTATTGAATCGTTTCTATTTTCACCCTTGTCTTTGTAGATAAAAATTTGATTCACTTTGAATATCGCACAAGATCGTGCAATTATTGATACTTTTTTTGTTTTATGTAAAAGAGTTGATTCATCTTGTAATGTTGAGTCAGGTATTGCAATAGATAAATTCAATCAATCACACTACTCAAGATATTATAAAACTATTCTATTATTTTTTTAAGCTTGGTATTTTTGTTTTGCAGTTTCTATAATTTTTTTAATATCATTATTATTCATGTTAACAAATTGTTTAGTATCAGATTTAATTTCTGAAATTGTAATACTTTCATTATTTTCATTATCTTCGTTAACTAACATAATTGATGCTGCAGCTAATACTTTTGATTCTTCAAGTGTCATTTGCTGCTTATAGTTTTTTATTAAAAATTCAGTTACTTTATCCGAGTCAGCACCAATTGCAACTGCATCATACGGAACATATGTTCCACTTGGGTCAGTTAAAAACAATGAATTACCATTTTGATCTACTCCACCTATAATTAATGCAACACCAATTGGTCTAGCACCAGCATATTGTGTATAATGTTGACATTGATCAGCAATATGTTTTGCAACTATCTCAACAGTTACTGGTTCATCATAAACCAGTTTACTACTCTGTGAAAAGAATCTAGCATCATCTACTTGATTACGTGCATCTGGTATGTATCCTGCTGCGGCTATTCCAATATGCTGATCAACTTTGAATAATTTTTGTGGTTCTTCAATTATTTGTAATTTGCGTGGTCTTTCATCTGCAGCAAATATGATACCATCATTTGTTTTGATACCAAGCGCAATTGTTCCACGTTTTACTGTCTCAATAGCATATTCGACTTGATATAATCTACCATCTGGGGAAAAAACAGTAATTGCTCGATCATAGCCCTGTTGTGCTGGCATCAATTCAATTGACAAACTCAGAAAGTTTAATTTAAGTTTAGTTGTAACAAAACCACTTATGCGAATAATTCAACGTGTGATTGTCATATCACTTGGTGTATTCATAGCTGCATTCTTTATTCCAACTGTTCTTAATTTGGTTTGTAATGGTAATTTGAAGTTAAATTGTTAAATTATCATAAATAAACACAGATCATATTTTATGACTTGATACTTTTTTAATGAATAAAATAAACTATTGTATATGGATGAATTTGAAATTAATCTGAAGCTCACTGAGCAACCAACAGATAATCAAATTAAAAAATTAAGAAGTTATTTTAAGGATGTACCACTATCAGAAATATTATCTGGTTTAAAATTTGCTAGTAATAGATGGGTTGCAAAAGATGCAGGAACTCTTAAAGTTGGCAGAAAGAGTATTTTACAAAAGGAAATTCATTCTGTGACTGTTGAACAAGCACAATGGAGATTAAAAAACTGGAAAATGATGATTGCTAATTATCGTCGACGTGGTTATAGTTACCCAACAATTTCCAGAATTAAAAAGTCATTGATATTAATTAGTAAAAAGAAATCTAAATCATAGATTCTTTTTTAGGTGATGTATGTTGTAATGACGTACTTGGTGGTTCTGGTATAGCTGTTTTTACTCTTCCCTCAAGTACATCGTGTGCTTCTTGTAATATTGCATTTGTTTCTGTATTTCCTTGATATGTTGGTACCATAGTTTGAGATGATAGAGATGAGTCTGTCAATAAATCACCAAACATATTTGTTAAATCTTGCATTGATGAATGCATTTCTGGCATTAATCCAGAAATGGATGGTGCTAGACCCTTGATCAGTGACATGCATGGGCTTAACGTAACTACAATGTCGCCTAATTCAGAAACAGTACCAAGTCTAAGTTTAATTTGTTCCATTGCTAATTTTGCCTCACTAATTTTATTTTTTATTTTTTTAATTTCTACTAATTCTATTGCATATGTCCTTGCTTTTGATTCATCATGTGTTTGTTGTGCTTCAACAATTTTTTTAAAAATATTGTCATGATTTCGTTTTAATTTATTATGTGCCTGATCAAGTCGTAATATTTGAGATTCCATTTGTTTTTCAGCTCCATTAATTTTATTTTTTAATGCATATTCTGGCTTAATTTTATCCAAGAATTTTTGTGACAAATTCATTCCATTTTTAATCCCCTGCCAATTATTCATTATACTACCCATTTTCTAAATTAATTCAAAAAATCTGCATTTTGTGGCTTAACTAAAAAAATTTGATCTAATTGGATCGAAATTTTTTATGTGCCTAAATTCAACCATGATTTTGACCGCTGTAACGACATAAGTCCTTATTATCTGGCTATTTTTTATTTTAGTATGAATAAGCGACTTATTGCGGTTGGAATATTTTTAGGTATTGCTATTGGAATAGCATTTTTTGTTGGTTGCCCAAATAAGGCAATTGGTTGTTTAGCATTTGATATTGGCCGTTAATTATTTACCGTGAATTTATTTTTTGCATTTTCTAATACTGACAATGATTTTTCTATTTGTTCATCTGTAAGTCTAGCAGTAATTGAAATTCTAATTCTTGCATGATTTCGTGATACTGTTGGATATCTTATTGGCTGTGCAAAAATCCCATTTTTAAAAAGATATTGACCAAACTCCATTGTTGTTTTTTCGTTTCCAATTATGATAGGAAATATTTGTGAATCAGAATCGACGTTTAACCCTATTTTTTTCAATCCATTGGAAAATTTTTTAATATTTTTCCATAATTTTTTCCTATTTCTTTCTCTTTTTGATTCAAATCTTTTTGTTGCATCAGAAATCAATATTCCTGGTAATGCTGATGTATAGATGAATGGTTTTGATTTGTTAATACATAATTCTACTACATTTTTCTTGGATGCAACATAACCACCAAATGATCCCAAGCCCTTACTTAAACTACTAATGTATACATCTATTTTTTTTGAAACACCCAAATGATTTGCAGTTCCCTTACCATCTCTACCCATAACAAAATCACCGTGTGCATCATCAAGTATAATTACAGCATTATTTTTTTGAGCTATTTCTGTAATTTCATCGAGATTAGAAAAATCACCATCCATACTAAATACACCCTCTGTGATTATGAATTTTCGTTTAGACTTGATTTTTATTTTATGAGCTAAATCAACTGTATCATTATGATTAAAAATTGATAATTTTGTATTTGTTAGCTTGCATGCCTCAATAAGACTTGCATGATTTAGTTTATCACTTAGTACAAGATCATTTTTTCCAATAATTGTAGATATAACACCAATATTTGTCATGTATCCAGTAGGAAATATTAGTGCAGATTCTTGTGATTTATGCTTCGATAATTTCTTTTCAAGTGTTCTAAATGACTTATCATTGCCAGAAACTAAACGGGAACTAGACTGATTTTGTATGTTTGAAGTTTTTGGTTGTGTTATACCTAAATAATCATTTGAACATAGATTGATAAGAATTTTTGAATTAATAGTAATGTATGCATCATTAATTTTACTATCATACATTTTTCGGTATAAATTATGTTTTTTAATTTCGTTTAATTCCGAATTGATGTATTCAAACTTATGTTTCAAGATTTATCTCATTAATCATTTCAGTGTCTTTTTTCACTGTATTCCCGCTCATTGTTAGATATCCAGCACTAATTATTCCATTTGCCCCACTAAGCAGTAGTTTTTGACCATTATCATTCAGATTAACTTCACGCCCACCAGAAATTTTGATTATTGATTTTGGTAAAAGAAATCTTAGAGTACTAAATACCCTTAAAATTTCTGTTATATCTAACTTTGTTTGAAGTTCCAATGGTGTTCCTGGCATTGGGACCAACATGTTTACAGTGACTTCTTCAGGTTCCAGTTCCGAAATTTCAAGAATTAATTCTTCACGCTGTTTTCTGGTTTCACCAAGACCAATTATTCCACCAGTGCAAAGCTCTAAACCAGCATTTCTGGCAATTTTTAGTGTTTTAATTCTATCATCATATGTATGAGTTGTACAAATTTCTGGAAATTTACTACGTGATGTCTCAAGATTGTGATTATATCGTTTTACTTGAAGTTTTTTTAGTTTTTCAGCTTGTTCAGCAGTTAAAAATCCAAGGCTGCATTCAACTGAAATTCCAACTTTTTTATTGATCTCATCAATAATTGTACAAACTTTTTCAAAATCAGATCCACTAGGTTCTCTCCATGCAGCAACAAGACAAAATGAACCAGCACCATCATTTTTTGCATTTAATGCTTGTTCAACAATTTTTTCTGGCGGTGGAAGCTCATATCCAGTGATTTCTGTGTTAAAAAATGCTGATTGCGAACAAAATGTACAATCCTCACTACAAAAATTTTTTTTAATATTTGCTAATTCTTCAATATCAACTTTTGAACCATAAAAATGCCTTGTTACATAATTAGCTGCATCAGATAAATCTAGAAGAAGTTCATCATTGATATTAAATAATTCAGATGCTATAGCATTAGTTATTTTTTTGCCATTTACAACATCATTACGATGTTTTAGTATCATTCCACGTTTTTCATGCATTAATTTTTTTAATTTTTATGCATAATTAAGCGTTAACCAACACATTTGCTGTGGTTAACTATTATTAGTAATGAATAATATTTGTGCAGTAATGAAAAACCAGAATTATTTGTGGCATCCAAATACACAGATGTCAGAATGGAATAAATTCCCAAAAATTATTCGTGGTGAAGGAATGTGGTTGATTGATGAAAATGGGAATAGGTTACTTGATGGTGTTGCAAGTATGTGGTGTAATGTTTGGGGGCATTCCAAAAAAGAATTGGTTGATGTAATCATTAAGCAAACAAAAAAACTTCAACATACATCATTATTCAATCTTACAAATGAACCCTCTGAATTACTTGCTAAAAAATTAATAAAATTGTCTCCAAACATGACTCAAGTTTTTTTTTCTGATAATGGCTCAACTGCCATGGAAGTTGCTATAAAAATTGCATTGCAATACTGGAATAATGTGGGAGAAGATAAAAAAACGAATATTGCCACTCTAAAAAATGGATATCATGGTGATACATTTGGTGCAATGTCAGTAGGATATGTGCCTGAATTTTTCTCAAAATTCCGTTCAAAATTATTTTCAACCATACAATTTCCTGTTCCAAGAACTACATCTACTGGGACTCACAAAAAAATTTCTTCTAAGGAATATGAAGAATATTGTCTATCAAAAATTGAAGATAAACTAAAAAAAGATAACTCTATCGCTGCATTTGTTATGGAAAGTGGTGCACAAATGGCTGGTGGTGTAATAATTTATCCCAAAACTTTCCAAAAAAAGGTATCTCAAATATGCAAAAAAAATGATGTTTTGTTTGTCTTAGATGAAATTGCAACTGGTTTTGGTAGACTAGGATCTATGATTGAATATCAATCACAAAACTCTGTTCCTGATATTGTTTCATTTGGAAAAATGCTTACTGGAGGGTATCAAACATTTGCTGCAACCTTAACCACAAAGAAAATTTACAATTCTTTTCTTGGTAAGTTCTCTGAATTCAAACATCTTTTTCATGGTCATACCTATACTGGAAATCCCACAGCTGCTGCATTATCTCTAAAAAATATTGAATTATATGAAAAATATAATCTAATTAAAAAAATTCAAAAAACATCTAAAATTTTTGAAAATAGAATTAATGATATTTCTAATTTAGATATTGTGGGGGAAATTCGTAATAAAGGAATGGTTATGGGAATTGATCTTGTTCAAAACAAAAACTCAAACAAACCTATTTCACCTAAAACATCCATTAACAAATTAGTGTTTGAAGAAGGTAGAAAACATAAAATCTATTTCCGAACGCTTGGAAACACCATAATGCTCGTTCCTCCATTAGCGATATCTCAAAAAGATCTTAACTTTCTAATTGATGGAACAATATCAACAATCAAATCAATATCTAGGAAATTATAATGAACTCTTTTTTTGTTACTGGAACTGATACTGATGTTGGGAAAACATGTGTCAGTGCTTCAATAGCTAAACATCTTCGTGATATTGATATAGATGTTGGTGTGATGAAACCTTTTGCATCTGGTTACAAGGCAACACATGATTCTGTATCCGAGGATGTTAAAATTTTAATGAAATATTCGGAAGTAAAAGATTCTGTTGATCTTGTAAACCCATATTATTTTGAAATTCCCACTTCACCATATGATGCATCTAAACAACTTAATCTTGAAATTGATATTTCCAAGGTAATTGGATCATACAAACAACTTGCTTCAACACATGATGTTGTGATTGTAGAAGGAATCGGTGGAATTATGACTCCTATATCTAAAAATTATTTTGTTTCTGATTTGATTTCTGATTTACAATTGAGTTCATTCATTGTAACTGGTTCTAAAATTGGTACTGTGAATCATTTCATGTTGACATATGAGCATATACAACAAAAAAAATTGAATATAAAAGGATTTTTGATAAACCAAAATATCTCTGACGGGTATGACTTAACTAATTTGAAGCATCAAATATTTGGTCTAACTGGACATGAAGTTTTTGGTGCAATTCCATATAATCATTCATTTACTATTGAATCGTATGTTGAAAATTTTCCAAATTTTGTTGATATGTCAAACCTTGGTCTTGAAAATATTTAGTTTATTCATCTTCTTTGTTTTAATAAAATTTTGAGCATCTTTCAAAAATTTAGCAAATGACTCTTTTTCTGTTATATACGTAGATTGTGGGATTTCAATGTGATCTTTTGAAATAACCCATATGTTTAGATCCTCTTTCTGAATTTTCTTTATATTTTGAATTCTTTGTTTTATTTCTTTAATATTGGATGTTTTAACAAAAAATATTATTATCGTATTATTGCTATTTTTTTCTAATTCTTCGCTATTTGGAATTATCATGTCTAGTTCTATATTTTTAAAAGTAATTTTTCGTTGACTAGGAATTAACATCTCTGTAAACAGATAATGTGTTAGGCTCTCTGCTAATGCCCCATGTTTTTCATATTCTTCTATATTCTGTACACTTCCAATAACTGATCCATAAATTTTTTCAAATAATTCTGAAAACTTAGCGTTTAACAATAATTGGTGTATTTGTTCTTGTCCGATATCCACTATCTTTGCGTATAATGTATCTTTAATGGGTGAACTTTCACTCATCAGATTTAATCAACAAAAGCGTAATGACGTTCGCCTTTACTTTCATTTGATGTTTTTACATCAACTATAACAAATTCCTTGTTTGCTGAACGAATATTCTCTTCATGTGTACGCTTGTTTTCATGAAGTTCTTCATATTCATCTAAAGATAGTTTAGTTCTAGGCCCAAGTTCTTCTTCCAAATTCATATCTTTTACAATTTGTGCATATTCAGGTTGTATTACACCGCTAAAGATCATAGCACTGGCCCCACTTCCATAAGAACAAAATCCTACACGCTTTCCGTTCAAATCAACTCCTTTTTGATATTCAAATTCTAAACTGCTTCTAAATCCAAGATATAATGATGCAGTATAGAGATTGCCAATCATTTTAGATGCTATTAATGAACTAGCAAGCTTTGATTCATAAAGTTCAACATATTTTTCTGTATTTGTAAATAATTTTGTGAATTGATGATCTTTTGCCATAAAATCGGCATCCTCAAGAACTGATTCAATTGTTCCACGTGGATCCTTTGGAATTGGCTCTTCCATTCCTACTTCATCAATAATTTCTTTCCATCTTGGTAAAGTTCTCCATTCATGTCTGACAAGATAAGCAAGTGCTTTTTTACCCATGTTACTGTATGGGAGATGCATGTTTAGATAATCAACATGATCAAGAATGGTTTCTCCTTCTTTGAGTTTAATTAATCCTGTTTCCTTCACTTTCTTTTTGTAATCAATTAGTGCATTTTTTACTTGAATTAGATAAAGAAGATTTGAATATTGCCCGTGCACAATTGGTGTTTCCTTCCCAAATGGTCTGTAAAAGTCATATTCATTTTTGATTGATGTCGATGTAACTTTAGGATCAAATGATAACAATCGTGGTGTATTATTCAATAACATTGCTACAGCACCAGCACCCTGTGTTACTTCACCACTTGAACCTAAGTCATATTTTGCAATATCTGAAACAACTACTAATGCGTACTTATCTTCAGCTTCACCAGCTCTAATCCAATTAGTATTATCATATAATGCATATGAACCACTAACACATGCAAATTTACATTCAATACCACCACAATGACCAAAAGTGTCTTTACCATAAACTTGTTCTAGCATTCCTATAACATACGAATTCATTGCTTTTGATTCATCGAATGACGATTCAGTGGCGACATAAAGCCTTCCAATTTTATCAGGTGTTAGTTTATTTTTTTGCATAACTTTCAAACAAGCATTAGCAGCAAGACATGCAGGATCTTGATTTGTATCAACAATTGCCATCTGACCAATTCCTAACCCACGTTCTAATTTTCCAGGATCTAAACCACGGGCTTTAGCAAAATCAGCTGCATCAAGATAAAGCCTAGGAATGTAAATAGAAATGTCATCTATACCTGCTGCCATGAGCTAGCCTTTCTAACTTAGAATATATACATTTCCTGTTAATTTTTTCAGATCTTATTAACAAATTTTTAGATCATAAGTGATTTTTCCAAAAATTATCACTATTGGAGTAAAGAATCAAACACTTCTTGGAAAACATCATATCGCTGTGCTCCAACAATTTTTAGCGCTTCATTATTTTCATCTATAATGAAAAATGTTGGTGTTGCATCAACACCTAACGTGCGACCATCTGCATGACTTGAAAGAACCAAATCTTTCCATTTTGATTGAGACATACATTCGGAAAACCTATTCATATCTAATCCTAGTGTAAATGCAAATTGATGTAGTTGCTCAGATGATGCCCAGCCTGTTCCTTCACCATCCCAATTATTGTATAACGTTTCATGGTATTCCCAAAACATTTTTTGATCATTTGCACAATGTGCAGCACTGGCAGCATTTAAAGAATCCTCATTAACCACTATAAAATCTTTAAACAACATCTTGACTTTTCCTGTTTCAACATAATTCATCACGATTGAATTTTCTGTTTCATCGAAAAATTTTTTACAAAATGTACACTGATAGTCTCCAAACTCAATCAAAGTCAATGGTGCATTTATGTCTCCTAAGATCGGTGATGCATTATCATAAAATGACGCAATTGTAGGTTTTTCTGTTGCAGTAATTTCGTTTATCGTAATTTCGTCTAAAATCTCTCTGGGTTCTGTGTTAATCATATTTACCAATAATACACCACAAAAAATACAACCAATAGCAATCCCAGCCCCAATTCCAAGTGAAGGCCAATGAACAGTTAGATTTTTTCTTATTTGTGATGTTTCATGTGACGATTTAGGTAAATTCATTTCATTATTTTTTTGATCTAATGATTTTCCAGTATTTTTATCATTATTTGAAAAAAAGCTTGGTGCATTATCGTCTGAGGGTAATTTTGAATCAAAATCCATAATAGCGTAAAAATTCATAGTCATTTAGGTCTTTATTATATTCAAAAAAATCAAAATTACAGTATTTACAACATTTGAATCATGGATCGTTAACCATGCAGTATGTAAATAAATGACAGTTTGTAAAAATAATTATGAAAAAAGTTTTTGTGAATGGTTATGGCTCAATTGGTAACCGTATTGCAAAATTCATTAAAGATGATCCTGACATTGATTTGATAGGAATCGGAAAACATTCCTCAAATGAAACTGTGCAACATGCTATCAATGATGGATTTTCTGTGCATGTTCCTGAGGATAAAATTAATGATTTTAAGAATTATAACATTTCAGGCTCAATCGAATCTGTTCTGGATGAATGCGATTTGGTGATAGATGCTTCACCAGGTGGTAATGGGTTCATCAATAAAAAAAATATTTACGAACCAAAAGGCATAAAAGTAATTTTTCAAGGAGGTGAAACTATTTTCAACGATAAGTCAGTAGCAGATATTCTTTTTAATTCAAGTGTAAACTATGATGCCGCATTTGATAAAAATTACGTAATGCAAGGAAGTTGTAATGTAACTGGTATGGGTAGAATCCTTAATCCGTTGAGAGAAAAATATTCAAACAAGTTATCTCGGTTTGATGTTACATTAATAAGGAGATGGGCAGATCTTGAACAAACTGATAAACAAATTATTGATACAATTGAAATGACAGAACAGCCACATCATGGAACTGATGTAAAATCATACTTTGGTGATGATGCACCATTATTTGTTAGAGCGATCAAAGTTCCTACTCGTCAAATGCATTTACATATCATGGATATTCGTTTTAATGAAAATGCACCAACAGTTGATGAAATACATCAACTATTTGAAAACGAATATGGTGTAGCAATTCTTTGGACAGCTAAAGGAACGAAAGATGTACGTGATTTTGCTGAATCTACAAAATTTAATTTTAAGGATACGAATATGTTACATATTCATGCAAACATGACAACTTCTATTGGTGATACAATTCAATTAATGTACTCCGATGACCAAACTGGTATTGTTATTCCAGAAAATTATATGTTATTACAAGCAATGTTATTCCAGCGTGATTATAGTGATGCATTGATGCGTACTGAAAAATTATTCAATATGGATGAGAAGAAAAAATTACTAGAAAAACACTTTTCAAAGTCTTAAATTACTACTTTTTCAATCCTGATTTTCTCAGGTTTGTTATCTTTAACTTCTTCTACAATAATTCTAAGTGATCCTATCACTATTTTATCACCTTCTTTCGGAATATCAGATAATTGTTCATGTAATAAACCACTTAATGATGCGTAATCATCTCCCTGTGGTATGTCAGTTTTAAAAATTTCATTGATTTCATCAATTTCTATATCTCCATTAGTGATTATTGTATCGCTACCTTCTCTCCGAAAATTAGGTTTTGTTATATCGGTTTCATCATCTATTTCACCAACAATTTCCTCTACCAAATCTTCTAGTGTGACACATCCCTCAACACCACTAAATTCATCTATAACTATAGCCATATGCGCTTTTCTTCCCTGCATCTCTTTCAACAGGTCACTAACTTTCTTTTCTTGAGATACAAAGAATGGCTCTCTCATTACTTGTTCTAACGTAATCATCTTATTTTCATCTTCAAGGTATTTTAGAACATCTCTCACATGAACAATTCCAACTATTGTATCTCTATTTTCTGAATAAACAGGTATTCGTGAAAAACCACTTTTGTTTATTTCTGGTAAAGCTTCAAAAAGTATCATTTTTGATCTTAATGTGAACATTTTAGGACGCGGTGTCATAACTGATCTTATAACAATGTCATCAAAATTTAGTGCACCATGTACTAATTCACTTTCTTGTTTTTCAATTGCTTTATCTTTTAATCCTTGATCAACTATTTCTTTAATTTCATTTTCCGTTAATCCAGGTGGTATATCACTACTACCTGTAAGTCTAATCATTCCTTTTGTAATTATTTCAAAAATCCATACAATTGGAAAGAATGCATAACTAAATACTAAAAGAATTCTGCTATGCCTGATTGCAATTTTTGTTGCATTTGCATTGCAGTACGTTTTTGGGGTGATTTCGCTAAAAATCAAAATTAAAAATGTCATAATGCCGATTGCAATTGCTAAACCCTCATTACCGAATAATTTTAATGCAATATCTGTTGCTAATGCAGTTGCTGCGATACTAGCTAAATTATTTCCTAAATTTACACTAGACATCATTCGGCTTGGATTAGATTTTAGTTTATGAAGTGATGAAGCACCTTTGACTTTATCTTTAATCAATTGTTCAATTTTTGAAGGTCTAATACTAACTAAAGCAACTTCTAAACCACTGAAATAACCAGATAGGCCTATCAATGCAACTAGTGCTGCAATTTCATATGCAATATCCATTTTAGTAATTACAAACTCCAATGACCAAGATTACTGTCATTAATTGAAAATCCACCACATTTCCTTATACTAACAGATAATCAAGGGTTCTTTTAAGGTTTCACATTAACATTCCAATTAATTGGAATGTAATTATCGCTTGGGTGGTTTTGCAAATTGATTTGTTGAATCATTATGATAATTAATAGGAAGTAATGGTTCTTTCTGTCTTCCAGTTAGAATACCAACTATCTTATCATCTTTTTTCATTATGTTTTCGTTAAGTAGTTTCTTTATACCAGCTGGTACAGCTCCTGATGCCATCTCACAATCAAATCCATTTAATCCAACTATTGACATACCATCTAACATTTCTTTATCAGTTACAGTGGTAACAACACCATCAGTAAATTCTAATGCACGTAATCCTTTTAGTATATTAGCTGGTTTACCAATCTGTATAGCTGTAGCTTTTGTTTTTGGTCTGATATGCTTCTTATCCATTTCAATATAATAATTCTTAATTAATTCAGTATCTGCATTTCCCTTATTCCATCGTAATTCAACATCATTAAATTTTCCATTGTACAAAACATCTAATGTATTAGCACCCTCTGCATTAATAACAGCAATACGTGGAATTTTTTTAATCCAACCCCATTCATGTAATTCCATTAAACATTTTCCACAACTTGATGTATTACCAAGTGCACCTCCAGGATAAACTATCCAATCAGGAGTTTCCCATTCTAAAAATTCTAATGCACGATATGGTATTGTTTTTTGGCCCTCAATCCTAAATGGATTGATTGAATTAACTGTATAACTACCAGGTTCTTTTGCTGCTTCTAATGATCTGGTGAATGCATCATCAAAATTTCCATCAACATGTATCATTTGTGTTCCAAATTGATATGCTTGACTAAGTTTACCAGGTGCAATTTCACCCTCTGGAATGTAAACATCGCATTCCATATTTTCATTTGCTGCAAACATCCCTGCAGAAGCTGAGGTATTTCCAGTTGATGCACAAATGATTTTTTTTGCATTTACTAACTTTGCATGAGTTACAGCGGCAGCCATTCCATTGTCCTTAAACGAACCACTTGGGTTATACCCCTCTGGTTGCAACATTAATTTTTCATTTTCTATTCCCACAAATTTTGCAACTTTTGACATATGATATGGTTTAGATTGTCTTCCCTCAACTCCATCAAGTGAAACTAAATGTTTTGAGCATTCATCAAGGTTCTTCGTATCAATGTCAGAAAAATTCAAGAGTTCACGAAATCGCCATACACCACTGTCATTAAATATACTGCCTTCTGGGTTTCTACGTTTGTAAAATAATTCCTTAAGATTATCTGGTGGTGCATCTTTGTATTTAACATCTAGAGGATTTCCACATACGCACATAAACTCAGTTGTAGGAATAGGATATTCCTTTCCACACTTATGACTAATGCATTTTAGGTATGATTTATTCTGCAACGTGACATATGTTCATGACAGTAATTTAAAGATAAGATGGCAAAATTCTATTGTTAATTTGATTTAAGATTCCTAAACTTTTGAATAACCATGAAAATTACCAATTGTTTAATGGATATTGATGAATATTTAAAAGGGATTTTATGTCAAATTCTAGATTCCTATAAAATTTTGGCTGAATTAGATGATACCACAAATGGCCTTGATATTATTAAAAAAGAAACATCCAAAATAAATGGACTCTTACAGGTAATTAATAACAAATTAAATGAAAAAAAATACCAATCTGATCATTTAGTTATTTTACGTAAACTCTCAAAATACTACATTACAACATATGATTATTCAAGAGAAATTGAATATGTATTAGAAATTTATGGTAATGATCCTAACAGAATAAAAAATTTAAGAATATTAATTATTAATTCACTAAATGATAGAAGGATGATTGAAAAAATTCAAAATATATTAAATGAAATATAATTTTTTAGTTTATTTTTCATTTACTTTAGAACCAGAACGTAAATGAAAATTACTACAACATTTACAACCATTTTTTATACAATCTTTTTCTGTAAAATGCCCACATATACCACATTCGCAATGAGAACTCATATGATATTAAATGCAATTAGATGATACTAAAATGTATCTACAATAGTAGGTTATATAATTATTAATTAATGATGAATTAGATTTATTTTTTTGATTTTATTTTTTTTGTTCTTTTTTTAGTTTTTCGTGTAACAGATTTATCTTGTGATTGTTTATTGGTTTCTTCATTCTTATCGTTAACAGTTTTAATTATTTGCTGTATCAAATTATCTAAATGCATATCACCAGGTTTTGGTTCAACAGATTTAGAAATCTCTTGGATAGCAGATGATATTTCTGCACTAACTTGCTCAAAGCTTTCAGGATCTTCATATGCTGCATCATATAATGATTTTAGATTATTGACATGATTTATCACTTGTTCAGTTAACATTACACGAAATTTTTCTCCATTCACATCAATATCTTTAGTTATCATCACAGAATTTTCTTTTTTTAGCTTCTTATACTTTTCCCGAACAGAATCTATGCAAATTTTTAATATTAAAAACTAGAATACAATATAATCCATTGCTGCTGCATCACTAATTAATGTGGTATGTCTTGAATTTGTTACATAACCATTTTTGATATCATTAACAGGGACCCATCTATTAGTAGATGTATAATGTCTTTTTTCAGCTAATTCATGTTCTATTGCCTCTATATCAAATTCTCCTTCTTCAATTTGCTGATTTTCTAAATGTTTTATTGTCACAATAATTTTATTTAATTTAACACGATCACCAAATTTGGATGCTAATGGTGCGCTCTCATCCGATACTTCTAATATTTTGATCTTCATTTCTTTATCACCAAATGCATTACGACTTACCAAAATCCGTTCGTCGATGAATTCATCAAAGCTAGTTTTAGACTCATGTTCTACTGTTGGCTTGAAATCTATGTTAGAATTTTCTTCTTTATTTGGCTCTTCATCTTCTACAGTTTGTGATTCTGGAAATAATTCTCGCTTTATAGCCAAATAATCAGATATTGATAGTCCTACGGCATCATATATTGTATGATCTGGGTAATTACGATTAAACCAATCTTTGTACTTTGGCTCTTTGAGATATCTTTTGAGATAATCG
>CACHDH010000007.1 GCA_902578515.1 uncultured marine group I thaumarchaeote | reverse complement strand
GATGATATTTTTCAGGAAAAAATAAAAAAAATCAAAAATGAAGATGGTGTGTTAATAAGAACCAAGGAATCATTACATTACTACGAATTATACAAAGAAAATTTTGAAATTCCTGAGTCAGATTCTGAGAAAAACATATGTTCAGATTGCAATGCTGAATTAGTAATTAATTCAAACTTTTGTAGAATGTGCGGTAAGTTTCCACTCTGAAATTACTTTTTGTATTTTTTTGGCTTTTTGATGAAAATCCTTTTGCATCCGTTACAACAAAAATAATATTTTTCTCCATCATGCTCATGAATAAGGGCTAATGATTCATCCATTTCTATTCCACAAACAGGATCAATTGGCATGATAATTATTCTAATTTAATGTATAAGTGTGTTATCGAATTTAACCAATGTCTACAAGAAATCCCACAACTAACAATGCACCAGTAATTCTACTGAAATATAGCGTTGAACTCATAGCTGGAATAAGATTAGTTAATTCTTCGTAGTTTTGTTTTAATTTGTGTCCAGATTTTATTATGAGTGGTATTGTTACTAAAATAATCAAACAGGAAATAGGAAAGATTTCAGAAATAGCTGCCGTTATAGTTATTCCATATGCAATGGCAGGAAATACCCATAAAATTGAACATGAATTTTGTTTTCCAAGACTGATAACAAGTGTCTTTCTTCCTTTTGCCCTGTCTGCATCATAATCAGGAAATGATGTGATGAATAAAACAAGTGATGATAATACTCCAACGATAATTCCACACAAAACAACAGGTTCCGTAATTTGTTGTGTTTGAACAAAATATGTTCCTACCACAATCATAGTTCCTTTAATCGTGACAAAAACTTCGGCTAATCCCCAGTTAACAAGTTTGGTTGAATAAAAATAAATTGATATCACTGCAAAAGCCAGGATTATTCCTATTATGATACCCTCAGTAGCAACAAAGTAAATGCCTATGGAAGAACCAATTATTAAAAAGATAATTCCTGCTACATAGACTTGTGCAGGTTTTAGTAATCCATCAGGAAGTACACCTGAACCACCACTCATTTTGGTTCTTTGTGTAGTTGTATCTATACCGCGTTTAAAATCCCAATAATCATTAAGCAAATCTACACTAGCATGAAGGCATAATACACCAGCCATAGTCAGTACTGCATCAAGTAATGTGATGTTACTGGTTTGCCACCATGTGATAGCCAAACCAGCAGAAACCGCTACAACTGATGCTAACAGAAAACGCACACGAATTACACGTAGCCAAGTGGAAATCATTATACTAATGATTCATTACTCACACTAATTGGTTTTCTTCCCATGAAACCGCTATCCTTTTCATGCCAGAATTTAATCTCTGTTTCGCCCTCTTTCCAGCAAAGCCAAATTTCTTCATTAAATCGTTTGGCAGGAAAATCAAGTAATCCTTCATCAAGTCCCTTTAACACTACACCAGTATTTTCTAAATCCTCGATTGATTTGTAAAATTCTGTAACTAGAGAATTAAATTTTCTTTTAATCATGGAATATTCTTCCAAAGAAGTTATAGGTGTGATGCCAGATGATAACTGTTTTTCCATTTTCATAACTTCAATTTTCATTTTTTTAGCATGATCAAATTTCTTAATCACTAATGGAAGAATTTTATTTGCGTCACTTACTGAAAAATACGAATTCACAAAATTGATTTTTTATTCATTAATTTAAAGTATGATTAAAGTTCTATCCGATAATAATCCCATCTCTCTGGATCAAATTTAAAAACAAATTCTGCTTTCTCCATGCTTTCTGTACGTTTTTCTATTACATCTCTAAATGCAAAACTTGTTAGAAAACTAAAATTCATTGTATGTGATTGCATTAAAAATGATTGCCTTAATTGACGTCCAGCTCCAAGCCCCCAATAACCCATCTTTAGTGCTATCGGTTCTAAAAATACTGTATTCCTTTTACCAAAATTTTCATCATTAATTTCAGATCTTAAAATATAATTTTCAAGTGGGCCACCCTTTGCAAATCCAATAATAGTGCCATTTTTATCATTCAAACGTAATATAGTCAAGATAGTTTTTGGGTCACTTAATGAATCAATGAAATTTTTTTCGTTGAATCGTAGCGGTCTTGGTAATTCTAAATATATGTCATGAAGTGTATTCATAAACTCATGATTCTTTTTGGTCTTAGATGATTCCATTTTTACGGTAAATTTTAGATTTTTATTCTCAAAATTATTTTTGATCTGTATCTCCTTATTACGTAATTCAGTAAATTTCTGAACTGTAGTTTTGAAGTTTTTTTGCATTTTATTTGGTAAACAATTCAATACCATGCCATGTATTTCTGATTCATTCTTTACCATCTCCTCAAAATAAGTTACAGAACGTTGAATCAATACATTTGGATGCCATGCAAGTGCATGGGAATTCATTTTTGCTACATGCATAGCTTTTGAAAAGTCACCCGTCACATAGCTAGAAGTACGATCAATTATTGAAAGGATCCAACCCAACCACATATAATGCTCCTGTTTTTCAGGTTTACCCCTGGTTATTTCAGAAGAGTCAAAACATTTTTGGATAGCATTTTCAGCATTATGTTTTAACTGCCCAGTCCATGGATATGTCGTCCTATGAATTAATGCTTTGATAATTTCAAAATCAACACCAGCATCTAAAATCAATTCTTTAAGTATCGTATCAATTTGTAAATTTCTTAAAACATTTTCTTCATTTGGTTTATCAGTGGATTTGTCTGGTTCAAAATCATGAAAAATAGCAGAGACGAAAAGGTGTTTCAAATCATCTTGTGACAGATTAGGGATTTTATTTGAACCACCAACTAATAATGTACAAAATGGAACTTCCAATAAATGATCAATGTTGTGATAACCATAGTATTCTTCACCAAGGCCGTTTGATTGTAGATTATTAATTGTATAATCAAGTATTGTCTTATAGTGTGGTTCTACAAATCCATTTTTTTTTGCCAATATTAGGATTTGATCTCTAAGATATTCAGTGTTAGAAATTGTAGACGAAGATTTTACCATACACATCTCCTAATCTGTACTGTAAACGTAAATTGGGTATATCTTTCCTGTTTTTCTGTTATGATATTTCCATTTTGAATCATCAAGTGTTTTTTTGTTGAATGCTTTTTGTGTTTCAGGATGTAATCTGGTATATACATCACCACCTATCAGAATCTCATTTGGTTCAGCCATATTCTGTATCTTAGCTGCCATATTCATTGATGCGCCAAGGATATCAACGTGAGATTTTGTTTTATCAGAACCATAACGAACAATCATATTTTCACCTGCATCAATCCCAATCTTGGCAGAGATAGTTGGATAGTCATTTTCATTTAGTACCGGATTGATTGCTTCATTCAGAACTCTGATCATAGATTTTGCACAATTCACTATATTATCAGCAGGATAAACTAGAGCATTGTCTGCATTAAAATATGCAAGAACAGCATCACCAACAAATTTTAACATATATCCACCAAATTGTGTCACAGTGTAAGCCATTTCTTGAGCAAATGATGTTATGAGTTTAACAACTTTTTCTTCCGGTAATGACAATGTAATGTTTGTTGAATTAACCAGATCTATGTACATTACAAAAATATGCACTCTGGAATTAACATGGTCACGTAAAAATTCCTCAGAATTATCCTTAAATGGTGAATATTCAATTTCTGCGATTATAGAATCACTTACTCTTTTTTGTGCAACTTTGATTAGTGTTTCAGAATCTAAAGTTTTTTCATCAGGACTGAAAAGCATTTCAGCATAATCTTTGTTACTCGTATCATTTTTAGTACGTTTTACTAACTTTTTTCCACTTTGAATTTTTTTTCTAACAGTTTTTTTAATTTTTGGACGTTTCATCTCAATCATTCTTTTAGCTTATGCTCATGAAATTCTCCGGAATTATACCAACAATATCTAAAATAATCCAAACACCATTCATGGAACACATCATTATCACTGTAAAACATTTCAGTTAAATCTGCCTCCCCGTTCTTAGGGAAGAAGATACACGCTTCTTTTTCATTTAAGACTAGAACAACCTGAACAGATTTTTGCATTTTTCTTTCAATTGAACCATTATCTAGAAGTTGATAAAATCCTGATTTTTTAAGCCTAATTTGTCTTCCCTCAGGAACTATCGCTGATTCAGAAACAATGTATTCAAACTTTACACCATTTTTTATTTTTTGAAGTATTGGATCAAAAAGATCTTCTGGGATTTCTGATAATATTTCATAAATATACTCATTGGCATTGTTGTAAACAGATTTCCATTTTTGTAATGTTTTAGTGATTCCTTTGATATGTGAACCAGTTGCAAGTTGGCCAGCCCTCATAACAAATTTTAGTGGTATGTCACCAAAATCATGTTCTTGAAAATATTCATTATGATGTGATAAGAACAAGATTGATGGTATTTCAACGCACATAGTTTTACCAAATGTTGTAAGGCTGTACTTTCCATCCTTCTCTTTTGTTATTAATCCGCTCTCCTCAAGCCGTACTAAATTTCTATGAACCTCCTGCTTTGTTGCACCCAATTCCTTAGCCAACGGTTCGATTCTTTTGCGATTTCTTTCCAGTAATTTAAAAAGAATGTTAAGCCTTTGAAGGCTAGCAAGTTCCAAAAAATAATCTGATACTTTCTCGTAAATATCTGTCATATTTTTAGATCTCTCATGCTCAATAAATAAGTGACAATCTCAATTATAGGATTTTGTAATGAAATCATCTTGAAAAGTAAACAAACTAGCTGACGATACTATATGATCAATTAGGTAAATTATAACATATGGTAAAAATTAGTTCAAACAGAGGAACATCAACCATCAAAGTAGCCGATGTAAAAAATTGGGCTGGAGAAACCTTCAAAAACTTCCAAAAAGAGCAACTCAAAATTGCTGGTGAAGATACTGTTCTAACACAGAAAAGAGGTACTAGCACAATTATTGCAAAGGATATTCCAGATGTTCAAAAGCCTTCTCTAAAAGGCCAAAAAATAACCACAAATAGAGGAACCTCAGTAAAAACCCTCTAAACTTTACTTTTTTTTCAAAATTCTGTTTTCCAACCCCTGTAGTAAGTATTAAAAAGCTTAGTATCTCCGCATATTCATGGTAAGAGTAACCGCAAACAGAGGAACCTCTACTAGAAAAGTTAAGGGTGGCAGAAGTAATTGGGCTGGCTCTAGTTATAGAAAACTTCAGAACAGACAATTAAAAGGAAAAACCCTATCTACTGGAAGAGGAACTGGTACAAGAAAATACGTCCCTGTTAAAACTTCTGGTGCTAGACGAAGACCAAGCGCCAGATCAGGTAGAGGATACGTTAGTAGGTCAACTAAAAAAACAACTAGACGGCCTTCTAAAACAAGTATGAGATCTCTTAGAGCAAGTGGTAAAGTAAAACGCTCCGGTCGAGGATACATTAGAAGTGCCGGTGGTAAGGCTCCTAAAAGGGCAGCAGCAAGACCAAGTATGAGATCAGGTAGAGGAACTATCAAAAGATCATCTGCAGGATCATACAAAAAATCCACTGCAAGACGAAGGGCAAGTACTAGATCAGGTAGAGGATACGTCAGACGATAGTATTGTTATTTTTTACAAAATCAATACTTCCTGGCTAATTTACTTTTTTAAAAAACCATATATTGTTTACATGAAAATCACATAATAACTTGGGAAATAAAATAAAATGCTCACATATTCTTGTTGAAAAACAAAGCCATGCTTTACAATTGTTAGAGGAAATCAAGAATGGTAAAAAATTTGGTGCAATTGCTAGAGAGGTTTCTACCTGTCCAAGTAGTAAGAAAGATGGTGATTTAGGATATTTCACAAAAGGAATGATGGTAAAAGAATTTGATGAGGTGGCTTTCAAACTGCAAATTGGTGAAGTATCAGAACCAGTAAAAACTCAATTTGGATACCATTTAATCAAGCGACTATCATAATCAAAAAAAGTCATCCATTACTTGTTCAGTTTTTTCAAGATGCTTAGTAATCTTGTCTGACATATTGCTTGCTGCTTTTACTTTTCTTTTACCAATCCAATAATATGCTTCATCAATTGTATCTTTTGCAATTAAAACAACTAAACGACCAGTATCCTTTCTACCCGTCCTTCCTTTCCTCTGAATAAATCTGATTGAGCTTGGAACATTATCGTAAAAAATTACAAGATTCACCTCAGAAATATCTAATCCCTCTTCACCAACTCTAGTTGCAACAAGAGCCTTAGTTATTCCATCACGAAATCTTTGTACAGTTTCTATTTGTTTTTCTTGTTTGAGTCCAGTTTGGCCTGCTTTACCAATCAAAATTTCAGCTGCAATATCCATACTAACTAATTTTTTTTGTATTACATCAACGGAATCACGATAACTAGAAAATATTAACACTTTAGATTCAACTGTACGTAAAATTTCTACGAGTTTCTCAATCTTGGGATGCTCAATATTATTGTCTTGTGCTGTTTTTGCTAACTCAACTGCTTGTGTAAAGTTTTGATCAGTTTCAAAAAGTTCTTTAATGCCTGCACCTTTTTTGCTCTTTGTCCTATCACAAAATTTTAGAAATGGTGTTACACCATGCGCTTCAAAAATGTTTAGTGCATACGTTATTCGGATAGCCGTAAACAATGGCTTTGCTGAGCGTCTATTTTGTTTTAAAACGAACTGCCTAGAGTTTAATAATTGTGAGAGTGATTTATTATCAGAGAGTCTTAGCCCGTTCCTTCTGAGCTCTGTATAACGTTGATCTAATGCAAGTTTCAAGTACCTTTGAATAATTTTCATGTCAGGTGAAAGATCTACTGTAACCCATTCTGTTTTAGTTTCTTGAATGTATGGTTTTACATCTGGACTTGAGTCATTACGTTCAGCTAAACTTTTGATATGTAAATTATCACAGATTTCTTTTGCCTTTTCTTTTTCACTTGGCAATGTAGCAGTCATTCCAAGTAATCGTACATTTGATCCGACTAGTTGTTTTGCTATTTCCACATAAGCGTAATCACCTACAGCTCTATGTGCCTCATCAAAAACAATCAGGTTAAACTGAGTAGTATCAACAATTTTCCTAGCAATATCATTTCTAGTGATCTCAGGTGTTGCGCATATCACACTATTAATCCAAAGTTTTTTTCTTTTTGATAGTAAATCTTCACCAGTTATTATTGCAATATCATCTATTGTCAATGTGTTTTTCAAAAACTCATAATGTTGATTTACCAATACCTTAGTAGGTGCTAAAAATAAAACTCCCCCATTTCCTTTAGCAAGATAATCAGCTATAACATGTAGTGCTACCACAGTTTTCCCTAATCCAGTTGGCAATATGATCAAGCAATTTTCATTTTTTGCTTGGTTAGCTAAATTAACCTGGTAATCACGTACATCAACTGAATTTGGTGTAATGAATTTATGTTCAACATTTTTTGCAGACAATTTACATCTAGAGAAATTATGGGTATTTTCATTTTATAGTTTTAAATTACATATTTTTGACCTGTTCATAATCTCAAATCATACTTTTTAGGCGTAACAAAAAATTCTCTCATCTTATATTAGAGAATATGAAAATACATTCATGCCAGTACAATTTGAGAGACCATCTTGGGATGAATATTTTATGTTACAGGCTGAATTGGCTAAATTACGTTCAAATTGCATGACACGAAAGGTTGGTGCAGTGATAGTTCGTGATCACAGGCAAATTGCTACAGGTTATAATGGGACACCACCTGGAATCAAAAATTGTTTTGAGGGTGGATGCAAAAGATGTCAAGATAGAATGGATGGTAAAATAAAATCTGGCACTTCACTTGATCGATGTTTATGTAACCATGCTGAGGCTAATGCAATAATGCACTGTGCGATTTTAGGAATTGAAGCTGGTACGAAAGATGCAATTTTGTATAGTACGTTTGTTCCATGTCTGGAATGTAGTAAAATGGCAATTACAATCGGTATTAAAAAAATAATATGCCTTGATGATTACACGGAGACAGATTTCGACTTAATTAAAGAATCTGGTGTTACTATAGAACTACTTGATAAAGATAAAATCCAATACTGGGCAAAAACATTGCTAAATCTGTAAAATGTCAAATCAACAGGAAGAAAACCCAATAGAAAAAATGCCGTATGGTATGTTGATTTCTGCAACATACAAAAACAAAAAGGCTGTTTTAAAATTCTATGATCCAAAATCAGAAAAAATTATTTTATGGGAGGATAAAACTGGACACAAACCATATTGCTATACAAAACTTGGATTAGATGACATACCAAATGAAATTGCTGAACGTGATGATGTTATTGAGATAAAGCCAACTAAACTGTTGGATGTATTACAGGACAAACCAATTAATGTATCAAAAATACTAGTTAAGGACCCACTAGCTATAGGTGGCACACAGACAAACAAAAGCATAAGAAATCTAATTGATACATGGGAATCTGATATAAAATATTATGAAAGTTATCTTTATGATAATTCACTGATTGTTGGGAAATATTACAAAATAGAAAATGATTCTATTATTCCATATGATCTAGAAATTTCTGATGAAACTAGGTTATCATTAAAAAATTTGTTACTAGATAAACAAAGTGATACGAATCTGCCTAACACAAAAGAATTTGATGATAACGTTTCACGATGGGCCAATCTTTTGAACCAACCTATACCCAAAATCAAAAGAATGAGTTTGGATATTGAAGTTGAATCAGAGATTAATCGTATACCTGATCCAAAAGTTGCAGAAAAAAGAATCACTGCAGTAGGTTTTGAAGGAAGTGATGGATTAAAACAAGTTTTCATTTTACGTATAAGTGAAAATGAGGAAGGTGTAAATCAATTACTACCTGATGTCAAAATAAAATTTTATGATGAAAATAAAGAAAAAGAAATGTTGTTAGATACATTTGAACTAATGGAAAAATATCCATTAATCATAACATACAATGGTGATGGATTTGACATGCCATATCTCTATAACCGTGCGAGCAGGTTAGGAATTGATATACAAAAAAATCCATTATACATGATGAGAGATTCAGCTACGCTAAATCATGGTGTACATCTTGATCTGTACAGAACTATGTCTAATCGTGCATTTCAGATTTATGCATTTGGTCAAAAGTATACTGATTTTTCATTGAATAGCGTATCAAAGGGATTACTGGATGAAAGTAAACTTGATTACGGTGTTGAGCTTGATGATTTGACATTATATCAAAGAGCGAATTACTGCTATAATGATGCTAGATTAACATACAAACTAACTAGTTTCAATAATGATTTGCTAATGAACTTGCTTATTGTAATTAGTAGAATTGCTAGAATGCCAATAGATGATATATCTAGGATGGGTGTATCACAATGGATTAGGAGTTTATTGTATTATGAACACAGAAATAATGGTATCTTAATTCCAAGACGACAGGAACTAGACAATAAATCATCTAATGTTATGAATGAAGCAGTAATCAAAGATAAAAAATTTCGTGGTGGACTAGTGGTAGAACCAGAAGAAGGAATACATTTTGATGTCACGGTGATGGATTTTGCTAGCCTATATCCTAGCATCATAAAGGTCAGAAACCTATCATATGAAACTGTTAGATGTACACATAATGAATGTAAAAAAAATACAATACCGCAAACAAATCATTGGGTTTGTATTAAAAAAAATGGGATGACATCAGTTCTAATTGGCTCATTGCGTGACTTGAGAGTAAATTACTATAAAAATATGGCAAAAAATGATACACTTACTGTAGAAGAAAAACAGCTTTTCACTGTTTCCAGCCAAGCGCTTAAAGTCATACTCAATGCAAGCTATGGAGTTATGGGTGCAGAGATTTTCCCTTTGTATTTTTTGCCAGCGGCAGAAGCAACTACTGCAACGGGTAGGCATATTATCCTAAGTACTATTGAAAAATGTAGGCAATCTGGCATTGGTGTACTATATGGCGATACTGATTCACTATTTGTAAAGAAACCTACACCAGAACAGGTTGAGGACATAATTGCTAAGGCAAAATTGGAACATAATGTTGAATTAGAAATTGAGAAAGAATACAGATATGTTGTTTTAAGCGGTAGAAAGAAGAATTATCTTGGAGTTACAAAAAATGGTAAAGTTGATGTTAAAGGCTTAACAGGAAAAAAATCACATACACCACCATTTATCAAAGCATTATTTTATGAATTACTTGACATATTAGCTGAAATTAAAACGGTTGACGATTTTGAACGCGCAAAAAATAAAATTTCTGACAAGATTTCTCAATGTGCAAGAAAAGTACAAGCTAAAGAAATACCATTAAATGATCTTGCATTTAATGTCATGTTAAGCAAGGCTCCAGCTGAATATACAAAAACTATACCACAACATATTCGTGCAGCAAAACAATTGGAATCAATTAGGGAGGTAAAAAAAGGTGACATAATATCGTATGTCAAAATATTAAACAAACCTGGTGTAAAACCGATTGAAATCGCTAAAACAAGTGAAATTGACTCATCAAAATATATGGAATTTATGGAAAGTACACTAGACCAGCTAACATCATCAATGGACTTGGATTTTGATGTAATGCTGGGAAAACCAAAGCAAACTGGATTAGAACAATTCTTTTGGAATTAATAAAATGGAATTAGATGAAACAACAATGGGAGTAATTGGAATCCTAGCTGGCATCTTAATTCTGTCAGGCTGGGTTCCACAAATAATTAGAGGCTATAGAACCAAAAAACTAAATGATGTTTCATCATATCTGATGATCCTAATTTTTGCTGGTGCAGTTTTATGGTTGATTTATGGAATTGCTTTAGATGATGTTTACATAATGGGTGTTAATTTAGCTGCGATGGTTTTAACGATGATTGTATTATCTATGAAATTAAAATATGAGAGGCTTCCACAATCATCAAGTGAGAAATTGAAATGACAGAGAAACCTAAAGATGTTGAAAAATATTTTGAAAACTCAAAATGTAAAATATGTGGAGTTGTAGTACAACCACATTTTCAGGGTAATACCAAACTCCCAAAAGAAGAACATTTGGCTAAAATGCATCAGGATTTAGAATGAACGAGGTATATGATGTTCATAATTAACTGTAAAAACTATAATGAAATTTCTGGTGAAAAAATTAATAGGCTTGCAGCTATCGCGGAAAAAATTTCAAAGAAACATAAAATTCAGATTGCGTTAGCCCCTCCGCATCATCAACTCGCATCAATAAAGAAATCAAAGCTTCTCGTATTTGCACAACATCTTGATGATACAAAAGTAGGTAGTACTACTGGATATATGATTCCTGAAATTGTGAAAAAATCCAAAGTTAATGGTGCACTGATTAACCACAGTGAACATAGAATTTCGTCTAAAGAAATTACAAGCCTAGTTAAGAGATTAAAAAAATTAAAAATGAAAACTGTTGTTTGTGTAAAGAATGTGCAGGAAGCAGAAAAATATGCAAGACTTAATCCTACGTACATTGCAATTGAACCACCAGAATTAATCGGTACTGGTAGAGCAATTTCTAATGAACGGCCTGAACTAATTACAAAATCGTTATCATCTGTAAAAAAAGCAAGAAATTCAACAAAACTTCTTTGTGGTGCAGGAATTGTGACAACTGATGACGTCAAACGTGCGATGGAACTAGGCTCACATGGCATCCTAGTGGCAAGTGGAATTGTCAAATCTAGAAATTGGAATAGAGATATTGAAGGGTTTGCTAAGGCAATCCTTTAAAAACGGCTCAATTTGATTTGATAATCTAAGTGATAGTAATGAAATCGATCTATGCGTTTGAGGAAGCTGATAGTAAAAACAGGATGCTGCTAGGAGGTAAGGGTGCTGGCCTAAGTGAAATGACAAGATTGAAACTTCCAGTCCCACCTGGATTTACAATTACTACAGAAGTTTGCAACAAATATTATGAAAATGGAAAAAAACTTCCAAAAGATGTAATGCCTTTAGTAATGAAAAATATCGCTAAGATGGAAAAAAAGACAAATAAAAAATGGAATTCTATAAAAAATCCATTACTAGTCTCAGTTAGATCAGGTGCTACAATTTCTATGCCAGGAATGATGGATACAATTTTGAATTTAGGATTAAATGAAAAGACAGTAGAAGGATTTGCAGAACAAACAAAAAATCCTAGATTTTCATGGGATTCGTATAGAAGATTTATTCAATTATTTGGAAAAGTTGTATTTGGAGTAAATGATGAGAAATTTGATCATGTTTTAGATTCTGCAAAAAGCAAACAAGGCGTGACTGACGATAGCAAACTAAACGTAGAATCACTCAAGAAAATTGTTGTAGAATATAAGAAAATTTGTGAAGAATATACAAAAAGAAAATTCCCAGATACGCCTAATGAGCAATTAAGATTAGCAATTGAGGCAGTATTCAAAAGCTGGATGGGAGAAAGGGCAGTCGTTTATAGAGAGAAAAATGGAATCACAAAAGACATTGCAAATGGAACAGCAGTAAATGTTGTAACAATGGTATTTGGAAACATGGGAGATGATAGTGCAACAGGAGTAGTTTTTACAAGAAACGGACATAATGGTAAACGAGAAATTGAAGGAGAGTACCTTACTAATGCACAAGGAGAAGACGTTGTGGCTGGAGTTAGAACCGGAAAAAATATCGAGTTATTAAAAAAAGAAATGCCAAAATCCCACAAAGAACTAAGTAATGCATGTACAAAATTAGAGAAACATTTCAGAGAACCACAAGACATAGAGTTTACAATTGAGCAAGGAAAATTCTATCTATTACAAACAAGAACTGCAAAAATGAGTGCAGGTGCACTTGTAAAAACCTCAGTAGATATGGTAAAAGAAAAGTTAATTGATAAAAATAGGGCATTAACTAGAATTCCAGCCCAACAGCTTGAAGCATTACTACACAGAACAATGGATGAATCAAGGATTAAAGAACATAAACAATTGGCAAAAGGAATTGCAGCGTCTCCAGGGGCTGCTAGTGGAATTGCAATTTTTGATGTAAAAAGGGCAATAGAATTAGGAGAGGCAGGAAAAAAGGTCATTTTAGTTAGAAAAGAAACAAAACCAGAAGACGTTCCAGCATTTTTTGCAGCAGAGGGAATTTTAACAAGCCTTGGAGGCAAATCATCACATGCTGCAATCGTATCAAGAGGTATGGGTAAACCATGTATTGTAGGATGTGCAGAATTAAAAATTGATTATGATAATAGTACATGCAATGCAAATGGAATTACAGTAAAAGAAAATGATATGATTTCAATTGATGGTAGTATAGGTACTATATTCATTGGAGAAGTACCAACTGTCGAACCCAAAGTCACTAAGGATTTTCAAACAATTCTTAGCTGGGCACAAAATGTAAAGCAATTAGGAATTCGTGCAAATGTAGATACACCTGATGCAGCCAAACTTGCAAGGCAATATGGAGCACAAGGAATTGGACTTTGTAGAACAGAGAGAATGTTTAACGAGGCAGATAGAATTGGGTTGTTTGTTCAAATGATTATGGCTAAATCAGCAGAAGAAAGAAATCTAATACTCAAAAAATTACAAGAATTACAGAAAAGTGATTTTATAGAAATTCTAAAGGCAATGGAAGGATACAAGGTTACAATCAGACTACTGGATCCACCATTACACGAATTTTTACCAAATCCTGAAGAATTGAAGGAAAAAATGAATAAGGAGAACGATAATAGTGAAAATACTAAACGGGTTTTAGACAGAGCACGTGAACTAGCTGAAATTAACCCGATGATGGGTCATAGAGGAGTAAGAGTAGCAATTACATATCCAGAAATATACAAAATGCAAATTACTGCAGTGTTTGAAGCTGCAGCACAACTTGCAAAAACTAAGGTTAATGCAAAACCACAGATAATGATTCCGCAGATAGGAAGTTTAGCAGAATTAAATTATATAAAATCAATTTATGACGATGTCAAAAAACAAATGCAGAAAAAATATAACCTGAAATTCAAAATAAACTTTGGAACGATGTTAGAGGTAGTTCGCGCATGTCTTACATCAGATGAATTAGCAGTTACTGCAGAATTTTTCAGCTTTGGAACAAATGATCTAACACAAGCAGTGTTTAGTTTTAGTAGAGAAGATGCAGAAGGAAAATTCCTTCCGGAATATATGGAAAAAGAGCTCTTAGAGACTAATCCATTCCAATCTATCGATGTTAATGGAGTAGGCCATCTAATAGGAATCGGAATTAAACAGGGAAGAGATATCAAAAAAGACTTGGAAATAGGAATATGTGGCGAACATGGAGGAGATCCTAATTCAATCAAATTTTGTCATTATGCCGGCGTCTCCTATGTTAGTGCATCACCACATAGAATTCCTATAGCGATACTTGCAGCAGCACAAGCTGCTATCGAGCAAAAGAAAATTAAAAAATAATACTGTTAAGTGATACTAAAATTTTTATAATGAAAATTTAGTAGGTAATCATGTTACCAAGTCTCGAAACGATAAAGGAAGAAAGAAAAAAACTGAACATGACACAAAAAAGGCTGGCTGCCATGACTGGCGTCAGTACATCCATGATAAATCAAATTGAATCAGGGAGATGCAAGCCATCATACGATACTGCAAAAAGAATTTTTGAAAGTTTGGCAAAACTTGAAGGTCAAACATCAACACGTACGGCAGGCGATATATGCAGTGAAAAAATTGTTAGGTTAACACCGAGCAATACAGTTCGTGAGGCAGGAAAAAAAATGCATGAAAAAACAATCGATCAAATACCAATTTTTGATAATGATGAGCTCAAAGGATTAGTTACTATCGATATTGTTAATGAATACACAGAACGTAAGGACACTAAAATTAAAAATGTGATGAATCCAAAACCTCCTGTAATTGATTTTAAATTTCCGGCAAATGCACTTTCACAATTAACTAGGATTTCTGGTTGCGTCCTTGTGGAAAAAAATTCTAAAATTATAGGGATAATTACCTCATCAGATTTGCTGAAAATGATGTAATATTATATTTTTTTTATTTCTGGTCTATCACGATTACCAATATCATAACCATCACGTCTAAGATATTTCAGAGTGAGTTTGTATACCAATTCATCGTGATTTACAGTTTCCAATATAGTTGACCATGCCAACTTACCATTTTCACTAATCTTTGGCTTTAATTGTGATGTAAAATCTTCAGCTAACTGCTTACATTCTTCATACGTTTTTCCATGGCGGTATTCTGTACCCCTACCACAACTATCCATTGGAACATAGCTCCGTTAAAACTCCCTTCATAGATTTTGGATGAATGAATGTTACTTTTGTTCCAGCTGAACCGTCTCTAATTTTTCCCAAAAATTGGATTCCGCATCCTTCCATTCTGGATACCTCATCCACTATGTTGGGTGTTTCAAGAGCTATATGATGTAACCCGGTTCCACGTTTTTCCAAGAACTTCTTTATCGGGCTTGAATCATTTGTGGGTTCCATGAGTTCTATGTTAGCATTTTCAAGATGAAGTATTGCTACTTTAACTCCCTCAGATTCTACAGTTTCAAATTCAATATCTTTTACATCAAGTGCATTCTGATATGCCTTAGCGGCATCTTCAACATTTTCCACAGCAATCGCAACATGGTTTATTTTCATTAGAATACCTCCTTTGGTCTATATTCATCAAAAACCTCTCTGAATGTATTGCTAATCTCACCGGTTGTGGCATAAGCCAATACCGAATCCAAAATAAACGGCATCAAATTCTCATCAGTTTCAGCTGCATTCTGCATTTTTGATAATGCGTATTCTGTTTTCTTATTATCACGTGATTTTCTTACCTGCTTTATTGCCCTTTCTTGTTTCTTACCTAGTGAATCATCTATTCGTAATAGATCATGCTTCTTTTCAGATTCCTCACTGAATTTGTTTACCCCAACTAGTGTCCGCTCATTATCATCCACTTCCTTCTTCAGTCGATATGCATTTTGTCTAATCTCTGATTGGAAAAATCCCTTCTCGATTGCCTTGAGTGCTCCACCCATCTTATCAATTTTTTTAAGATAATCCCATACTTGTTCTTCAATTTCATCACAAAGTGATTCCATGTAATAAGAACCAGCCATTGGGTCTACTGTCTTTGTTATCCCACTTTCATATCCAATGATTTGCTGTGTTCGTAATGCAATCTTCGCAGCTTCTTGTGAAGGAAGTGCTAATGCTTCATCCTTTGAATTTGTATGAAGTGACTGTGTTCCACCAAGAACAGCAGCCATCGCTTGTACTGCCACACGTACAATGTTATTGTCAGGTTGTTGTGCTGTTAATGATTCACCACTTGTTTGTGTATGAAATCTAAGATGTAAGGATTTAGGATTTTTTGCATGGAATCTTTCTTTTAGGATTTTTGCGTATACTTTTCTTGCAATTCTAAATTTTGCTATCTCTTCAAAAAATTCTATAGTGCAGCAAAAGAAAAATGACAGTCTTGGTGCAAAATCATCAATTTTTAATCCACGGTCAATACATGTTTGAATATATTCAATTCCATTTGCAATTGTAAATGCAATTTCTTGTACAGCTGTAGCACCAGCTTCACGCATATGATAACCAGAAATTGAGATTGGGTACCACTGTGGTACATTTTTTGCACAGTAACCAATCATATCACCAATTATTCTCATAGATGGTTGTGGGGGATAGATGTAGGTATTCCGTGCTACATATTCTTTCAATATATCGTTTTGAGTTGTACCCCTGAGTTCCTTGCTTGAAATTCCCTGTGATTTCCCTACAGCAATATAATATGCAAGAAGTGTTGATGCTGTTGCATTAATTGTCATGGATGTTGAAACCCTTCCTAAATTAATTCCATTGAATGCAGTTTGCATATCTTTGAGTGATGCAATCGATACACCAACCTTTCCAACCTCACCTTCCGCATGTGCTGAATCAGGATCATGACCAATTTGTGTAGGTAGATCAAAAGCCATTGAAAGTCCAGTTTGACCACTATCTAGCATGAATTTGTAACGTTTGTTTGATTGTACAGCATCACCAAAACCAGAATACTGACGCATTGTCCAAAGTCTATCACGATACATCCCTGAATGGATTCCACGTGTAAATGGATATTCCCCAGGACTTTCCGTTGAATTTTTTGATTTACTATAAAATGGTTTAACTGAGATATTAGAATCAGTTACGAATTGTTTAGGTTTTACTTTCTCCTTTGCCATACAATCACTTCATTATACTATTAGATATTTTCTCTGCAGCTTCAAACGGATCAATTTTCCTATCTTGGACTTTTTTGAGATAACCTGAATATGTTTTATTTGAATGGAGCATTGTTGCAACTTTTTGGTTAATGGTATTTAAGATAATATCATCAAGTTCTATGGAAAGCCTTTTCTTCTCTGATAATTTTTTCTCTTTCTTTCTTTTTTGTATAATCTTTTTTAATTCTGTTACAAATTCAGTAACTCCTTTACCTGTCTTTGATGATACTTTAAGAATTAGTGGATTTTTTTCTGCTGTTCCAATAAAATCTTGAACTGATTGAAATAATTGTGAAGCGCCTTCAAGGTCACTTTTATGTACAAGATAAATGTCGCCAATTTCAGTAATTCCTGCCTTTATAGTTTGAATACTATCTCCCGTATGCGGATTGAATACTACTACTGTAATGTCAGCTATGTTAGAAATTTCAATTTCGGTCTGCCCTGCTCCTACACTTTCAATAATTATTGGATCAAAACCAGCATATTCTAAAACACGTATACTATTTCGTATAGATCTTGAAATTGCACCAGTTGCACCTCGTGATGCCATACTTCTGATGTATGTTCCAGAATCAGTTGATTCTGTCATCCGTACTCTATCACCAAGTATTGCACCACCAGATACGTGGCTTGTTGGATCAATTGCTAAAACCGCTGGCTTCAAGCCAGACTTTTTCAATTTGGTTGAGATTTTATCAATCAATGATGATTTTCCCGCACCAGCTGGGCCGGTTATACCAATAACTATAGATTTTCCTGACGTCTTGAATATTTTTTTAATTAATTTTCTTGATTCCTTTTCATCGTTTTCAAAAATTGATATTGCCTTTGCTATTGCTCCACGCTTTGACTTTTTTAAATCAGAAATTATGTCCAAGTACAATTATCTTTTGTTTCTGCGATAAATATTGGTTTGTCTAGCCATTAGGTTAGATTAATTAGGAAATACTAAGAATACTCGTGAAAAAATCGGTTATTCCAGAATATCCACAATTTTTAAAATGATGTGTTGTTTTTGTATGTCGTGGGTAAGATACAACAAGCTATAGATGCTGTAGAAGATTTAATGACTGAGATGCGTATAGATGAAGAAAATGATGATTATAGGTCTGACAGGTACACAACCTACATACACGAGTTGGATACAATCCTTGATATTTTAAAAATGGAAGAAAGTACATAATTTTTTGATATGAACGATAATGATCTGCTGGTTGCTAGATTTTGCTATAGATTATCCTTGGTTTTGACTCACCTTGCTCATAAATCTCAGTTTTTAATCCAATATCACCAAATTCATCGTGATTTATAGAAAATACAACTGGGATAGTTGACCATCCATACTTTGGTTCAGAATTAATTTGAACAGTCTCAACAAATGAGCTCTGTGAAAATTCCTTATGGAATGTTTCTTCCATACCCAAAATCTCAAGTGTAGTTAAGTTTGTTTTTTTAGAATTATCGTTATACGTAATTTTAACAATTTTGTTTTCTGGTTCATATACTGCATCAACAAAAATTGTCTGAGATATTATAGATTCATCCAATGTTGAATTAGTTGTGACTGACAACACTACAGCTATTATCGCGATTATCGACGCAACGGTAATAATTTTCTTATTCATTCTTATCCAAATTCTGCCTTAATACACCGCAAAAAGTTTGATCTAATTCTAACTCTTTCTAATGTTTGTTCTATAACACGTTCTGTGCCAGGCAATGGATTTCTTTTGAAAAAGTTACGTACATCTTTTTCCTGTTTATCATCAATTACACTACCAACACTAGCAACAATTCTATTTGCAAGTGGATTACCAACACCAAACTTTCTGACTAATTTTTTCCAATGACTCTTAAGCCATGGCCAAAGTACAGTCCTGCCATGAATATTAGATGATACACCCATAATTGGAACACGAATATTTTGTGAGCGAACTTCGGGAGTTAGGGACAGGTTCAGCGTTTTGAGTAGTAAACCCTTTTGTTTAAAATTACACATTGCTGTAAGAAACCTCATTTTTTCCTCCTGCAACGTAGATTTTCTATAAAGTGACAAAAGTTTATTGTAAGTTTTTTTATCCCCCTGCCATGCCATTAAAGTAAAAACTGGTCCCTGTAAATCAGCCGCAAGTGAATTTTTATTTTTAAGAAATTTGTTAAAGCGTTTTCTTGCTTCCGTGAGTATTTCTTCATCACCAAGCTTCCCAAGTTCTGTGATAACAAAGCTACGTAATAATGAATCTGTATGCTTTTCATTTTTTCTTGAATCCCAGCCAAGATTATCAAATATTGATCCCAGAAACTGTGCAGTATACACACGTATTTCGTTAGTGAACTTCTCATTGATAGTAAGTTTGTATATACTGTAAAGATTTTGTGCTAAATTAAGCAGAGTGATATAATCATCTTCATCATGGTATGATGTAGTAAAATCAAGGTATTCCTGTAGCTGTTTTGTGCCTGTTACACATTGTGAAAACAAATCATTCTGTAATCCCCATCTATCAACATGGTTTAGTATTTTTTCATCAATCAATAACGAAAGGTTTGCCAAACTGTGATCATCATATTGAACTCTGTAAAATCCATACCGACCAGAATTAATAATAAAATTTGAATCCTTATTTTTAAGTGATACAGTACTGGTTCGTGATTTCATTAGAATTGAATTTTCATTGTTTCCTTCCTCAATTTGTATTGGAATTGCCCACCTATTTTTAGAGGATTTACTGCCATCAGATAAGAAGCGTCTCTGTGTTAATGATAATTTTGAATTATTTCGTTTAACATCAACTATAGGATAACCAACTTGATTAATCCATGTTTTCATCATTGTGCCAACAGGTTTTCGTGCAACCTTTCCAATCGAATTCCATAAATCTTGCCCTTCTGCATTTGAATATTTATGCAATGTAAGATAATGCTTGAGACCTTTACGGAAGTTTTCTATTCCAACATAATTTTCTAACATACGTAAAACACTACCACCTTTATCATAACTTATCGCATCAAAGATTTCTCTAATTTGTGCCGGATGTTTTACGTCTACATTTATTGGGTGCGAATTTTTTAACGCGTCAAGACTCATAGCCTCCAACATTGCATCATCTAAAAATTGATCCCAAAGATTCCATTCTGGGTAAAACTTGTTCACGATTTTTGTTGCCATGAATGTTGCAAAACTTTCATTCAACCAAAGATCATTCCACCATTTCATCGTGACAAGATTACCAAACCATTGGTGAGCTATTTCATGTGATATTACCTCTGCAATGTACTGTTTTGTTCTAGTCGAGGATGTTTTTGGATCATAAAGCAAAATTGCTTCTCTAAATGTAATCGCACCCCAATTCTCCATAGCACCAGCAGCAAAGTCAGGAATAGCTATCATGTCAAGTTTTGGTAGAGGATATTTTATTCCAAAGTACTTTTCATACTCACCAAGAAACTTCTTAGTAAAATCAAGTGAAAGTTTACCCTTATTCTTGTTACCCTTCGTAGTAACAATTCTAATCTTGATATTTCGCAATTTACCATACAAATATTCAAACTCACCCACACCAAGATACAAAAGGTACGTAGACATTATTGGAGTTCGTCCAAATTTGTACAGAATTTTTTCTCCAGACTTTTTCTTGGATATCACTGGCATGTTTGAGATGGCGTCCATATGTTTATCGACTAGAAGTGAAACATCGAATGTTGCTTTAACTGCCGGTTCATCCCAACAAGGAAATGCTCTTCTCGCGTCAGCAGCCTCAAATTGTGTTGTAGCAAGATACTTAGTTTTTCCTTTTTTATCCTTATACTGACTTTTGTAAAATCCTAAAAGCCTATCATTTAATGTTCCAGTAAATTTGATGGAAAGTTTTACTTTTCCTTTTATTTTTTTTGCAAGTTTAATGTTCAGTTTTTCATCTTTCTCATTTAGAGACGATTTTGTAGGGATGATTTTTCTTCCCTGTATAATATGAGATTCTTTTATGCTAAGTTCTGCCGCATCTAGCTTGATTGAATTAGTTGGTTTTGGTAAATTAAGAGTAATAATCTCTTCACCGTTAAACTTGAAATTATGGAATAATGGCTCGAACATAATCTCATAGTTAATTGGTATTATGCCTACCATACGATGCATAATTTGAAACGTTATGTAAGTTTATTCAGATTCAAAAGATTTTAAGGGAAACATGAGTATGTTATAGTATGAGGCAAAAGACTGCATCTCGTAAGATTAAGATCCTTGTTGCGAAGCTGGGTTTGGATGGTCATGATAGAGGTGCATTAGTACTCTGCCGTGGATTCAGAGATGCTGGCATGGAAGTAATTTACTCTGGATTATTTGCGACACCGGATAGAGTAGCACAAATTGTTGAAGATGAAGATGTGGATGCGGTTGCACTTAGTCTTCTAAATGGAGCACATGGAACACTATTCCCCAGAGTTGTTAAAGAACTAAAGAAAAAAGGAATCAATGATGTGCTTGTTGTGGGTGGTGGAACAATTCCCGAGGAAGATAAAAAAATACTTGAAAAATCTGGTGTGAGTGGAAACTTTGGACCAGGAACATCACTTGATGACATAATTAGTCATATTACAAGTGGTGTATCAAAACTTAGAAAATTATAATTATTCAGTAGAATCAGGCCACATCATTTTTCGCATTTGTTTTCCAACCTGCTCTATTTGATGTGAATCTAATTGCTTCATATATTTATCAAATGCTTCCTTTCCACTTTTTTCATATTCGTTTAACCATTCTTTATTGAATGTTCCATCCTGGATTTGATTTAGAACTTTTTTCATTTCTTCTTTGGTTTGTTTGTTCATAACCATTGGACCACGTGTTAAACCACCATATCTTGCAGTTTCGCTTACACGTCTCCACATTCCATTAATTCCATATTTTTGAATCATATCAACAATGAGTTTTAGCTCATGTAAAACTTCAAAATATGCAATCTCTGGTTGATACCCAGCTTCAACCAATGTTTCAAATGCATTAACAACCATAGAAGCAGAACCACCACAAAGATCTGCCTGCTCACCAAACCAATCGGTTTCAACTTCTTCCTTGAATGTTGTCTTGATCAAACCAGCACGTGCACTTCCTATTCCCTTGGCAATTCCAAGTGTTCTATCCCATGCTGTTCCAGTTTTATCTTGTTCTACGGCAACAATTGATGGAGTTCCAAAATTATCAAGATATGTTTCTCTTACCTTAGAACCTGGACCCTTTGGTGCAACCATAATAATATCAATATTATCTGGCGCCTTTATCCATCCCCAGTAAATTGCAGCTGCATGTGAAAACGCTAATGCGTTTCCTTCAGAAAGATTTGGTTCTATCTCATCTTTGTAAACTTTTGATTGAACCATATCAGGAATTAGGATGTGTATGATGTCAGCATTTTTACAAGCATCTGCCACAGACATTACTTCATGTCCATCATTCTTTGCTTTGTCCCAACTAGAACCGCCCTCCTTGAGTCCAATTATCACTTTGAGACCTGAATCTTTGAGATTATTTGCCTGTGCATCTCCCTGTATGCCGTATCCTATGATTGCTATAGTTTGGTTCTTGATTGGGTCCAAACTAATATCAGAATCTTTCCAGGTTTGTGCCATTGAAAAAATTCAAAATTCTACACATATAATCTATATCTTGTATTCCCTATTGCATTTAATGCATCTGACTTTGACACCGTCAGAATCAAGTCGTTCAAACTTCTTTGAACCACAATTCGTACAGATTGGGCATGCACGCGCTGATTTCATAGATAATATCTTGATGAACTACATTTGAAGTTAATTGACTTTTCCACTACCTATTATTCGTACAGTAGTTGATTCCGGCTTTATGAGAAGGCAAGTATCATTTTTCTTACAGATTATTGGCTTCTCCAATGTTAACTTAAATGGTGATACTGATGAAATCTTTGCAGCTTTTATTTGAAGTCCAATATTAATAAGACACATTTGATTATCAGAAATTTTTTCTTTGTAATATGGTGACTGATTAAATGTAATTAGTAATTCAGTTTTTACTTCTAATGAATCATCGATTGTGAGAATATCACCCCTTTGAATTTCATCTGGTTTAATTCCCTTTAATGAAAGTCCAACTCTGGCAGGACAAATTGCCTCCTTCATATCATCATCATGCATCTGAATGGATTTTATCATAACTTCAGAGCCAGATGGTAAATGTTTTAGTTTATCATACTGCTTAACTATTCCTTGTAATATTTTACCCAACACCACGGTTCCAACTCCTTTCACATCAAAACAATGATCTATCACAATTTGTATTGGGCCATCATTTGTGATTGGATCAAAACTAAATAATTCCTGCTTGATATTTGGTGAGTCAATCCTCTTGTAATTTTTTAAAACAGTTCCCTTGATCATAGAATTAAACTGATTTTCATCAACTTCATAAGAATGGCTTATAATCCCATCACTTTTTCCCAGCATATCCAATGCAATAATCTGTTCTCCAACATACCTATCGAGTGATGCGACATAGAAAATTACATACTCTGCGATGTTTATAGCCTGTAAAAGTGGTTGAATTTTTTCTGGAAATCCATTTGGGACAATCCATGTTCTAATAATATCAGATTCCTTCTTATCATAAAGCGTAAGATCAGTTGTGGTACCTTTCTTTCCAAAATCATTTACAATTGACTGCTCTCCAAGCATAACAAAATTGATCGATCTCATGTTAATGCATATAATACAACTACAAATAATATTTGTATAGCCAAATTCAGAAATTAGATGAATTAGCACTATAATTTAGATCATGATTATTTTTTTATACCCCTAAATTACGTCGCTAAATTATGGGAATGAACAAAAAGGGAGCTGCAATTGCCATTGGCATAATTGCCTTCATAATTTGTATTGGTGTAGGTAGCGGATAGCATTATCACTGTTTGACTATTCAACAACAGAATACTTGTTGATATTATGGAAATGAATTGAGAACTTTAGCATAACTTACAAAACGATGGTTTTTTGGTTTTACCATTGTTTGTGCATATTTTGTTATTGTCTTTCCATAGGCTCCCTTGTAACCAATTGGTGCTATCACCCAATTCCATTCATGTGCTAAACGTAAAACATCATCATGTGGACTGTAATAATTTCGAATTTTTGTAGAAATAATTTTTTGCATAGAAGAACCATTACTAGGACTAAATGAATCAGCGGGGATAGAACCACCAAAAAGATAAACTGCTTTTATAATTCCATTATTTTTTGCATTTTTTGCAAGGTTTTTTACAGTACTTTGAATCACGTGTGCCCCAAGTGAATGCCCAATTAAACGAATGTTGGTGTTCGGACTTCTTCGTTTAAAATCAATTACAAACTTGGCTAAATTTCTTCCATTTTTATTTGCGATAGTTATACCAGTGTATAACGCTTGAAGTGCATATGAAATGTATTGTGCACCAGATGTGTTTGAATCATAACTATAACCTATTACAGGATGTTTGTATCCAAGTTTTGTTAACCTTCTTTTTGCAATCACAAATTTTGCTAGTGCGCCAGATGAATTATTCCTTAATCCATGAACAATTATAGTAATTTCCTTTGAGCCAATCATCCTCTCAAATTCTTTTTTTGGGTACAAATGATATGAATCATGATTAATTGTTGACCCTGAATAAAGATCATAAAATCCCCTAGTAGATATACGTGGAAAAATTTTTTTCAATTTAGTTAGGCTCTCCAAGTTTTGATTTCTGTTCCTCTATGACTGATTCTTCCACTTTTTCAAATAATGGAGAAACTGAACCTAACTTGTGATTCTGTTTTAGTGAAATATTTGAAATTTCGGCAAATCCTTGTGTTGCGACATCCCCATCCAATCCAAGCTGTGACCAAATTTTTTGTGATGACTCTGGCATGAATGGATAAGTTGCTATTGCCAAACTTCTAACTGCATTAACTGATAAGAAAACACAAGAATTGGTTCCTGGACCATTTTTCCATGGCTCCTTGTGCTGAAAATATTGGTTAAAGTGAGCAGAGAACTGTAATATTTTTTTTAATGCTCTATCAAGGTGATTTTCTTCCATTAGTACACTGAGATCTGTTGCAAGTTCATTGATCATTTTTTCTGATTCCTTATCCATGTTATCAAAATCCTCAGGATTTGGAACAACGCCATTAAAAGATTTTACAGTAAAACCAAGCGCACGGTTAACAAGATTGCCAAGATTACCTATCAACTCTGAATTAATTTTTGTTGCAAATTCATCCCAATCAAAATTAAGATCATCCTGTGAGTATGGATTTATTGAAACGAGATAGAATCTTAAATAATCTGCAGGAAAAATTTCTAAAAATTCTTTTAGTCCAATATACCAATTTCTACTCTTAGAAATTTTCTTTGATTGTAATGTAAGGTGACCTCTAGTTGGAATATAATCAGGAAGTTTGTATTCCTCATTAATTCCTAAACGCATTGCAGGTAAAAACAGATAATGATGATATACTATATCCTTGCCGATAAAATGATAGATATCTGATTCGTTCCAAAAATTTTTTCCATCTTTACCATTATCATTCAGAAATTTTATTGTTGATGAAATGTATGCAAGATGGTTATCAAACCATCCATAGAATACTTTTTCCTTTTCACTATCAATTGGAATTGGGATACCCCAAGATATGTCTCTAGTTATATCCCAATCAGTGAGACCCTCTTTGATCCAGTTTTGGACGTATTTTTTTACATCTTTTTGAAGATTGTTGTTATTATCAAGGTATTCAGCTAGTTTGTTTGAAAAATTTTTCAATTTGAAAAAGTAATGTTTTGTTTTTTCTTTAACTGGAGTCTGTCCACAAATTGAGCAACGTGGATCCTTAATTTCATCCGGAACACGACCACATTTTTCACACAGGTCAGAGTATTGATCATCAGCATTACAGTATGGACATATTCCAATTACATACCTATCAGGCAAAAATTTCTTGTCAGTGTTACAATAAAGTTGTATAATTTCATTTTCATAAATATGTCCACCCTCCTCAAGTTTTTTGAAAACATCTTGTACAAATTTTCTGTTTTCTGGAGAACTAGTTTTATAAAAAAAGTCAAATTTGATGTTAAATGCCTCAAAATCTTCAAGATCACGTTTGTTCCAATGTTCAACATAATCTTCAGGTGTCTTCCCCTCTTTTTCTGATTGTATTAGAATAGGGGTACCAAAATCATCAGATGCACATATGTAATATGCTTCAACGGCTTTTTGTCTTAAAAATCTAGTTGTAATATCAGCTGGTAGATATGTTGATGCGACATGACCTAAATGGATTTCTCCATTTGCATATGGAAGTGCACTTGTAATGATGGCTTTTGAATTCATTTGATTAGAATTTGTAAAGTTTGGTTAAGAAGTTTACCAACTGCCCATGTATTTGATTTGTTCCTTTGTTAGCCTATCAATTTTTACATTCATAGCCCTCAATGCGTCTTTGGCTATCTGCCGGTCTATTTCTTTTGGAACAGCTATTACACTTTTTGGCATTTTTTTATGATTTTTGAGAATGTGAAGAATTGAAAGCAATTGATTTGAAAAAGATTGTGCCATAACTTCTGGTGGATGGCCTTCTGCTGCTGTTAAATTTGCAATTCTGCCCTCCCCTATAAGATAGATTTTTTTCCCATTTCTTAGTGTGCACTCATCAAGATGTGGACGAATTTGTTTAACAGATTTTGATTTTTTTAGAAGGAAATTTGCATCTACCTCAACATCAAAATGCCCAACATTCCCAACTACTGCCCCATCATTCATCGTTAAGATATGCTCTTTTCTTATAACCCCAGCCATTCCAGTGGTTGTGATAAAAATTTCACCGATTTTTGCAGCTTGAGACATAGGCATTACTTCAAAACCATCCATATGAGCTTCCAAAGCACGGATTGGATCAATTTCTGTTACAATTACCTTAGCATTCATTCCACGGCAATTAGATGCAACACCTTTACCAACCCAACCATAACCTGCAACTACAATACGCTTAGATGCAAGCAATAAATTCATGGCACGCAGATAACCATCTATTGAACTTTGACCAGTTCCATATCTGTTATCAAACATATGTTTTGTATATGCATCATTAACTGAAATAACTGGATAGCGAAGTTTGCCTTGTTTTTCAACCGCTCTAATTCTATTAACACCAGCAGTTGTTTCTTCAGTTGCACCAAAAATTTTCAATGCCTTATATTTTTTATCAAAATGAACTTTAATATTCATATCAGAACCATCGTCTGTTAAAATTTGTGGCTTGTGATTCAGAACTTGTTGTATACACCAATCATACTCATTAGCACTTTGACCCGCCCAACAGTATGTATGTATTCCCTGTGATGCAAGAAATGCAGCAATATCATCCTGTGTCGATAATGGATTAGCTCCACAACATGCAACCTTAGCCCCTAATTCCTTTGCACCGATTAATAAAACCGAAGTCTCTTTAGTAATGTGTAAACAAAACCCTAAAGTTATACCCTTAAGTGGTTTTGATTTTTTTAATCTAGATATTGTGTTATCTAAAATCTGCATGTGTGATCTTGCCCACTCATAAGAAAGTTTTCCTTGTTTAGCCAATTTTGGATTTTTTACTTTACTCAATGTATGTTAAATTTCATGTGAGTATAAAATCCTATCAATTTGAAAAACTTTTTACCTAAATGAATTATTGTCTATACATATTGGCCTGGAAAAAAATTGCTGAAAAAAATACAATAAACTTGAACAATGGAAAAGAATTTGATATTAACGGGAAAAAAATTGCTATTTTTAATCAAGACGGATACCACGCGATGGATGCAATATGTGTGCATCAAGATAGTTCAATCGCTACAGGGAAACTTGACGGTGATATTGTAGAATGCCCATCACATTTTTGGCATTATAATATTAAAACAGGTGAACTTCAGGATTATTTGAAAGGTGTAAAGCTTCAAACATATCCAGTTGAAGAAAGAAATGATGGAATATACATTGATTTAGAATAACTGTTATACACTGAAAAAATCATTTAATGAAAATTTTATTGTTGTAAAATTTTCAGAAATACTTTCAAGAATTTGATTAAATTTGGTTTGTATTACTGGATCATTTTTCATATTTTCTATATCAGTAGCTGTGGCATCAGCATATGGTGCAATGAATTCTTCAAAACTATCAGATAAAAGTAAAAAAGCTCCACCGCCAAT
>CACHDH010000006.1 GCA_902578515.1 uncultured marine group I thaumarchaeote | reverse complement strand
AAAGACATGTTGATGAACCACCACCACATGTGAACTTGATGAAAAAACTTGCGATTGCTGATTATGAACCAGCATCTGATTCAGGTAACATGAGATTCTATCCTAATGGGAGATTAATCAAATCACAGATTGAACAATACGTTACAGATAAAGTTCGTGATTATGGTGGCATTGAAGTTGAAACACCAATTATGTATGATTCATACCATCCAAGTATGGAAAGTTACTTTAACAGATTCCCTGCACGGCAATATAGCATAGATTCAGAAGGTAAACATCTTTTCTTAAGATTCGCAGCATGTTTTGGGCAATTTTTAATGGCAAGTGACTTTCAATTATCATACAAAAATTTACCGTACAAACTCTATGAACTCACACGTTATAGTTTTAGAAGAGAGCAATCTGGTGAACTTGTTGGTTTAAGAAGACTAAGGGCATTTACTATGCCTGATTGTCATGCATTTTGTAAGGATGTGCAACAGGCTATAGATGAATTTAGAAAAAGATTTGATCTTTCTCGTGAAGTTTTATCAGGATTAGGAATTGAGGAAAATGATTATGAGGTTGGTATAAGATTCACTGAGGATTTTTACAATCAAAACAAGGAATTGATCAAAGAAATGATTTCAAAAGTCGGAAAGCCAGTTTTAGTTGAAATGTGGAAAGAGAAATTCTTTTACTTTGTGTTGAAATGGGAATTCAATTTTATTGATAATTTGGGCAAAGCAAGTGCTTTATCAACAGACCAAATAGATGTTGAAAATGCTAAACGTTATGGAATCACATTTACAAATGAAAAAAATGAACAACAGAATCCAATAATCTTACACAATTCACCATCTGGTGCAGTGGAGCGAGTGATTTATGCATTATTAGAAAAATTTGCTAAACAGGCAAAAGAAGGTAGAAGACCACAGTTCCCACTTTGGTTAGCACCAACACAAGTAAGACTAATTCCTCTGAAGGATGATTTTCTAGAATTTACTAGTAAACTTGCAGGTAGATTAACTGGAGAAAATATACGAGTTGATATTGATGATAGGAACGATACAATTAGCAAAAGAATTAGAGATGCAGAAAAGGAATGGATTAGCTATGTTTTGGTTATTGGAGAAAAAGAAGTTAATTCTCCTAGTTTGAGTATTCGTGATAGAGCAACTGGTGACGTACGCCAGCTTTCCATTGAAGATTTTGTAAAAGAGATTAAAAATGTAACAACCGGTAAACCAATTTCAAAATTAAATTCAGCAACCTTACTATCTCAAAGACCACAGATAATGGTGTAACTAAATGAGTTTTCTGGATCTTCACATGACAAATTCGCCATTGATCATTAACCCTGATACTGATTCTGACCCTGTAGCTGTTATTTTTGGCGTACCATTTGATTCCACACATTCGTATAAACCAGGATGTCGTTTTGGTCCAGATTCAATACGTGATGCATTCAATAACATCGAAATTTTTCAACCAGAATTTGGTGTTGATTTGGAGACTGTAAATATCAATGATCTTGGTAATACTAAGCACACGGTTGTTGCAACTGAGATGTTACAAATGGTTGAAAACATTACTACTGAACTAAGAAAACAAAATAAGCAGATGATAATTTTAGGCGGTGAACACCTGATCACTTTAGGAAGTTTTTCATGTTTTCCAAAAAATACAGGTTATGTAGTATTTGATGCGCATTATGATCTACGAGATCAGTACGCAGACATCAAACTCAGTCATGCTGCATATCTAAGAAGATTAGTAGAAAAACGTGGTTCTGAAAATATTGTTCATGTTGGTGCACGTGCATTTGTAAAAGAAGAACTTGCATTTCTTACAGATAATAAAATTAAAACCGTATCAGATAAAGAAATCCGTGATGGTAATGGAGTCAAATTATTAAAAGATATTACATCAACTTTTGATAGTATTTATCTCAGCATAGACTTGGATGTATTGGATCCAGCATTTGCACCAGGTGTTGGAAATCCAGAGGCTGTTGGAATCTCATCTAGAGAATTATATGATTTAGTAACAGCATTACAAAACAAAAAGATAGAAGCTGCTGATATAGTAGAATTAAATCCAACTTATGATAATGGCGCAACTTCGTCTATTGCTGCAAAAATGATATCAACAATTATCGCTATGAATCTGAGTGGGTGATAATATTGTTAAATAATCTACGTGATTCATTGCAACCACATCTTGAAAAAATAGGAAGAAGTTTTGCATCAACTGGGGTCTCACCTAATGGATGGTCATGTATTGGATTGGTATTTGCGTTTGCTTCTGCATTTGTCTATGGTTGGAATATTGAATACTCGTTAATTATTGGTGGTGTGATTCTACTTGTTGCTGGATTTTTTGATATTGTTGATGGTCAAGTTGCAAGGGTTTCTCAAAAAATTACTAGGGCAGGTGGTTTTCTTGATTCAGTATTTGATAAGATAGCTGAGGTTGCAATATTTCTTGGAATACTAATTGGTGGATTTGCTGAACCATATTTGGTATTCTTAGCAATCACATTCTCATTACTTGTAAGCTATACACGCTCAAGAGCAGAATCATTGGGTGTAAAATTACAAGGTATTGGAATTGGTGAGCGGGCAGAAAGACTTCTTGTAATTGCTATTATCGGGATTATCGGGTTTATGGAGTATGCTGTAATTATTGTGATAGTAATAGCAGCTATTACATTCATTCAAAGAATTATTGTTACCGCAAGGGCATTAAAAGAATAATCTTATCTAAGCTTAGTACGTTCTCTTCTCTTTGTCGATGAACGAATTTTTAGGATTTTGAAATGAATTGCACAAGATATACAATACCATTTTAAAATTTTAGGAGATGCAATGTATGTTCCTTGTGATCTGAGTTCCTTAGCAAGTTGGTGCTCAACTAGACTAAGACGAGATGTAACTTTTTTTGCTTTATCTTTTGGTACTGTCTGCCCGCAATTTGTACACTGGACAACACCTGAGGAACCTTTCCCACCCTTCTTACGTCCTCTGCTAACACGTTTAGATGGCATACAAATAGGTAATTATCCTCATTTATAATCCTGAGGTTAAAATTATAGTTAAATGAAATTGGATGTAATCTCACATTGTACAATTGATACAATAGAGATCAATGATTCAAAATATATTGTTCCTGGCGGTCCGGGTTGTTATTGTAGTTTAACTGCTAGATCATTGAAATTTGATGTTAAATTACATACAAAATTTGGTTCGGATTTTACTCTATCTGATTATTTAACTGAAAAAAAAATTGAATTTGAGAACCCACTTTCAAATGAATCAACTACGCAATTTATACTGCAAATAGTAAATTCAGAAAGAACACTGTTTTTAAAAAACAAATGTGAAGTAATTGATAATATAGTTCTAGATACAGATAGTGTAATAATAAGCCCATTATTTGATGAAATCTCACTCGATTTATTTGAAAAGATTACCAACGATGCAAGTTTTGTTTTATTGGATCCTCAAGGATTTTTACGACGTATTGATTCAGAAAATAAAATATATCTTGAACATACGGATCTCAATTTATCTAATATATCAGCAATAAAAGTTAATTCTGATGAATTAAATGCACTAACAAACGTTTCTAATCTTGACGGAATAAAAATTCTTCAAAAAAAGGGAATTGATAATGTTATTTTAACTGATAAACAAAACATATCATTACTATCAGGAAATAAAATTTATTCTATAGCATTACCCGATATTGAACTAAATGATACCACAGGTATCGGTGATATTTTTTCTGCATCATTTTGTTGTACTATGTTGAAAGAAAAGGACATTCTTTGGGCACTTAGTTTCGCAGGTGGTGCAGCACAGGCTGCATTAGAAAGTGGGCAAATTGGACTAGAGAAGATCCCATCAAAGGGTGCAATAGAATCTAATGCATATTATTTCTATAACACCGTCAGATTCAAGGAGATTTGATTTTTATTGTACAGTGAGGATTGAGTAACATGCGTATTGGTATTGCTGGAACACAAACAACTGATCTTGTGGCAAAATCGATTAAAGAAACATTATCTGATGCAGGTTTTGAGTCATTTTATTTTAAAACTAATTCAAAAATCACGATGGCTGATTTGGTAATTGTTTTGGGTGGTGACCGCGGTGTGCGAAACTATTTTCATAGTGCATTGGATGCAGACACACCAGTATTAGGAATAAGCGAATCAGAATCTAATGGTGTATTAGCACAAATTGAGTTGAAAGAACTTCCTTCCTATCTTAATCGCATAAAAAAACAGGATTATGTTATTGAAGATGTACCAAGAATTGGAGTTAAGATTGATGGTAAGAATACTTATCCTGTTCTAAACGATGTAGCCGTTTTTACATCAAAAAGTGCAACATTGATGGAACATATTTTACGAATTAATGGTGAAGAAGTTTGGCATGATAGCAGTGATGGTGTAATAATCTCTACCCCAATTGGTTCTTCTGCATATTCGATGTCTGCAGGTGGTCCTGTTATTTTTCAGGCAGCGAATGTGTTTGGAATTATCTCTGTTAATTCATTAGATATAACCAGACGACCAATCATAGTTTCTGATAATAGTATTATAGAAATTGATGAGATTTCATCTAGGTTACATTGTGATGTGGTTTTAGACGGAATAGATAGATTAAAAATTAACAGTAAACTTGAAGCTACAAGGTTTACTCCACCAGCAAGAATTATTCGTATGAAGTCTGATTCTACAGCTATATCTGCACTTGCAAATAAAGTGAAACTAGCTGAAGAGTTATTGGCTATGCCGCCAAGCTCTAAACTCTTATTGAAAATATTAGAGTATGAGGGTTCTATGACACAGAAAGAGCTTGCATCAAAAACATTACTACCTGATCGAACGGTTAGATTAGCTATGAAGCATTTGATGGAGAAGGGATACGTGAAACGAAAAGTTTCAATGCAGGACGCTAGACAAAAAATTTACGAGATCACAAAACTAGATTAGTTCTGTGCTGCTGCAGTAACAAATGTTTTAAACACATCTTCTGGAAATCCAGGTCTACTGTTAAATTCTGGATGAAATTGTACACCTAAAAAGAATTTATGTGTTGGAACTTCTAAAATTTCCATTCTTTTTCCATCATCACTTTCACCAGAAAAGATCATACCTTTTTTCAAGAATTCATCACGATATTTAGTATTAAATTCATATCTGTGTCTATGCCTTTTGGAAATTTTATCTGAATTGTAAATTTTATGTGCTAATGATTTTTGGTTAATTTTAATTTCATTTGCACCCAATCGTAACGAACCACCCATGTCGGTTTCATTTTTCTGTTCTGGTAATAGATCAATGATTGGATTTTTTGTATCTGCGATTATTTCGGTCGAATTAGCATTTTCAAGGCTACACATTTTACGACCAAACGCAATAGCAGCTAGCTGAAATCCAAAGCAAATTCCAAGATATGGTATATTTTTTTCTAATGTGTACGTAGCAGTATCTATTATTCCTTCAGAACCACGTGTACCAAATCCACCAGGTACTAATACGCCATCAAAATTATCAAGCTTGTTTAGATTCCCATTGAATGTTTCTGAATCAATCCAATCAATCTTTACAGATCTACCAATAGATGCTGAAGCATGTTTAAGAGCTTCATTCACACTAACATAACTATCCACTAGTGTAACATATTTACCAACCATTGCAATTTTAATTGGGTTACCTGTTTTTTGTAACGAATTAACAATAGTATTCCAACTATCCCAATTTTTTGATGTGTTTACATAACCAACTCTTGCAAATTTTTTAAATATTACATCAACTAATCCTTGCTCATACAACATTTGCGGTATCATAAAAATTGATTTAGCATCATGGCATGAAAAAACATCATCTGTGGTTACATTCGTAAACATTGAGATTTTTTGTCTAGTTTTATCCAATAATGGTGTTGTACAACGTACACATAATAGATCTGGTTGTATACCAATCCTTCTTAATTCTTGTACACTATGTTGTGTTGGCTTTGTTTTTTGCTCACCAACAACATCCAATGATGGTGCCAATGTTACATGAACAAAAATAACATTTTCAGAACCATCCTCTACCTTAATTTGTCGTAATGCTTCAAGAAATGGAAGACTCTCAATATCACCCACAGTACCACCACATTCTACAATTAACACATCAAGCTTTTCATCATTTGCAATTGCTCGTATACGGTTTTTTATTTCATCAGTAATGTGTGGAATTATTTGAACGCATGCACCCAAATATTTTCCCTTCCGTTCTGCATCAATAACACTAGAGTAAATTTGAGCTGTTGTGATGTTATGAGATTTTGGAATATCCCTGTTAAGATATCTTTCATAACTACCAATATCCATATCACATTCCCCACCATCCTCTGTGACAAACACTTCACCATGAGCTATTGGGTTCATAGTTCCAGCATCAAAATTTAGATATGGATCAATTTTTACACATGAAACTTTTTGATCTGATAGTTGGAGTAGTTTTGAAATTGATGCTGAAACCACGCCCTTACCAAGACCAGACATTACTCCGCCTGTAACAAAAATAAACTTCGTCTGCATAGATATGAAAGTATTTTCCTATTTATGTAGCTTTTCCTACCCGTGTACTTCTTTTCAGTTTTTTTGTGTATTCTGTAATTCTTTTTTGTAGTTTTGATGGAGGTGTATTCTCAATAATATTGAGATTGGCACTGCCTACAATCACTGCATCCACGCCTACTGAAACGTATTTTTTCACATCACTAGGGGTTGATACGCCAAATCCAATCCCAATAGGCAGTTTATTACCAACAATTTTTTTTGCATTTTTAATCGAATCAATTGTGTATTTGTGAATTTTTGTTTGCACACCAGTTGTGCCAAAAACGGCAACCATATACAAAAATCCTGTGCTGGCTTTTACTATTTTTCTTAGTCTGGTATTATTCGTATTTGGCGATACCAAGAAGATTGTATCGAGATTATTTTTTTTAGCAGATTTAAGATAATCCTTTGATTCTTCAATAGACATATCTGGTAGAATTAATCCATCAATCCCAGACTTCTTTACTCTTGACATGAATTTTGTGTAACCATGTGTATAGAGTACATTTGTGTACGTCATCAAAATAAGTGGGATATCTGTTTCTTTTCTAATTTTTTTCACAATTCTAAAAAATTTTTCAATTTTCGCTCCCTTATTCAATGAGATTGTACTTGCATTTTGTATAACAGGGCCATCTGCTATTGGATCTGAGAACGGAAATCCCAATTCAATGATGTCAGTGCCACCATTAACAAGACCCCTGACAATTGATAACGTTGTATTTTCATTAGGAAAACCTGTCATAATATACGAAATTAACGCTTTCTCATTCTTGGATTTTAATTCCTTGAATTTATCTTGAATTTTTGGCATTTTTCTCTAGATATTGTTTTACGATGTCAATGTCTTTATCTCCACGTCCAGACAATGTAATTACTATTGAATCAGATTTTGATTTGGTTTTAGCAACTTTAATTGCTTGTGAAACAGCATGTGCAGATTCCAATGCTGGTATTATTCCCTCAGTTTTTGTTAGCGTTAAAAATGCATTAATCACTTCACGATCTGTTGCACTTTTGTATTTTACATTACCAGTATCTTTCAAGTATGCATGTTCTGGACCAACTCCTGGATAATCTAGTCCTGCTGAAATACTATGTGTTTCTTTAATTTGTCCATCACTATCTTGAAGTAGATATGTCATCATTCCATGCAATACACCTTTTTTTCCTGCATTTAGTGTGGCAGAGTGTTTGCCAGTCTTCAATCCTTGCCCAGCAGCTTCAACACCAATCATTTCTACACCATTACCAATCATTGGATAAAACGTACCAATTGCATTTGATCCACCACCAACGCATGCAATGATAGTATCGGGAATGTTTTTCATTTGTTGTTTTATTTCCTTTCCTATTACTGATTGGAAGTCTCGTACCATCACTGGATATGGATGTGGACCAACAGCGGAACCCAGCAAGTAGTATGTCGTTTCTACGTTTGTAATCCAGTCACGAATAGCCTCATTAATCGCATCTTTCAGTGTTTGTGAACCTGATTTTACTGGATAGACCTTACAACCAAGTAAATCCATTCTGAAAACATTCTGTCGCTGTCTAACTGTGTCTTTGTATCCCATGTAAACCTCTGATGGTAATCCCAAACAAGAGCATGCCATTGCAGTTGCAACACCATGTTGACCGGCTCCAGTTTCAGCAATTATTCTCTTCTTCTTCATTCTTTTTGCGAGTAGCGCTTGGCCAAGTGTATTGTTAATTTTATGTGCACCACCATGTAGTAGATCCTCCCGCTTGAGATAGATTTTTGCGCCACCAACAAATTTTGTTAGATTTTCTGCAAAATAAAGTGGAGTTGGTCTTCCAGCATAGTTTTTTAGATAATAATCAAATTCTTTTTGGAAACTTTTATCATTTTTGAATTTTTGATAATTTTCTTCAAGCTCTTCAATAGCTGGAACAAGTGTTTCTGGGATGTATTTTCCACCGAAATCTCCAAATCTTCCATCTTTAGGCATTCCTATTTTCATATTGCATTCACCAAATTTGATACCTTATTTTCTATATCTGAGCTTTTCATTATACTTGTACCTATAAGGAATGCATCTGCGCCACAATCACGTAAAAATTTTACATCATCTGATGAATTGATACCACTTTCTGACAATATTATTTTAGATTTCTGAGAATTTTCTAAAATTTGTTTTGTTGTCTCAAGGTTTATCTCAAGCGTATCCAGATTTCTATTGTTAATTCCAATTATATCCGCATTAGTTTTCATTGCATTATCAAATTCTGTTTTAGTATGTGATTCCAGTAAAATTTTTAGTCCATTTTTATGGCCATAATCAATGAATTCGTCTATCTCGTTTACAAAACCATTATCAAATAATGCTTGGATAAGTAGAAAATAATCTGCACCAATTTTTTTTGCTGCATCAATCTGCATTTTGTTAATCGTAATGTCCTTCATTAATAATGGAATTTCTACATTTTTCCTGATTTTAATGAAATATTCAGGTGATCCATTGAAAAGATATGGCTGTGTTAATACTGAGAGCGCTTTTGCGCCACCAGATATCATCGATTCAGCTATTTGTAGTGGATCAGAAATTTGCCTAATGTCACCTTCTGCAGGTGATGAAAATTTTATTTCTGTGATGAGTGAAGCATGAACATTATTTCTTATTGATTCCTCCAAATCAATCTTTGATTTTGGTAATGTTTCTGTAATATCATAAACACCATCATCAATTGCCTTTTGTGAATTCATAACTAATTTTTCTAGAACATTTTTCATATCTTTTCAACACCTTCTAGTTTTTCTATGTCACCATAGTTTTTTACAAAGTTTTTTAGTTTATCAAATGCTTTACCACTATGAATCGTATTCAATGCTAATTCAACCGCATCAGCAAAATTATCTGCAATATTTGATACTATCAATCCACCTGCAGCATTAAGGGCAGTAACTTCAATTTTTGTTTTGTTTGCTGAACCATTTAGTACAGTTACGAATGAATTTATTGCATCTTCTTTTGAACTTATTTGTATGTCAGTAATGTTACCTTTTTGTAATCCAACTTCCTGAGGATCCAGTACCATTTTTGTAATTATATTGTTTTTTAGCATACATATTTGGTTTTTAGATGTAGTAGATAGTTCATCCATTCCATCAGCTGATCTAACAGACATAACTATCTCTGCATTTTTTCTTTTCAAAATTTTAACAATTCTTTCTTGATAATCATTTGAGAAAACACCAATAAGTTGATTTTTTACCATTGCTGGATTAGTTAGTGGTCCCAATAGATTGAATGCGGTTCTATCACCAACAATTTTTCTAGCATTTGCAACATTTTTCATTGCAGGATGAAATTTTTGTGCAAACATAAATCCAATACCAAATTTTTCTATTGTTTCATTTACTTTGTTAGGCTCAGAATTCAAATCAAATCCAAAGTATTCAAAAATATCTGCACTGCCTGATATACCAGATATTGAGCGGTTTCCATGTTTGGCAACATTTCCTCCTGCACCTGCAATTACAAATGATGCAGTTGTTGAGATGTTGAATGTTTTTAGTTTATCACCGCCAGTACCACAGACATCAATAATCTTTCCATTACAATTTGGTGATATATGAACTGAATATTCTTCCATTTTGTTTAACATTCCAAGAAGTTCATCATCTGATTCACCCTTTTGTGTTAAATTTTTTAAAAATTGGGCAACATCATCATCATTTTGTGTCCCAGTAAGTATTTCGTTCATCACGTTAGTCATTTGTTCAATCGTTAGGCTACTACCACGGGAAAGTTGCTCTGTTAATTCATTGATCATTTTTAACCCTCATGATAAAATTTTCTAGGATTTTTTTGCCCTCATCTGTCATTATGGATTCTGGATGGAATTGTACACCCTCAATGAGATATTTTTTATGGCTTACACCCATAATTTCACCATCATCTTCAGCTACTGCAGTGACTTTTAATGAATCTGGGATTATTGTTTTATCACCAACCAATGAATGATAGCGGGTTGCTTTGAATGGATTTTTAACTCCAACAAAAAGCGAATCATCATAATGTTTAATCATGCTGGTTTTTCCATGTCTAACATTTCCTGCATTTACAACTTTTCCACCAAAGCAATCAATTATTCCCTGGTGACCCAAGCAAACTCCTAAAATTGGTATTGTACTTCCGAGTTCAATTATTACATCTTTACAAACACCAAAATATTTTTTGTCCTCTGGAGTTCCTGGTCCTGGTGAAATGATAATTGCATCATAGTCTTCATCCCTTATTTCGGTAATTGTTACTTTGTCATTTCTAATAACATCAGAATTTATTCCAAGCTCACCTAATCTTTGTGCGATATTATAAACAAATGAATCATAATTGTCAATAATCAAAAATTTCATTTTGATGCCTCCTTTAATGCAGTTATCATTGCATTTGCCTTGTGTTCAGTTTCTTTCAGTTCATTATCAGATATTGAATCAAAAACAATTCCTGCGCCAGCTTGTACAAAACCACTTTCATTATTTGCAAAAATACTTCTAATTGCTATTGCAAAATCACAGCAACCATTAAATGAAAAATATCCAACTGCACCAGCGTATGGGCCTCTTGATTCTGGTTCCAACTCATCAATTATTTCCATCGCTCTGACTTTTGGTGCACCTGAAACAGTACCAGCTGGGAAAACTGCCTTAAATGCATCATACATATCATAATTTTTATTTAGTTTTCCCACAACGTGTGTAACCATGTGTTGAACGTGACTAAATTTTTTAACTTCCATAAGTTTATTGACATGAACTGTTCCATAATCACATACTTTTCCAATATCATTACGACCAAGATCTACAAGCATTGTATGTTCTGCTAATTCCTTTTCGTCATTGACTAATTCTTGTCGTAGTTCCTCATTTTTGCTCTCATTATCTGAAATTTTTCTTGTTCCTGCTATTGGAAATGTTTCAACCTGTTCGTTTGTAACACGTAAAAGCATTTCAGGACTAGAACCGATTGTTAATTTCTCACCCATCTTCAAATGATAAAGATAGGGTGATGGGTTTAACGAACGAAGTTTTTCATAAACCCTTAGATAATCTCCATGTCCATTAAATGAAAATTTTCTTGATAATACAACTTGAAAGATATCTCCATCATAGATGTATTTTTTTGCCTTTTCAACTATTTTAGAAAATTTCTCTTTATCTAAATTAGTTGAAATTTTTGACATTTTGAAATCTCCAAAAATCGGTTCAGATGTTTTGATTTTATCAACTCTATTTTCTTCATAATAGAAATAGAGAGATTTTTTCTGTTTGTTATCAAATAAAATACCATCATTGTAAATTCCAAACTCCATTATCGGTTCCGTTATATTGTGATTTTTTGGAAGTTTTTCCCATAATCTTATTGCATCATAATTGATTACTCCTACAGCACCGCCAAGATATCGATATGTCTGATCCTCTGTTTTTTTGACTAATTTTTTTATTTCTAGTAATGGATCGTTTGTAACAATTGTTTCAATTTTTCCATCCCTGTTTTGTATTGTAATTTTGTCATAATACCCCTTTACAATGTATTCAGGGTCAAATCCCATAATCGAGGTTTCTGATAGTTCTTCAGGCCCTGTTAATGATTCGAATAAGAAAGAATAGTTATAGTTTCGTGATATTTTGTTATAGATTTCAAATTGTGTGCCAGTATAATCTAGAGAAATAATCCTAGGAATGCAAGTGTGTCCAAATATGTCCACCCATGGAATTGAACAAAATTGTTCTGTATTTAAACCATGATTTTGATATTCATAAAATCGGTGTTAAAATATGAGTTTTTGAGTATGAAATTAGGGTTTTTTATGGTAAAAAATTAATTTTTGAGTTCAAAAAACATATAGAAATTGAATGATTAGGCGTGGAATAGAAATTTAGTAGTTAATCAACGAAAATCAATCGATCATGTATTTGATCTCTTTCTAGAATCAATTGTATGAGTTCAATAGGAGTTGGAATACAGAAAATAGCCATACATTCACAACTAATTGGTCTTAAGACAGCATTGAAGATTTCAGATATTATGAAGAAATCTGATGAACAAGACTAATTTCGGAATATTACGGTAATGTACGGTACACTTATTAGGTAATTATGGATCTAATAATGTGTGACTAGAACCTGCTATAGATGTGGAACAACCGGTTTGGGTTGGAATCAAGCATACCATCAACTAACAGGTAAATGGAAGCTTGAGAATCATAGAGAATGTAGTAAGAACTAATCTTTTTTGATTAGTTCATTTTTCTGAAGATACTCTGTCATTTTGAGAAAATTACTTGGGTCAGTTGTTGCTCCTTCTGCTGCAGATCCTACTAAGAAAGCATATTTGGCAAGAGCACCTGATTTGTAGTTTGGTTCAGGCATGCTCCATTCTTTACTTCTTTGTTCAAGTTCCTCTTTTGAGACATGTAGATCAATACTATTATCTTCAATATTGATACTAATCTCATCACCTTCTTTGACGAATGCAATTGGACCACCAACAAATGCTTCTGGTGCAACATGCCCAATCATGAATCCACGAGTACCACCTGAAAATCTACCATCTGTTATCATTGCTACCTTTTTACCTAAACCTTGACCAACTAATGCAGCAGTTGTAGCAAGCATTTCTCTCATTCCCGGACCGCCTTTTGGCCCTTCATATCTAATAACTAAGACATCTCCTTCATTTATCTCACCATTAGCAACTGAATCAAATGCAGATTCTTCGCCATCAAATACTCTTGCCTTACCAGTGAATTTTGTCATTTCTACACCAGCAGTTTTAATTACTGCACCTTCTGGAGCCATGGTTCCCTTTAGGATTACAGCAGTTCCAACCCCGTGTAATGGACTTTTCACTTCTTTTACAATTTGTTGTTCAGCAGTTGGTATTTTGTATTGATTGATGTTTTCTTCTATTGTTTTTCCAGTAACGGTTATTGTATTACCATGAATTAAGTTATTATCTAACAATTTTTTCATTACTAACGGTATTCCACCGATTTTATCAAGGCTGTTCATGACATAACCACCGCCAGGCTTCATGTCAGCTATATGAGGTGTTTTTTTCCTTATTCTTTCAAAGTCATCATATGTTAATTTTATTTTAACTTCATTTGCTAATGCTAGTAAATGTAAAATACCATTTGTTGATCCACCAACTGCGTTTAACATTGTTATAGCATTTTCAAATGATTCAAATGTTAAAATGTCACGTGGTTTAATGTTAAGTTCTAATAGTTCTGTACAAGCTTTACCAGTTTCATAAACTATTTTTTCCCTTCTATCATCTTCAGCTGGTGGGCTTGCACTGCCAGGTAATGCAATACCTAGTGCCTCAGAAATTGATGCCATTGTATTTGCCGTAAACATTCCGCCACAGGAACCAGCATTTGGACACGCAGTATCCTCTATATTTTTTAATTCTTCTAGTGAAATTTGTCCTGCATTATATGATCCAACCGCTTCGTAAACATCAACAACTGTTAGTTCTTTTCCATCTAATATTCCAGGCATAATTGTTCCACCGTAAACAAAAATAGATGGAATATTCAGTCTTGCCATAGCCATCATAGTACCTGGCAAACTTTTGTCACATCCTGCTATGCCAACTAGTGCATCATATTGATGTGCTCTTACCATTAATTCAATTGAATCAGCAATAACTTCTCTACTAACTAGCGATGATTTCATTCCTTCATGACCCATTGCAATTCCATCGCTTACAGCAATAGTACTAAACTCCCTGGGTGTAGCACCGCTATCCTTTACACCATCTTTTGCTTTTTGGGCAAGTCCTGGTAGGTGAATGTTACATGGTGTAGCCTCATTACCTGTATGACATACACCAACAAATGGTTTAGCAAGATCATCATCAGATAAACCCATAGCTTTGTACATTGCTCTGTGTGGTGCCCTAGATGTTCCCTCTACTACGTTTCTACTTGATATTTCCATTTTAAACAACTACAAAATACGTTACTGTAATTTAAATTCTAGAAATGTAAATTTCATAAACTAGTGGTAAATACAAAAAATGTGGATTCTAAGGAAATTAAAACCTTCATTCAGGATGTAAGAGACGATTTAAACAATTTAGACGACTTGGTTGATTATTACGATTTCTTAGGTCACCATAATATTAGAACTATAGTTTTCAACCCTGAAGATGAATCAAGTTTTTTTGAAGGATCTGTAATCACAGTTTTAGATCAGAGGTACCGTGAATTTTTTAAAAGTAAGTTTAATCATGAAATTGACGAATTAACACGCGTAGATATTCTTGAAATTATTAGAGCGCAATTACCACAGATTAGAAAGAAGCTTTCTGAATAGTAAAAAATTTTATCACTCTTGAATCTATCCCTTAATTATCTGTGCATCGAGTTCAAATAACTGATCTTCAATTTCATCAGGTGTTTCAGAACCAAATGAAATTAAAATTCGATCACCATCCTCAAAAATATAATCTCTAATATCACTTACAGGTTGGTGGTTAATGTAATACTTGAGTGAATAATCTTCATTAGTACAAAATTGCCTACCATCTGGAAACACAAAACATTTGTCATCAATACCAATATTTAGGCTATCAAATAAGAAACCCAATGTTACTCCTGTTGAATGTCTATGAATTGTTGTTCCATCACTATCTTCAAAGTGGATCCAACTATTTTTAATCTGGTAACTTGGTACAGAAAAGTCAAACTTATCACCAAAAATTCTAACAAGTAATGATGAATGTACATGTTCATCACCCAATTTTCCAGCACCTGGCGGTGCACCCAGAGCACCAGTTGTATCAACTTGTGTAATGAAGACAAAACTTGCATATCCTACAATTACTGCAATCAATGCTAGAATACCACCAGCCATAAGCATGGTTTTTCTCTTAGCCTGTGTTCTCTTGGCAACAACATCTTCACGTCTTTCTTGCCTTTCTTCTCTAGCCTTTCTGCCCATTGATGTTCAGATTAATTTTTTTGCCCTATATAACGTATAAAATCTTCAATGATTTTTATAATTGATTTTTAAAAAATTACGAATACATTACTCGTTATTTGTTCTATTCAACTGGAATATCCATTTTTAGCCATAGATGACCCTTTGCCATCGTATGTTCAAAATTTCCATCTTTGATATTGTTTTTAATAAGTTCAAAAAGTTCTACAGGAACATCCTCCCAGTACTCAGTTTCTGTTTCAACTTTCAGAATATCCTGTTTTTGCAGATTTAGTAACCATTGATGGATTTCATCTTCATCTAATGAATCAGGTGAGTCATGTCTATCTCCAATAATAGCCTCAATACGAAATAACAATTTCATTTCTTGTATATGATGCTAATATATTAATTCAATTTTGTTCGATAATTGACATTGGCTGAATGTATTTTTTGTGATGTGATGGATGGTAAACTACAATCACATGTGATTTATGATGATGATGATTGTTTAGCAATTTTAGATAAATATCCGATTGATAATGGTCATTCGCTTATCATTACAAGACAGCATTATGAAAAAATTACTGATATGAGTATAGATGATGTATCAAGATTATTCTCTAAAGTACCAAAAATTATTAATGCAATTATAAAGGCAACTGGTGCAGATGCATTTAGTATTGCACAAAATAATGGGAAATCTGCGAAACAAATTATACCACACGTGCATATACACTTGATTCCAAGATATAACGCAACTGGTACATTATGGACAAAAAGAAAAATTATGAGTGACGATGAATTAAAACAATTAGCCGAAAAAATAAAAAATTGTTTTTAATGATTTTTAACTTGTATAATTTGGATTATAGCGTAAAATTGCACCGATATTACCAAGATTAGATATCATTGAACCATGTTCAGATACACCAGAAATCACTTCAATTTTTGTTCCTGTCTTCGTTGCTAATAACGAAAGATAATCTACAATATCTTGATCTATTATACCTATGTCCGTTGATTTACATGATGTACATGGTGAGTTTTCAAACTCAGTTTTAGTTTGAATTAGTTTTGTTTGCTCAATATTTTTTTCACGTATTTCATTACATCTATTACATTTAGCTTCAATTCTATAAAGTCCAATTTTGTCTGTTATTATGATAGTATCAACAACATTATTTTTTAGATAATTTATCACCTCATCCAAACCATAAGCCCCTAGACCAGAATTATTATTAATTTCTCTGAATAATTTTTCTACAATTTGTTTTTCTTCAACTAATCTGAAATTAGAAAGAATGTCCGATGATTTATCAAAAGCCTCTCTTACTCCTTCTGCTCCAGAATATGATGCATCTATAGTTGAAATAATCATGTCTTGCAATCTATATTCTAAATAATTATCGTTAACAAATTCCTCCTTAGTTGGTCCAGGACCAGAAATAATTAGACCCTTGATAGGATAAATATCAATAAAATATTCACGTGTAATTTGTGCTAATCTATTAAAATAATAAGTAAGTTCCATTTCTCTTAATTTTTGAAATCTTTTTGCTGATTGACCACCTTGTCTATGTTTACCCGCAACACCGGAGCTTGTTTCTTTCAAAACTTGAACTTTATCACCATACAGAATTCCCCAACCAGCATCCTTTGCATCAATCGCTAGAAATCCAATTAAGTTGTCATCTTTTAGCATATCTTTTAAGATATCAACATGGAAGTGATCATCACATCTATACAAGAATGTCTTTAGGTCCTTTGGAGGATCAATTTCAAATATTTTTACAACTTCACTTCCTAGAGGTCCGCCTTCTTCTCTTGGAAGTGCACCGCAAAATATCACTAACCCTCTTTCTGGAGTTTTTTTGTATAGTTTTAATCGCTGAAGAACCCTTGATAACGAATCAACAACATGTGTACGAGTAACATCTGATTTTATATTATCTGCAGTGCCTTGCTCTTCTCTTAGGTTTGTTATTACTTCATGTAGCTGTTTACCCTTTGGGATGTAGACAGTTATTAGTTCAGTCCCGCGTCCGGTAAATTTTGAGATCTCCTGTAGAGTTTTCCTTATTTTGTAAAGCTTAACTGAATCCTGTTTTTCTATCTCTATTTTTGGCAATGTATATATCCTTAAATTATTAATATTAAGGTAAATGCTTTTGATGGATTAATGATCGAGTTTAGTCATATTTTTTGATCGATATTTCATTTTTTTTAATCAGAAATTCAATCGTGACAACTTAAATAGTAAATTATATTTGTCATCATATGTCATATTCAATTCAATCTACCAGGTTTTTCGAGATTGTTCCCAAATCAGTGTTAGCTGTGTTAGCTAGTGTGTTTAGTATTGGATTATTTATTGTTGGTTTTGATCAAGGGCACCTTCTTAGTCTGGTTTATGGTGAATCTGCATTTATAGATCAGTTTTTGCATGAACTTACTCATGATATGAGACATGCTGCTGGGTTTCCTTGTCACTGATTGAGATTTATCAATTCTAGTAAATATTTCGTTGAAGTTTAACCTCTGATTTATTTCCGTTAATAGTGATTTCCGCTGCCTGAATTCTGCTACGATACATTTTGACCTTCTTACTGTCACTATTGATATGAAATCTTTGAATTTCTATAAGCGATAATTTTTCTAGGTTAACCAGTGTTTTATAAACAGACGATAATGAAATTCGTAATTGACCAGCTATTTGTATGGCATCTTTTTCTTCGTCAACTATGGAAAATAATACTGCATGTGAACATGTATTCGTTAGTGCTTCAATAATACGTTGATTTATGTCATATTCATCGAGCTCTAATATTGTTGGTTTTGGCAGTACTCCTTTCATAAAAATCAGTTAGCGGATAATGACAGTGTGGGTTCAGGTTTCTTAATTAATATTTCAGCCTTATTGATTCTACTTTTGTAAACTTTGAATTTTCTTCCAGTGTCTGATAAAATGGTTTTTTCAATCTCTACTAATGTAAGATCTTCTAAATCTGATAATTTTTTGTAAACAGAACTAAGTGGAATTTTCAGTGAATTAGAAAGATTAGATGCAGTTTTACCCTTTTTTATGATTGAGAAAATAATTGCACGTGATTCAGCATCTGCCAATGCCTCAATAACTTTTTGTGTTATATCATATTTTTTTAGTTGTGGCAATGTGATTTTATGCTGCATAAGTTTTGTTTATTGAGAATGTATATAGAGGTATTGGATTCATCATTCTAAGAATTGAGAATGGTAAATAAATAATTATAAATTTCTTCGTAAATTAAGTTGTGACATCTTTCAGTTGATTATTTAATTCTGCTTCCTTAATCTCCTTCGCGATGCGACGGCCCATACTAATTGGTTCATCAAAGATTAATGTTGTATAAGGAGAACCATTCATGAAAATATTTGTACCAGCTACAATCCTAGCTGAAAATTCAAATGCACTAAATTGCGCATTTTCATCGTATACACCCTCAATACAAAACGGTCCATTCATTCCTGGTGGAACATGTTTTTCAGATGCATTAACAAAATTTTCTCCCATTGTGTAAACTTCATCCAATAATGATTCACGTAAGACAAGCGGACTATTTGCAATTACGTTAAATGACGTAAACTTTTCCATCTTCAATTGATTTTCAGCTGGAATTCTAGCTAAGCCTTCAATATTAGATTCATGTCTTTTATCAACTCCAAAAAATTCAAGTTCCTTTTTTAGTGGTGAATAAAAAAATTGTAGATATGCTAAAACACCAGATGTATATTCTTGAAGGTAAAGATCACTATCACCTTTGATCATACCTTCTTTAATCAATTGGTCACGTTTTTTATTATATTCATCCTCACTAGAAGCAAGAAAATAACCCTTACCACCAGCTGCACCATGTCTTTTTGCTATAACAAGTCCATTAATTGCACTAGGACTAGATACGGATTTTGGTGTGGGAAGGTTTGCTTCATCCATTAGTTTTTGTTTTAAATTACGATCAGATTCCCATCGTAAGATGTTTTTATTACCAAAAATCGGTGTTTTGATTGATTCAATTTGTTCTGAACTCATTTGCGCTATCAATGTGCCATGTGGAATCAAAATTGAATTATTTTTTTGTAGTATAGAGTCACAGCGTTCGTCAATTACTTCTGAAAATGCATCAACAAGTACTAGTTCATCGATAAATTTGAACCGTTCATATAATTTCTGCCGTTTTTTTTCGCAAATTAATAATGTTTTAAACCCTTCATCCTTTGCACCTTTTAGTAGCTGAAGGGCACAATGTGAACCCAGTGTTGCTATAGATGTCAAGTACAATATTTCTTAATTATATACACATATGAAACTATGTATCAAAGCGTGTGGATGACACATAAGAAAATACATAATCGATCAAATCCATATTAATATCAGGTTTAATATCATCAGGAACAGTTTTTAATATAAAATCAATCATTGAAACATTTTTTGGCAATGTATCAGTATTTTGTCGTATTGAGTAAACAGTAATTGCACTTGCTATATGTGCAATGGCCATTTCTTTATTATTCAACATAACGGTTTTTTATCCTAATAGTAATTAAATGAAAAATTTTTAATAATTAATAAATAATATGGCTACAAAATGGAACACAATTTATAGTGGTTAAGTATCGAACCAATATTGCAAATTTCAACTCAGGCAACTACTATAAAAGACGATGAAAGAAAGCAAATTTACTTCCAGATTCTATCTGACCAGTTTTGTATGGGAATAATTTCATCAATTATCGATAAACCTAAAACTGCTGTCGAAATTGCTAAAACTACAACTATTCCTATAAGTACTGTTTATAGAAGATTGCAATTTCTTCAAGAGCATAAAATGCTGAAAACTTCTGGTGGATTAAATAAGGACGGCAAATATTTCGTGTATCAGAGTAAGTTAAAAACAATCTCAACATTTTTTGATGGTTCAGATACATGGGTTTCGGTTACACCAAACCTTAATTTCACAATTAACTAACAATTACTAAAAAAACCATAATAAATACTCAAATTCTAAAAGAGAAACAATGGTAGAAACTGAACTAGGTAGTTGGCGTAGGACTCATTATTCAAAACAGTTAGACGCATCTATGGAGGGATCAGATGTAACAGTAATGGGTTGGATTTCAAGTATACGCGGTCATGGAAATATTACATTTCTAACTCTTGTTGATAAGATAGGATCGATCCAGGTTGTTGCGAAAAAAGGGGAAAGTCCAGACGAACTAATCCAAAGTATATCTAGACTGAAGGAGCATTCTTCTATAGGATTAATTGGAACAGTGAAAACGTCTGAAAAGGCTCCAAACGGGATTGAGATATCACCAAAAGATCTTAAAGTATTTTCATCTGTTGAAAAGATTCCACCATTTGACCCACATGCAAAAACTGTAAAAAATATTGATACACGACTTGAGATTAGAGCAGTTGATTTACGACGACGTACACTACAACAAGTTTTCAACGCACGAAGCAATGTACTCAAATCAATTCGTCAGTATTTTTATGATCATGATTTTACTGAAATTAATACGCCAAAAATGATCGCTACAGCTACAGAAGGTGGTGCGGCATTGTTTCCAATATTTTATTATAACAAAGAGGCATTCCTTGCTCAAAGTCCGCAATTGTATAAAGAACAATTAACAATGAGTTTTGAGAAAGTTTTTGAGATCGCACCAATCTTTCGTGCTGAGCCATCCAGAACAAATAGACACTTGTCAGAAGCAATATCAATTGATTTTGAAGAGGCATATGTTGATTATAACGACGTAATGAAAAGAATTGAGGAGATAATAAAACAGGTAATTTCATCTTTAGAAAAATTTACCAAAGAAAATAGTGATGTTGAATTTAATATCCCAAAAATTACTGATACAATCCCACAATACTCATACTCTGACTTGTTGGAAAAAATCCAAGCTACAGGAGCTAAGAGTCAATGGGGTGACGATTTGTATCCAGCACAATTAAACAAAATTGGTATAACTGGTTTTTACTTTATCAAAGATTGGCCAGTTGGTCCCAAACCATTTTACGTGAAAGTAAGTAAGGATAACCCTAAGATTTCTGAATCATTTGATTTAATGTATGGTGATTTGGAGCTTTCATCTGGCAGTACTAGAATTGCACAAAAATCTGAGCTTGAAGATAGAATGAAAAATAAGGGTATGAAGGTTGATACATTCGGTTATCATTTGGGAGTTTTTGATTATGGTGTTCCACCACATGCTGGCTGTGGGATTGGTCTTGAAAGATTAATGATGGCACTTACTGGTATTGAAAATATTCGTGATACAACATTTTATCCTAGGGATGTTGATAGATTAACACCATAGGTGAAAGTTTTGGTTAGTGAAGAAGAGATTTCTAATGTTGCAAAATTAATGAAGATTGATCTTGAGGATCATAGCAGTCATATCAAAAGAGTTCAAAAAATGCTTGAATATTTTGATATTCTAGACAGGGCAAATGTCGAGTCTGAGGAAATCACTGTTCAAGAAACTGACTTAGACAAACTAAGGGACGACAAATATGTTCCATACGATAAAGACTTGCTAAAATTTCTAAAGAGCTATCAAGAGAAGTATGTAAAGGCTCCAAAGTTGAATTAAGTTGGATTTAGGAATTAGTGCATTAAATTATGTAAGTGGAATAAAAAATAATGAATTTACCGTTGAAGAATTCATTTCTAAATCTTTAGAACGTATTAATGAAGTTGATAAAAATCTTCATGCATTTTTACGAATAAATGATTCTGCAATAAAAAATGCAAAAGAGATTGATGCTAAAATAAAATCAAATCAGAATGTTGGGAAATGTTACGGAATGCCAATTTCTATTAAAGATAATATTTGCATAGAAGGTTCAAAAACTACTTGTGCGTCAAAAGTTTTAGAAAATTTTATTGCGCCTCATACATCTACTGTAGTTTCTAGATTACATTCTGAAGATTCAATCATAATTGGAAAGACAAACATGGATGAATTTGCAATGGGTCTTAGCACAGAATTTAGTGCATACGGACCAAGCAAGAACCCTTGGAATACTGATTGTGTTCCAGGTGGCTCTTCTGGAGGAAGTGGAGTATCGGTTGCTGCAAATGAGTGTATTGCATCACTAGGTTCAGATACGGGTGGTTCAATTAGGAATCCAGCAAGTTTTTGTTCAGTTGTTGGACTGAAGCCAACATATGGATTAGTAAGTCGTTACGGACTTGTATCATATGCTAACAGTATTGAACAGATAGGACCTATGACAAAAACTGTAGAAGATTCTGCATTTTTATTAAATATTATTTCCGGTATTGACTCTAATGATAATACCACGATTGAAAACAAAAATCAAGACTATCTTAGTAATATTGATGCTGGAATAAGTGGGAAAAAAATCGGAATAGTAACAGAGATGACTAATTCTGATGGATTAAGTGCTGACGTACTAGATGCCACTAATGATGCAACTAAGACATTTGAAAAATTGGGAGCCAACTGTGAACAGGTATCATTACAAACGGTTCCATATACTGTGGCAGCATATTATACTATAACATCAACAGAAGCAGGAAGTAATCTGGCTAGATATGATAATGTAAGATATGGATATGAAATGGATTCATCAGGATTTGAATTCAATTCATACATATCACAGGCAAGAAGTAAGTTTGGTCCTGAAGTTATAAGAAGAATGATCTTGGGTGGATTTGTACCATCTGCTGGACATGCTGGAAAATATTTTCTAAAGGCACTAAAAGTTAAATCAAAACTAATTACTGAAATAAAACATGTGTTTGAAAAATTTGATTTTCTAATTTCTCCCACAGTACCTATACAGCCATTCAAATTTGATGAAAAAATTAACGATCCTGTATCATTTATGATGGTTGATATAAACACTGTAACTGCTAACTTAACTGGAATTCCAGCGATATCAGTACCATACAAAATTACAAATGGATTACCTATAGGAATTCAAATAATGGCAAATCATCTAGAGGAGAATTCATTACTGCAGGCTGCATATGCATTAGAAAAAACTGTAGATTTACCTGAGGTGTCAATTTAATGACAAAAATTGGTCTTGAGATACACTGTCAATTGACAAAACTTGAAAGTAAATTGTTTTGTTCATGCAAGGCTAATTATCGGGAATTTCAACCTAACACAAACATTTGTCCTGTTTGTATGGGAATTCCAGGCTCATTACCATTACTGAACAAGAGTGCAGTTGAAAAAGCAACGTTAATTGCAATGGCACTTGACTGTAATACCCCTAGTAAGATTGCATTTTTTAGGAAAAATTATTTTTATCCTGATTTACCAAAAAACTTTCAAATCACTCAACTAAATGCATATGGAAATACAAGCATTGGATGGGAGGGTAAAATCTTAGTAGGTGATGCAAAGATAAGAATTAGAAGAATACAATTAGAAGAAGATCCCGGACGAATAATTTATGAAGGAGCAACTGAAAAGACTAAACTCACATTAGTTGATTACAATAGGGCTGGAACACCATTAGTTGAAATTGTAACAGAGCCAGATTTTGAAAACCCACATCAAGTCAGAGAATTTTTGATTATACTATCAGATTTGCTTGAAAATTTGAATGTGTCAGATCCTGGTCTAGAGGGCGCAATGCGTGCAGATGCTAACGTATCAATAGAGGGTGGTTCAAAAGTTGAGATAAAGAATATTGGTTCATTTCATGATTTAGAAAAAGCAGTTCATTTTGAAATAACAAGACAACAAAGTCTTGCAGAAAGAGAAATTGAGATTGTTCAAGAAACAAGACACTGGGACGACGGTAGAAAAATAACTGTTTCAGCAAGAACAAAAGAGGAAGAAGCAGAATATCGATATCATCTTGAGGCTGATATACCGTGGATTAGAATTAACGATGATACAAAAAATCAGTTACAAGTACATATGCCTGAAAGCATTAGTTCAAAAAAGGAACGATATGTTTCAAAATATGGCATCACACCACAGGTTGCAGGTATATTATCTTCGGATAGATATTTTTCTGAACTTTTTGAGAATGCAAAAAACGAGACAAATGCAAAAGATGTTGCAAATATGATAACTACAGACATTATGGGGTTGCTTGATACACGTGAAAAACGTGATTCATCAAAACTAAATGCTGAACATCTTTCTGCTCTAATTGAATCTATCAAGTCAAGTAAAATAACTAGAACATCTGCAAAACTTGCATTAGATGAAATTATAAAAAATGGTAAGCCACTACAGCAAATAATTGATAGTCTTGATTTAGGGCATGTTTCGGATGAAGGAGAATTAACTAATGTTATTACACAAATATTAAAGGAAGAAGCAAAAGCGGTGGAAGATGCAAAGCAAAACCCAGAAATTGTTAACTTTTTGGTAGGAAAAGTCATGCAAAAAACACAAGGCAAGGCAGATCCGGAATTAACTCTAACATTATTGAAAAAAAGTCTTGGTATTGGTTAAAAAAAGAATTTTAGTTTTAGGTGGTGGATTTGCGGGCGTTGACTGCACCAGAAAATTGGAGCGTTATTTTCAGTCTAACTATGATATTGAAATAACCCTAGTAAGTGATGATAATTTTTTGCTTTTTACACCAATGTTACCACAAGTAGCATCTGGAATAATCACTCCTAGACACATTGTAATGCCACTAAGAGCATTATGTGAAAAGGCACGAATATACGAATCTGCCGTCAGGGATATTGATCCTACAGGAAGACATGTTACCCTGGAGGGCACCCCAGAAAAAAGAGGCGTACGTATACATTATGATTATTTAATTATCGCATTAGGTAGTGAAACGAATTTTTTTGGATTAAAAAATGTTGAAAAATACTCCTTTACCATGAAGACATTAGCTGATGCACTATCGTTAAGGAATAGAATAATTGATATGCTCGAGCAAGCAGAAAATGAAACCAATGAAGAACTTAAACAACGTTTACTAACTTTTGTAGTTGTTGGCGGTGGATTTGCTGGAGTAGAAACAGCAGGTGAAGTTAATGATTTTCTACATGATGCATTAAATTATTACCATAATATCAAAGCAGACGATATTAATGTAGTAATTATTGAGGCACTGTCTGGTATATTACCAGGGTTTAATGAAAAATTAATTGAATATGCTCATAATAAATTAGAAAAAAATGGAATTAAAATATTACTTAATACAGTTGTTTCTGATTTTGATGGAACGAATGTAATTACTAATAAATCAACAAACCCCACAACGAAATCAGAGACAATCATTCCATCACATACTCTTGTTTGGGCTGCTGGCATCACACCAGTGGAAATTATTAAAAGTTCTGTGTTTAAAACAAAAAAGGGTCAAATAATTACCAATGAATTTCTTGAAGTAGAAAATTTTTCAGGGATATTTGCAATTGGTGATTGTTCACGGTTTAATGATACAATCAATAAAAACTATCCACCAACTGCACAATTAGCAGAGGCTCATGCAAAACTTGCAGCATATAATATCAAACAAATGATTAATGGAAATGAAAAAAAGAAATTTGAATATAATTGGAAAGGTCAAAGTGCAATTATTGGTAAACGTTCAGGAATAGCTGACGCAATGGGTAGAAAAGTAACTGGTTTTCTGGCATGGTTGATATGGATAAATTATTATCTATCAAAGATGCCAAATTTTGAAAAGAGATTAAGAGTTTGGTTAGATTGGAATATTGATTTATTTTTCAGACGAGATATTTCTAGATATGGTTTCAAGAGAAATATCTTAAAAGAGTATCAGGAATTAGATGAAGTTGATGATGTATGGTAGTTTATATTTTTTCAACTAATTTTAAAATACTAAATGCAATTTTTTCAAACTGAGTTTTTCTTTCCATTGATACCATTAAGATATCATTTTTCATAGGGAAACTCATCACAATGAGTTTTTCCCTAAATGACATAGAGAACTTTACTGGTCCAAGATCATCGTCAAATTCACGCCTCATCTTAACTCTGAGTGCAAGCTCCATGTAGAGCATTTCGTCTCTTTTTCTATCTCCAAGACGTTTTTTACTTGATGCCATACCACCAGCAACCAATCTACCTCTAGAATTGATAACACCTGCAAATCTAATCTTCGAATTGATTTTTTGTGTTGATACACACAGTTTATCATAATCCATAATTAATTTCATAATGCGATCTATTTATTGCGATCTATTTCTAAATAATTGGATGGAAACTAGGGCTAATACTGATTATTATAAAAAAACAGCGATGTTTTGGTCCGACATGATAGCAATGATGTCATCTAAGCCAACAACGCTTTCTGCTGTTGGACCATTACGAAATCTATCATCTAATTTAAAGAAAATAACAAACGAGCTAACTGAAGCAAATAAGGAGATTGTCGAATTTAATAATTTTTTAATTGAATATTATAAACAGCTTGCCGACACTTGGACTGGAGCTCAAAAAGAAGTATCTTCAAAGATAACTAAGGTACCACAAAATGAGGAGGGTGCGGAAGCATACAAGAGAGTATGGATTGATATTTTTGAGAATAATTTTACGGGATTGTTTGATTCTAAAAAATTTTCTGAAAATTATAATAAACTTGTTTCAACGGAACTTGATCTCCTGAAAAGATGGAATACGATTACGGATGTGATGCTAAAGTCTGCTAACTTACCAACCAAACAAGAGATAGAGGAAATCTATGAAGAACTTCACAATCTAAAAAATCGAATTTCAAAATTAGAATTGTCTAAAAAGAAAGATCAAAAAAATGTCAGATAATAAATTTGACCCAAAGTTAATTGGCGAGTTTCTAAATTTTGGTCGTCATTTAGCGGAAGCGCCCATGAAAGTTTCGGTACCACATGAGGTTAAGATTGGTTCGACACAGTTTGATGTAGTGTACAAGGAGGATAAAATGCGCATGTTACATTTTAAGCCACTTACAGCAAAACAAGTTAAAACACCATTACTTATTTCATATGCAATTATCAATCGATATCATATTTTTGATATTGACCCAAAGAAAAGTTGGGTAAAAAATTTACTTGAACAGGATTTTGATCTTTATTTGATTGATTGGGGAACACCATCAAAAATTGACAAATTTTTAGGATTTGATGAATATGTAAATCGTTACTTGGATAATTGTGTAGATTTTATTCGTAATGAATCTGATGTGGATAAAGTATCAATTCAAGGATATTGTACAGGAGGAACATTGGCAACCGTATACGCTGCACTACATCCAGAGAAAGTCAAAAATTTAATTGTAACTGCCCCAGTAATTGATGGCTGGAAGGATACAACGGTTGTTAGTAATATAGCAAAGTACTTTGATGCAGATAAATTAGTAGACACAATAGGAAATATGCCACCAGAATTTATTTACTATTGCTTTTCAATTCTAAAACCATTTGAACAGGGAGTTGAAAAATACATAAAATTTTTGAATAATGTTGATAATGAAAAATTTGTTGATAATTTCTTAAAAATTGAAAAATGGTTGGATGAGACACCCCCTATACCAGGCGAACTTTTTAGACAATGGATAAAGGGAATTTATCAAGACAATTTGTTGATACAGAATAAAATGTATGTTGGAAATAAACATGTTTCATTAGATAATTTGGATATGCCTGTTTTTACTCAAGTTGCTGTAGGCGACCATTTGGTTTCCCCTGAATGTAGTATGCCTTTACATTATGCTATTTCAAGCACCGATAAGATTCTGAAATTGTACCCTACTGGGCATGTTGGAATGATTGCCAGCTCATTTAGTCAAAAAACAGTCTTACCTGAGCTTGGTCAATGGCTCAAAGAAAGGTCATAAATAAAAAAAGTAATCATTCACACTAGTATCTTGGTGTGAATGCGGTTATCCAAGATTGCATAACACTTTTGTTAAGATCAGCAAAAGCCTTTGCATTCTCATTGAAGGTCTTGATATTCTGACGAGTAGCATCAATTGTTGCTAATGCTATCTTGTTTTGAACATCTTGTACCTTGCCTATCTGTTCATTTGATTTCTTTACAGCGCTTTCTGTTGCTTCTGGAAGAGCAGTATTGATTCCTGTCTTGTTTGCATATTCTCTTTGCAACGCAATTGTTGAATCAATAATGTTCTGAAATGCTTCAGTGTATTCTTGCTGTAAGCTTGTAACAGATGTTTGGTAGTTTGGGAATGATTTCTCAGCAGATTTAACCTGTTCTTGGACAGTATCTTCTACAGTTGAGAAAACATCATTCTTGACTGTTTCATTACTCATGGTGTGCTTTAATTGGTTGTCTTATATATATGTAGTGGTAATAAAAACCATTGATTACCATACATAACCAATTTAGTTATTCTTCGGATTAACTGGGATTACAATGACCTGGACCAAATCGCCTTCCTCAACACTAAGAGCCTGTCTTTCTGCCTCAGGGATTGAGATTCTTCCATTACTACCAACACTAGTCTTGAAAGCACCCCATGAGAGAAAGTTTGGCATCATATTTTGCAGATTGAATGGATTTTGCATGTTTGCCTGAAATGGATTCACATTGTTAGTGAAATCAGACTGTATTTTTGACGCATTATCTAGCCATTGCTTGAATAACTCAGCTGGATCGTATGGGTTTTTCTTTCCTTCCATTACCATTAACAGGCTAATTACCCTATAAAATGATCGCTAATTAAGAAAATCTGACACAATTTCAAAGAATGAATCCGGGTTTTCAACATATGGTGTATGCCCACATCCTTCCATTTTGTAAAATCTGCAATCATTGATTCCTGAAACAAATGACTGGGCATATTTGATGGGAATTACCGGGTCATTTTCACCCCAAATAATCAGTGTAGGAATTTTGATTAATTGTAATTTTTCAGTTATTTTTGTAGAATTACTTAATCCAAGAAGTGTTGACAGGAAGGCCATTTTTGCATTTGGTAATTGCATTCTTTCTATGAATCCAGAGATAATTTTATCGTCTATATTTTTAGTACAAGACATAGTTTGGAAAGCACTCGTTGCAGAATCAGCATCTGGGTATAGTGCAGCTGAAATATATTCATTAAGTGCAGGCGTTGAATGTTTCATGATACCAGATGGTGAAACAAGGACTAGTTTTTTCACATTTACATCATAATTTATGACAGATTCAGCAGCAATTTGGCCACCAAGTGATGACCCAATAATACTCATCTTTTTAATCCCAATTTTATTCACAAATTTTGATACAAATTCTGCAAAGTAATCTGTTGTATAATCAATCATCGGTTTGTCACTGTACCCAAACCCAATAAGGTCTGGAACAATAACTCTGAATTTTTTAGCAAAAAGTGGTATTACACTTTCCCATCTTTCCGCCGAAGCACCCAAACCATGAAGCAAAAGAAGTGTTTCTTTTGATGATCCAACCTCAAAATAGCGTATTTTACTACCATCGATTTCTGTGGTTTTTATAACCATATTAGCTGGCTTGAAGTGGATAAGATATAAGATTTTACGGGTTAATAATTAATGATTACCACTAGCAATTTTTTGAATAGAAGTTATTAGGCATATTATATCAGTTTATGCATGAATATGGTATTCCTTTACCTAGCATCAGGTGTTGTTGCAGGAGTATTAGGAGGTATTTTCCTTGTATCTTTCTTCTATAATCCTGAAAGGCTATTTATGGTACCTTAATTTCTGATTTAAATTATAATTCTTTAGCAACCATTATAACCATCGATGCACCCTTCAGAATTTCTTTGTATTTTTTTTGGGCCAATGCGACATCAACTATTACATCAGGTAATGGACCATCATCACGTAAGGATCCTGCTAAAACAAATGGTATTTTCTTTTTCACACATTCGTACATTATTCCTCTTGTTAGTTTTTTTGATTTTACCATTTTCTCGATGGAACCAGCTTTAAAGACAGCATTAATCGCTTCCATGTGGTTTCTATGACCTCTCATGGCAAGAGTTCCATCACGAACATTCATTCCAAGTGATGTGCCTAATGTTGCATATTCAATATCATGAACTGCAAGTGCATTTCCAGCTAGAACAGCATCAATGTATCCACGACGGATAAGATATGAAACTGATTCGGCTGCACCAGTATGAACAATTGCAGGACCACCAACAAGAACGATTTTACCACCATTCTTTTTAGTACGTCGTATATCTTCTGCAACTTTTTTAGCTATATGTTGTGTTGGTCTTTCACTAGAACTTCCACTTCC
>CACHDH010000005.1 GCA_902578515.1 uncultured marine group I thaumarchaeote | reverse complement strand
ACAATTCTTCAATATAGTAAAGGGTGCTTGAATGGACAGGACAACCAAAGTCTTTAACAGCTGGGCAAAAGCCGGAAGGGCTGAAGAGATGGAAGAGGGACATGGTGTGACTGTAGGTAAATTTCTAGGCAGTATTTCCTTTGACAAGCCATTTTCATTCCTGGATATTGGATGTGGCAACGGCTGGGTTGTTAGAAAAATTGCGCATCTTCCCAAATGCAAAAATGCGATGGGAATAGACAAAAGCAAAAACATGATAAAAAGAGCCGTATCGAAACGGACTTCAAAAAAGGAAAAATATGCATGCACTGATCTTGAATCCTGGAATTATACTGGAAAGTTTGACATCATTTTTTCAATGGAATCGTTATACTATTCGGTGCCGATGGAACCAGCACTAGCTAAGGTTTTCAAGATGCTCAAAGCTGGTGGTTTCTTTTACTGTGGAACCGACTTTTACAGTGACAACCATCTCACCAAGAGATGGAAAAAAGTCATGAATGTGCCAATGGACTTGCGCTCTAAGGCTGAATGGAAAAGAATGTTCAACGAAGCTGGCTTTAAGACAACTACAAGACAAGTGAAGGACACAAATCATAGAGCGAAATGGAAACGGGAGTTTGGTACATTGTTTGTTACCGGAAAGAAAGTCTAGGATTTTCTTTTTCTTCGTATGTACACAATTATTCCAACTATTATTGCACCAATGATCGCTAGAACAATACCAGTGTATGACGTACCATCAGAACTAGACTCTACATCAGAAATGGGAACTGTTGGAAGTTCAGTTTGCCCCTCAACTACTAGAAAGCTTGTCTCATAGACATCTGGTCTTAGTGCTTCCTCTGATGATGCAAATATCTTCAGTGTGTTTGCTCCAACATTAAGTTCTGAAATCTTTGTTTCTGTTAAGCTAATCTCAGACAAACCGTTGGAAACTAATTTGATTCCTGATGAGACAGTTTCTCCCTTAGGGTTTGAGATGAAATAATGAATTGCAGATGTGTCGTCTGTATGAACTCTAACAGATAGATCCTTTTTCAAATCTACAACGCTTGGAATTTCCACGTTGGTAATTTTTGGAAACTTGATCTGCTCAAATTTTTTCCATTTACCAGCATCAAACGGATATCCTGTTGAATCAAATGAATTTATGGTGATTGTCCTTGATTCTGGTGAATAATTATTAAGATAAAAAGGTCCGTTGCTGATCACTGCGTGTTTATTTTCATCAATCCATTTTATCGCTGTGTCATAGCGTTGTTCAAAATATTGCCAATCGTGTCCCGAGTCTTGCAATGATGATGGGATGTGCTTTGTTTCTTTGAATTCTGCAAGCTGTTCCTTGATTATGTTCGCATCATTTGGAACAATCAGTGAAAGCCAGTTTACACTCTTGCTAACTCCACCAGAACGTGAGAATGAAACTTTTCCATTGAGAACAGACTCCTCAGATGCAGCAACAATCTCCCATGGCATGCTGCTCCATGGTGCTGCCCATCCAGCTATTTCGGCTTCATCGAAGTGCCAATAGTCAACATAAACCTCAACAGTATCATGATCTATTTGCTTTATCCCAACTAGTGTTTTGGCATTTTGTGCAGCCTGTGGTGAATATTCAGAATCATATGTATTATCGCCATCTTGTAGCTCTGAACCCCATTCTTGCAGGAAGTATAGTGAATACAGTATGTCATTCATATCCATCGTCTCCCCATGATGCCAATCGCCTAGTACTAAATCAAATGTGATTTTGCTTGTTGCATCTATTCCATCTCCAACATTTTTCCATTTTTGAGTACCTATATCCCATGAAATTGCATCTGCAGGAACGTTGATCTTTTCATCATTGCCAAGATTTTCAACCTGCCAGCTTGTGCGAATTGGGATTGTCTTTCCAGTGAACGGATGGCTAAATACTCCAGGATCATAGAGGTTTAGCCATATTTGATTGCTGTATGTATCACTAAATCCACTAATGGGATTCCATGCTCCCTGGTAAATCTGTTTTACACCGACTACCAACAAATCATTATCTGATTTTGCATTCATTATTGTAAATCTGGTTGGAACTCCTGCACCAAGTGCGTTGATGATTCCGTCTATGTCATCATTAGCTACATACTGGTCCGTCTTGCTTGCAAGAAAAATTCTAACAGATTCATTGATACCCTCTTTTGTTGCTTGCTTAATCAATGAAGATCTTTCTTCGGCAGATTTGAAGTCACTGACATAGATTTTTTTTGTTATGGAATCAATGTAGTCGTTTTTGTAATTCCAGTATGTTGGGTCATTGTTACCTGGCATGTTTGAAAACCATGGAGAATACATTTGTGCAAGTCCAACGGAATCATATTTTGCAAATCCAGAACTGCCCCATCCTTCTGTGTAAAGATGCCATTTCTGGTCTGCTGGATTTGAACCATAAACAACTACAAACGCCTTGTTTAGGTCACCAAAATCCTTGTTAACCTTGAAACCAATATGTTCAAGTTCTGAAGCCAGAATCTCACCTATAGATTTCCTTACTGGATCGTCACTTCTAATAAAAAATGTAATCTCAATCTGTTCTCCATCATAATACCATTGTCCATCAATTTTTTCGGCACCTGCCTCTTCAAGCTCATGTGAAATTATCTCGTCTGCCAATGCTGGATTATACTTGAAGTGAAACGATTCCAGTTCTTCAATAATGGAAAGATAATCAGCAGAAAATATTCCATAGTTTGAAATCATAGTATTTCCATAACCACCAATTAATTCGTTAACAATTAGATTTCTATCTATGAGATAATTCAATGCAAATCTCAACTCAGTAATTGAAAATGGATTGAAATTATCAGATACTGACGGGTTAACCAGCATGCTGTATGAGCCGCCAGTCGATTCAAAGATTTGTATTCCTTCCCTTGCCTCGTTTGATTCTATTCTGTCTGATGATACACGGAAAAAGTAAATGTCCAAGTTTCCATTTCTGACTTCCTCAAGCGCAGTGTTCTCATCCAAGTACTGGATAAACTTGACTTGTTCAACGAATGTTCCCTTCTCCGCAAATGAAGAATGAAGCATAAATGGTGATAGAAACAGGATTGCTGCTATCCAAACTAGGCAAAATTTCATGTCAGACATGATATCTTATCATAATTTAAGGTTCATTAGGCATTAACAAAAAATCTATCTGGTGATTCTTCATAGAAAATAAACTAAAAGATGCAATCTCGGCAATAAAATCTGGCGTGCCAATTGAAGAGGCATCACGTGATGTTGATTGGAAAGATTTTGAGGGATTAGTAGCTGAAATTTTGGAATCAAAAAATTTTGAAGTTACACGTAATTTTAGGATGAAGAAGCCTACAATGGAAATAGATGTTGTTGGAATACATCTTGGTACGGCAGTACTTATTGATTGTAAACATTGGAAGAGAATGACCAATTCTGCTCTTGAGAATATTGTTCTAAAACAGATAGACCGTGTGAAACATTATGTGGCAATAACAAATGAAGTCATGGCTGCGCCAGTAATTGTAACACTGTATCAGGAAGGTGTAAAACTGGTTAACAAAGTACCGATTGTACCAATAATGCAGTTCTCTTCATTTATTGACGAGTTTTATGGTAACTTGGAAGAGATTAGAACCGTAGAAAAATAGATATCAAGAAAATACCAGTACATAGGATCATAAACCATTTTGTCATATTCAGGGAACTGTCAAGTGCTTTGGAAAGATGTTCAAATATTCCTGATCCCATTACTCTTACCTTTGCGTTGTTTTCTAAGATTTCAAATTTGCCTTCTGCGATATTTTTTTCTGCTTGCTTTGCAATAGTTAAACACCAATCTGCTAATCTTTCTGATTTAGTAACACTGCCAAGCTCATAGTAACCATTTCTGTTTCTTACTCCCATTGTTGTTGAATGTGTATCAGATGTAAACATCTCAACCAGTTCATGCCCATGATTTTTTAGATGAGCTATAACTTCTTCGCGTACACCGTTTTCCATGTTGTTAGCGTCAGCCCAACACAAAAAGTATTTTTTTTGTTCAAAAGCAAGGCAAAGCATTCCAATACCGCCACCCGCAAGGTCGCTAGTTTGAATATTCATAGATTGCGAGTTTGCATATCCATATTGTAATGGATGGTTACTTTTAGTGATAAGAATGTCAAGTACGTTTTTTGCTGCAGTTAACAAATCTTGAGAATCTTCCTGTGATATCTCTCCGCCCATAGCATTGTGTGTATCTACAATTAATGCGTGCTCGAAATTTCTATTTTTTGCCATTTGTTCAATCTCTGTCTTTAAGATTACAGGAACATCCTCCATTCCATGTGGGGATAATGATAAGAATAGTAATGCAGTTTCGTCAAGTCGTATTCCTACAACATGTGCCTTGTTTATTTGCGCAGTAACAGGTTCCGTACATGTCATGCCCTTTTTGGATACACGACTCTTCGATAATTCCTGTAAATAATCCTGTACATCTTGCTGGGATGGAAGATTAAGAGAATGGTCAGAGATGCTATGCAAAACCATTGCAGATGAATTCATACTTTTGTAAATTTCATATGGAATGTTACTGCCCCCTACTGGATGGAATGGTCCTGGATGTAGATCAGGTAGTATCATTCTGAAGTCGTTCTTGTCATCATTTGTAGAGAAACGAATTTGTGACGTTGAGATATCTGACTGCATTGATGTTTCAAGTATAATTGACTCCATGTCACGTGGGTCATTTTGTGAAACTGACTGTAAGTATGCTTGTAATAGTTTATGCGTGCTTTTGATCATAGGCAATCCAGTTCTATTTGTAATATATGACCAAGCTACTGCAACTCCTAGAAATACAACTGCAAATGATAATGTCTGTACATCGTAAAGAACAGACCACATGCTAATCGGAACTAAGGCAAAAAACATTGCTAACGGTTGAACAAAACACAATGCACATGCTTTTTTCATACTTATTCCAAGTGTGGTAGTCATAATTCCAATCCTAAAGCTAGAAAATATGAACATGCCAAGAGCAACATAAAACAAAGCTGGTTCTATTGATAACATACTAGAACCTATGATTCCAGCTACTATCGTGATCAACCACAACACGTTTCCAAAAAATGACATATGAAGTGATTTTGAGTATTCCTTGTGTCGTGTAAAGCGTGAATCTATGTATTGGATCGCAAGTAGTGCACCTAAAGCAGCTGGTAGATGATAAACTATCTCGTAATTTGTGATGAAGTTGTTAAAACAAAGAAAAGAGATTACGCATGCTATTGCAATAGAACCAAACAGTGAAACATAGTATGATGATGGATTTATCAGTGTAAGTGTATATCTCCTATGAATATTTTCTATATCGTTTGAATCTGACATGATATTATGGAATCAGAAGAAGATCAATAGCCCAAGATAGTGCAACAAGGCTGATTGGCATGCAAACGATAATCTTTGGATCAATCTTAACTCCTTTGGTCTCATCCTCAAAGAATCTTAGTAAACCAGCGCTAGATGCTGGGAGTGGAGCGTTTTTCTTTTTACCTTCTGCCATCCTTGGTATTTGGGCAGAGTGGTAAAGATAAAAACTTTTTTAATTTGACTTTAATTTCGCTATTAGATTTATTAACAAATCAATGGATTTTATCAATTCCTGCTGTTTTGCTGGTTCATTTTCCTTTTCAAGTTGACTAGATAATTTTTCAAGTTTACCCTCAAGTGTTTGTATTGTGGAAGTTGAATCTTCATTCTCACTTTGTGCTTTTACCTGCTTCCCTTCTGGCTCTTTACCACAATTTACACACAATGCGTTACCATCCTTCATCACTCTTACACCCTTACAGTATGGACACGGTTCACTTAGCAATGTTCCGCCGCCAAGTAGTATTTTAATCGCTTTCTGAGTCAAATCATCTGGCAATAATAGATCATTAAATTAGTTTGTAAAAAGTCCTAGTGTTTCCTAAACTTGCTTGGTCCAAGGCTGACAAGGCTTAATAATAATGCTAGATGATGAAATTAGAACTAATGGCGGTAATTTGTAATACTTGTGGACTTCCTGACGATTTATGCGCCTGTGGTGACCTTGACAAAGACAGTACTCATATTATAATACGTCTTGAAACTCGACGTTTTAAGAAAAAGGGAACAATGATTGAAGGACTTGATCCTAAGATCAATAATCTTGAAAATGTTGCAAAGGAACTAAAAAGCAAATATGCTTGTGGTGGAACCGCAAAAGAAGGCTACGTGTTTTTACAAGGAGACCATAGGGATACAATTAAAGAAACATTAGTAGGACTTGGTTTTGCAGAAGACACGATAGAATTACACTGAAAAAAAGTGTCAACGCAGAATAAAATTTTGCAAGGGTTGGCAATACCGCACACTGCATTGATATCAGTGATTTTTTGTTTGATGGTGATATCATTTCCAACTGGAATGTACTTGGTTTTCAATTCGGGAATAGGAGATGATGTGACATATGAATACCCCATGGATAGTCTTAGCATTTTTCTTGCTGGTATAGGCTTTGAGGCTACAATGGAATTTGAGCTAGGAGATGGATTCGCTGTTATATGGTGTGTGTTTTTGATTATTTTTACAATTGCACTTTTTGGTCCAAAAACCAATTTTGTTTCTGTGTTACAATCAATGATCACAGAGGGCAAATACAAAATACAAGACAACTACATTGTTACCACAATCAAATGGTTCTCGATTTTAGTGATTGTTTCAGCTGGAATAATTGGCGTGCAAGAACTTCTTGGTATTCCTATTGAGCAACCGGAAGCCCCAAACCAACTGATACAATTTTTTGATATATCGCTTGCGCCTATTATAGAAGAAATTGGCTTCAGAGTTATACTGATAGGTGTTCCTCTTTTTGCCCTATACTCTTATGGGTCATCACTAAAACTTTTTGGAAAATCATTATGGTGGCCATGGAAAAATCTACGCAATGTAAGCACAAAGAAGGCATTGACTGTAATTGTAATAGTGGGAATACTCTTTGGCGCTGCACATATTTTTTCAGATCAATCGTGGAGTAGTGGAAAATTAGCGCAGGCAGTTGCAAGCGGAATTATAATTGGATGGGTATACTACAGGTATGGTCTTGCGCCAGCTGTATTGATTCATTGGGCAACAAACTACTTTGTTTATTCGTATGGATATATCGTGGCTGACATCAACCAAATTTCCATTACCAGTGCATTCGAGCATTCATTGTTGAGTACAGTTGAGATAATACTTGTGGTTACTGGAATAATATCAGTTGCAGTTTTGGCATTAAATTATGTATACTCAAAAAAACATGAACTAGAAGTATGATGCAATTTTATTACAAAAACCATGTTTGCTATTTTGCTTTAGCATAAATGCAAGATCAGATTCGTCATCAATATCAAGCATCATTCTACGAATCAGTGCAATTGATATATTGTTAGTTCGTGTTCTTGCTGCGTCTATTTGATGTGTATAACTACCCAAATCATATTTTGTCTGCATTAAACCTGAAGGGCATCTAACTAATGCATTAGTTCCATTAAACTGTCTTGAGGGAACAATAATTACAGAGTTTGTGGATTTGATAAAACCTAACAATGTCTCAATGTCGGTAGATGTCATTGTTGGTATGTCTTGTGGAAATATTACTGAGCAATCAAAATTTTTGTCAGAGAGATATTCGTCAGCTAAATTTATTGCGTTATTAACTCCTAATTCATCATCGAAAATTCCTACAGCGTTAAATTGTTTACCAATCTTTAAAGCATCTTCATCTTTCGTTACTAGTACTATTTGATTAACAATTTTACAATCAGAAACAGTCCTAAGAACCTCCTGTAACATTAAACTACATATTTCTTCCTTACAATCCGGTTGTAAATTTAACCTTGTTTTAGCTTTAGAAAATGTTTTGACTGGAATAATTGCGGAAGTTTTCAACTTATGCATGAAACTGTTTTAGAATGGATGCGCCAAGTGCATCTTCAGCTTGCTTGTTTGTCATTTTGATTTTTGTATCATGTACATTTATGTTCAATGACTCAATCTGTTTTATTTGCTTACGATCTTTAGTGTCTATAATCAAGTTTGAACATACATCTGCATACATCTTTGCGATTCCTACAGCTGATACTTCAATTCCAGCTGCTTCCATGTACTTGCCTGTTGGTCCACTAATAGCAGCATTGCCAATTATTGGACTTACAGCAACAACTTTGTTTTTCTTTTTTGCTAATTCTTTTCTTATTCCTTTGATTGCTAACATTGGTCCTATACTAGTAAGCGGATTGCCAGGTGCAATAACGATTAGACTAGAATCATGAATTGCGCTTACTGCGTCGGGATTTGGTCGTGCCTTGTCTGCTCCCTGATATTCAATTCCTTTTACTTCATCCATGCCTCTATGCTTAACCCAAAATTCTTGAAGATGCAAATCACCCTTGTCTGTTATAATTCTGGTTTCGACTGAATTGTCAGTTATTGGTAATATTTTAATTTCAATTGCAAATTTTTCAGACATCCATTTTGTAATATCACTCAAACTTTTTCCATTTTTTAACATATTAGTTCTAGTAAGATGTGTAGCTGTATCCCTATCACCTATTCTAAACCACGTCTCTTCTCCAAAAATTTCCATCTGTCGTAAAAATCCAAATGTATCTTTTTTTATTCCCCAGCCCTTATCTTGATCAAGTAAATCGGATAAACCATAAGTAATAGTATCAATGTCAGGACAGATATACATACCATAAAGCCAGTAATTATCGCCAACATTAGTAATCACATTGATGTCTGACCTATGGGTAGCTAATCCACGCACTAGTTTAACCGAACCAGACCCGCCAGCAAGTATTGTAATCAATTTTTTATCTCCTAGAACCATTTAGCAAAAACATGCTACCAATATTACCCTTTCATTTCTCACGTAGTTTTTTGGGTAAAATTAATTAAAGATACAACAAGTAAAAGTACGTATTGAAGAAGTCTATAGTAATTATTGCATTTTTATCGATTTTTATAGCTATTAGTGGTATATCTCCTGTTTTTGCATCATCACAACTGGAAGTCACAATTGAGCCTACCTCAGATACAGCTGTTGCTAAGATGACATACCAACGATCCATTAACATAGACTATTCAGATGGTGGAAACCTTACTGAGATGAATGGTCTAAAAAAAGAGATGTCGTTTTCTGCTGATTCATCAAACCCAGGAGTACAGTCATTAATTTCAAAAATAAATTCGTACATTCTTTCAAAGGGCAGCCAAGCTCAGATTACTGACCTTACCGTAGATTACAGAACAGTAATGACTGGAAGAAGTACAAGCATGTCAGTAGATTATACTATAGTATTGCATCCTACAATTCAGAATTTTGTAATTAAAGCTGGTTCTGGAAACGATCCAACTTTGATAGATGTGGATTGGAGAGGATTTGGCGCTGTTGGACCTGTTGTGATAAATACACCAGCATATGGCGATGTTGAAATCAACTTACCAATCTCAACGTTTGAAAGATTTACACCATCTTTGGCATTGTCAATGAAGGCTAGTGATGCGGCAGAAATTATGTCCACTAGACTAATGAATGGAGATGAAATAAAAGAACAACCAATTGGTAACTGGCACTTTTTGTTTGATCCAACTGGAATAGGTGTAGATGCTGCACAGCATGGATTTCAAACAGGCTCTGTAATTTCCTCATTTACAATGGGTGAAAGTAGTCTACGAGAAGGTTTGATAAGAGAACAGGTACGTGAAGGAACAGTTACAATCGATAAAACATACAGAGTATCAAGCTTTGAGTCATCCGGTAATGCAAGTATCGATATACTTGGATTTGCAAATAGAGATGTCTTAGGAACTTCAGAAATTTTTGGTGTTACACCAAATGCACCTGAAGGATATGCATCAACATCATCTGGAGAATTCCCAGCATTTATCCTCTATGGAATGGCTGGTGCGGCAGCTGCAGGTGGTGCTGCTATGATGATGATAAGTAAAAGAAAACTAGATAAAGAAAAAGGACATTATGAACAAAAAGGCATTGATCCATCACAACTTACTGGTTATCAAACCAGTGCAAGCGCAGGTGGATACCAAACTGTTAGAGGAGAAGCACAAGTAACAGGTCTGGAAGATTATAATCAACATAGAAGTTACTATGATGAAGAAAAACCACAAGTTGAAGAAAAAACTGAAGACAAACCAGATAGTAAACGTGGTGCACTGCCAAAAGGTTTTGAGCCAAAAGAGTAAGTGAGTGCTAGCCGTAACCCTCCTTCTGTTTTAACGATATTTCGCTTTGCGGTCTACCTGAACCTAGTACAGGAACATACGGTTCGTTTTGACCTTGCTTCGTGTGGGACAGATTTTCATTCCGTCTCTGGAAACCTCAGGCATTACCATCACTGTACACTCCAGATGGGATTGTTTTCTGTTCTGTTGCCAGCCATCTCTGACTATCCATCTACAGATCACACTTCCTGTATGAAGGGAGGAGTTTCCTCTGCCGTAGCAGCATGTCGTCCACCAGCTCACACTTAGTTATGTTAATTCAATCAGTAATTTCAACATTACTTGTGTTTTGAATCAAAGTATTCCTCATCATATCTTCCAAGCTTCTGCCTGGATTTTACGAATGAAATTCCTGCCAAAATCTCAATGTAAATACGATATAGAATCTTATTTTCTTTGATTATTTGTAACAATATATTGAAAAATGATCTAGTATGAAATTCAGAGAACATATGATTACGCACTATTAACACTGTCTTTGTTGTTTTATCGGCTAGCTCTAACGCTTTTGGACTAAATGCTGCATCAGCCTGGTTCCCTGCACCTAAAACTAGTATACCATTCTTAACCTTGTTAAAATTTTTTATTAGTTCAGATGATATCAGCATGTTTTTGGTTTTTGGATAGACTTTCTCAAATTGTACTTTTCTGAGGTCCAAATCAAACATAACTTCATTAATCCTGCTAACAATCTCCTGTTCCACTTCTGGTGACTGTGTTATTCCACGAACTACCCTTATCTTACTTTTGTAATCGAGTGAGATTGCGTGGGCAATTTCAAGTCCAAGGTTTGAATGACGACCCCTATCATATGAAATAATTATGTTAGAGATGTCCTTCTCAAAGTCCCTTCCTGGCGTTACACCGATTATGTCACATGTAGACAACGATAACAATTTTCTGTTATTGCGCAAGAATGAGAAATCAACCAACATAGTGTTAATTCCTTCTTCTTCGGCTGTAGCCAATATAGCCTCAGTAGGATCATGTGATAGTCTGACAAGATATCTATGTCGTATTGAATGGGAAATTGATTTCTTAAATTCGTCAAATACTCCTATTCCCATCTCACCAAATTTGTTTGCAAAAGATAATGGGGTTTGTTTTGGAATGGTTATTGTGTTAAGGAAAGATATCTCACCATCATTTTGATCAGCAATTGCTGTCGCAATCTTGGTAAGCTTCTTAGCTGTATTCCTCGAATATACCACCAAGATTCTATACTCCTTTCTTTCTTCAGGTTCTTGGGTAAAAACAAGTGGAGTATTAGCTTGTTTCTCTTTTTTTGATGTGTATAGTTTGTAAATTACAAAGCCAATTGCTATCCAAATAAGAGCAATTACCCAACTTAATGGCTGTGAAAACAGCAAGTAAACTGCAAGAATGGAAACAACCGCAAACCCAACAATTGGAACTAGAGGAAAAAATGGTGTCTTAAAGCCGTATGACAGACCTTTTTCTTTGGCAAGTCTTCGTATTGTTATACAGGCTGCATTAACCTGTGCAAACAAAAATAGGAACATAACACTGGCGGCAAGTGCAATCATAGTTAGATCAAATGACATCGCAAGTACCATCATGACTACAGCAGAACATATTGTGGAAACAAATGGTGTTCGGTATTTCTCATGTAATTTGTTAAACATTGGAGGAAGATCATGGTTTCTTCCCATGGCGAAGGAAACACGACTGGCAGCAAATGTTGTCGCGTTTAATGCAGCCAATGTTGATACAAATCCACCAGCAAGTACAATTAATGCGCCAAATGGAAGATAATATTCTGCAGCTTCAATTATTCCAAGTTCGCCATAGCTACCAATGAATTCCCATGCAGGTTGTCCAAGTTGCAAAGGATCAAGTCCACCAATAAAAACAAAAGCAAACAAAATGTAAACGGAAACCACTATTCCCAAGGAGATAAGAATTGCTTTCGGAATGTTCTTCTTTGGTTTTTTAATCTCATCTCCTGCTTGTGCAATAATTTCATATCCCTCAAATGCTATGAATGTGAGACCCATTGCCATTACGAGACCAGATGTTCCATTAGGAAAGAAATCTCGAAAATTAGTTGGCCAATTTGGATTTGTAAATGTCATAGCAACAAGCGCAGCTACAATCAAGCCAGCAATTATGGCTAATTGTGAGAAGGTGATTGCACTTCCTACCTTTCCCGTATGTGATGAACCCCTAATGTTTACAAATGCAAATATGATAATTGCTATTGCCGCAAATAGCTTATCAAGTGGAATTCCAGTTGGATTGCTAATTATCTCTGCAGATTCTAACAAATGGCCAAAAAATGTTCCAAATGCTACGGCGTATAAACTTCCCGCAATAGTATGTGCAAACCATGCCATCCATCCACTTAGATATGCATTCGGTCTAGGAAGTCCTTCTCGTATCCACTTGTATCCACCACCAGTAGCTGGTAAGGCAGAACCAAGTTCAGCATAAGTTAATGCAGTGAATAGTGTAATAATTCCATTAAGAAGGAATGCGATAATTAACGCAGGTCCTGCTGCAGATATTCCAGGTCCAACTAGTACGAAGATTGCCCCACCAATCATTGAGGCAACACCAATCATTATTGCCTGTGAGAGGGATAGGCTTCGAACAAGTCCACTTGAGTTGGTTTCCACGCTCATATCGATGCGTCTGAATTACACTTGAATAAATCTGTAATTGTTAGTAAAATTGATCAACATCACATAAACTGAGCATCGGTGAGCCCATATTCATGGCTAATCTCAAGAATCTCAGATTCAGACTTGGCTTTTGAGTATTCTCCAAGTAGGTTCTCATTTAGTGCAAAGAATGTGGGTCCCCATTTGAATTTCTGAAGAAGCGTATGCGTTAGTTCTGATTCACCCAGAATATACACAGCGCCAGCTAATGCTTCCACAGTGGTCAGCTTATTTAATTTCGAATAGTTAATTGGATTTCCTGCCAATAACGGTGGAAGCTTTCGTGCTACACCAGTAAACGGTTTTTTAAACGCTGGAACAGCAAGATTCCACGAACAGTCAATCCCAGTAACGGAATGAACGAGTTTCCTATCTGATTTTAATAATATTTTTTTTGAAAATGGATTCAAAACCAATGTGCGTGATGTTGTTCGTATAACAGGCTTTGCCAGATTGAATTTTACTAATTTAGCAGCACTACATTTTCTAGGATCATCTTGCTTTAACATGAGAACATTAAGGTGCATTAATAAAAAATTGCCAGTCATTGTTAATATTCTATTCTAAATACCGATGAATTACTTCAAGAACAAAAAATGGGAGCGGCGAGATTCGAACGCGCGACCTCTGCGTCCCAAACGCAGAATCATACCAAGCTAGACCACGCTCCCAGCAAACAAAAACAATTGCCCAATTTAAGACAATAGATAGAATTCCATCGTGTCAGAAAATTACAATAATTAAGTCAGAAATCCATAACTTGATCGTTTTTTTATTTTATGCCATAATATTTCATTATGCCAGAGAAAAACCCTGATGAATTACGAAAGGACCTAGTCAAAATTGAGGTCAAATTAATAAAATCAGAAATTAGGTTCCTGAAATTCATGCTCAAAAATGCTCGATACCAACAAAACTCGATGCTTAAGGAAATAATTCGATAGAACAACCTATCTATCCTGCAGGCAAATATAGTCATTGAATGATTAGGATTTTAATAACATACAAAATCAGTTAATGTTAATGCAAATTGAGGATTACATTAAAGCGGGAAAAATTGCTGGTGAAGTAAGAGAAAACGTTCGTAAGAAAGATTGGATTGGTAAGACAGTTGCAGAAATATGTGATTATGCTGAATCAGAAATTATCAAGCGTGGTGCAAAATGTGCATTTCCTGTGAATACTAGCCTGAATGAAATAGCAGCGCATTATACAGCCGAGCCAAATGATACAAAAACAGTATCAGATTCCGACTTGATAAAAATTGATCTTGGTGCTCAGATTAATGGGTATATAGCTGATACTGCTGTAACCGTGAACTATAACCAGGAACACGATTCGCTGGTTCAGGCAGCAGAAAATGCCTTGGAGGCAGCTATGTCAATGATCAAATCAGGCGTAAAATCGAAGGATGTTGGAAGGAAAATTCAGAATACTATACAGGACATGGGATTCAAGCCAATTGCCAATCTAAGCGGTCATTCACTTGATCAATATACAATTCATGCAGGAAAAACAGTTCCTAACATGTGGTCAATTGGCTCATTTGACTTTTCAGAGAATGAAGCATACGCATGTGAACCGTTTGTTACAGCTAAAAATGGTCTAGGATTTGTTCGTAATGGCAAAGTTAAGAATATCTTTGCATTATCTTCAAGAAAAAGAACAAAGGATGATGAAGCAGATAAAGTGCAGGAATACATCTGGAACAACTTTAACATGTTGCCATTTGCCTTAAGATGGCTGTTAAACGAATGGGAAGAAAAAGAAGCTAGAAGATTACTTGATATTTTGATTAAAAAGAAGGTAGTCAAAGCATATGCTATTCTTGTTGAAGCAAGTGGTAAGACTGTTGCACAGGCAGAACATACATTTATTCCAAATCAAACTGGCGTTACAGTAACTACTATCGGGTAAGAGATTCGCCAAAGATCTTAGTCACTATTATTTGCCCATCACATGATGAACATTTTGAAATTTCCTTGAAAACATAATCCCCATCAGAAAATTTTCGTTTTGATTGTTCTTTACAAGAATTACACTGTTGTATTGTATATGCAGTTACAATTTCATTTTTATCAGACATTACTGAGCAACTCCAAGAGTATTCCCAACACCGATGACAAGTACAGTGTCATTAGGATTTGAATTATCAGTTATCATTTCATAAACTTGGTTTCTTACATTTTCAGTCTGATCAGAAATCTCTTTCTTCATAAGTGTAATTGCATCTTTAACAGATTGCCTGACTACAATTGCAAATACTGGAATGTTATATTTTGTTGCTACTTCTTCAATCTTAAATCTATCAGTGCCGATACCACCTATTGCAGCTCCAAACCCTTGTGCAACCTCTCCCGTATCTTCTCCTTCTAGTTTCAGTGCAGCGTCAATCATGATTATGGCGTTTGGTTTTAGTTTTTCTACAAGAGATTCAGTAGCTTCGCCTGGTCTACCAACCGTAGCATATGGACCTTCAGCTTTTAGTAGAATTAGTTTTCTACCATCAAACTCTGATTCACTGTAAACAGTTTCAAATTCAGCTTCTTGTTTTTTAGTATCAAGCATCATTCCACCAACTACTAGTGGACCAATTCCATCACCGATCGGCTGTCCGCTTTTAAATGCTGGAACTGCGTCTTTAAGAGCCTCAGCCTGCTCCATAATGAACGGAAGTAACATCTGGAGAGGCAGAATTAGAGGATAGTTGTTTTGTTTCTTTGCAGTCAAAAACAAATGCCTAACGACTTTGTGTAAAAGTTGTAATGTCGCGACTATTTCCAAAAGGTTTTGAACCTTTGTAATCTCCAACGTATCAATCTCAGAGAACATTGATTTGATCTGTTTTCTTGTAGTATCCTCTCTTGAACGCACAAGGTGATGAATCTTGGGAATTATTCCATTTGGATCAATGTCCACTGGCATTATTGTAAAGTACTCAAAAAATCTGTCAAGTTTTTTAGTTGGATCATCGTTAGGAGTTAGTTTTTGTTTAACATAATCAATCAAATCATCCCTAGATTCATTTCTGAATTGTTCTAATTCAGCCATTCTTTTTTTAATGTCTCTAGAAGTGATTATCAATTGAATACGTTGACCATAGAACACAAAAAGAATAATCGGAAGTATCCAAATCAGCATCATGAATGGGTTTGAATCGTCGCCCATTCCAAAAAATTCGTCAAGTACATCTAAGCTGCTAAAATCCACAAACCAAAGCAAGTTGCATATCAAATTAAACCATTCGAAAACAAAAGACCAATTCTTCAGGCTAAGATGTGGTGATTCTTTTTATTACAGATGATTAGAACATATCTAATTGCCTCAAACTAAGCCTATCGTAAGTATTGAGAATGTTGTGGCCTCAGCTACGGTAAATCAAAAAATGGATCTCAATGAAATTACACGTAAGTTTGCGGATGTAGAATATCATCCGGACCAATTCCCTGGATTGGTTTTTCGAATAAAATCACCAAAAACAGCAACTCTAATTTTTTCATCTGGTAAGATGGTATGCACTGGTGCAAAATCTGAAACAATGTCACGTAACGCTGTAAAATCTGTTGTTCAAAAATTGCGCAAGGGTGGAATAAAAGTGAAAAAAGATGCAATTGTGGATATTCAAAACATTGTTGCGTCAATTAATTTGGGTGGACGAATACATCTAGAACAAGCTGCAAGAACACTTCCACGAAGTATGTATGAACCAGAACAATTTCCTGGACTAATACATAGAATGGTTGAACCTAAAACTGTAATCCTTTTGTTTTCATCTGGAAAACTTGTTTGTACAGGTGCAAAAAAGGAACCAGATGTTTACAGGTCTGTTAATAATCTTCATTCATTACTTGAGGAAAAGAAGTTAATGCTGTACGAGTAGACACAGAATTATTTGATTTTTGTTCCAGGTGGAACCTCGGAGTCAACAGTTAACCAAAAAGGCTTATCGTTAATGTCAGCTGCTAGAAGCATAGCATTAGATTCTACACCAGCCATCTTTTTGGGCTCAAGATTAGATACAACTATCACAGTCTTACCAATCAATTCTTCTGGATCATAAAATTCTGCACCGCCAATAATGACATCTCTTGTTTCCTCACCAAGGTCAATTTCTCCCTTGACAATTCTGCTTTTGCCAGGAATCTCTTCTATTTTGAGTATCTTTGCAACTCGCAAATCTAGCTTCTGAAAATCATCATAACTTATAGACATGAAACACGTTAATCTGACTGTTTAAAATTAATTACGGAATCAAAATTAATATTTAAAAAAAAAATCATGCCCGTATGGCAACTATAGATACATCAATTGAGATTAATGCACCAATCGATAAAGTTTGGGATATAATTTCAGATCTTGATGCAGAACCAAAATTTTGGAAGGGAACAAAGGAAACAAAGATAATTTCTCGTGATGGTAATTTGATAACTAGAGAAATAGTTATCGCGTTCAGGGATTCCAAGTGTATGCAAAAAATCACTTTAGAACCAAAGGAAAGAATTCATGCTGAATTCACTGAGGGAATAATCAAAGGTTCAAAAACTCTAAACCTAAAATCTAAAGACGCTGGTTCTTTACTTGAGGCTAACTGGGATATTAAAATGGGTGGCTTAGCTGGCATGTTTACAGGTATGATTAAGAAACACATACGAAGTGGAACAGAGCAAGCTATAGAATCAATAAAAAAACAGGCTGAGAGTTCCTAATTGATTGACATAATATTGGATGTAATCAATTACATACTTGTTGCAATCCTAATTGGAGTTTCAGCAACGTGGATCTCTTTGATTAAGTCGATGCTAAACACGTTCAGTAATTCACCATTCTTGGATAAATTCGAAAAAAAGAATCATTCAAATCCAAAGGTTTCAGTAATTTTACCTGCACGAAATGAAGAAAAATTTATTGAAAAATGTCTTAACTCCTTAGTCGAACAAGACTATGACAACTATGAGATCATAGCGATTAACGACTCATCAGATGACTCAACTGGAAATATAATGAAAAAATATTCTGAAAAATTTCCCAAAGTAATTTTTGTAGATGCTAAGACAAAACCTGATGGATGGATGGGAAAAAATTGGGCATGCATGGAGGGATACAAAGTTGCTTCAGGAGATTTACTTCTATTTACCGATGCTGATACTACACATAAAAAATCTGTAATTTCCCTTGCTGTATCTCATCTACTGTCATTAGAACTTGATGCGCTAACAGTTATTCCAAAAATGTTGTGTTTAGATGGAATAACAAAAATAACGCTGCCAATGATTTCCACATTTTTGCATACTAGATTTTCTGCGTTACGTGTAAATGATAAATCAAAAAACACTGGATATTTTTTTGGAAGTTTCTTTATTATGAAAAAAACAACTTATGATTCTGTTGGAACACATGAAGGTGTGAAAAGTGAAATTGTTGAAGATGGTGCGCTTGGAAAAAAAGTCAAAGAATCCAACTTCAAAATGCGTATGGTAAGGGGTGAACATCTTATTGACGCTGTATGGGCAAGAGATTCCTCCACACTATGGAACGCGCTAAAGAGACTTATGATACCACTCTATCTTCAAAATGCAAAAATTGCTGTGGCAAGTTTTTTTGGAGTTTTATTTTTATTGTTCATGCCATTTCCGATTCTTGCATACTCTGCAATTATTTTTAATTCAGATTCGTCTTTGGTACTTTTTGTAATCTCATGTATTACATCTTCACTTGTATACTTAGGAGGAATGTTGGATGCAACAAAGGGTCTTGATCTGAAATTAAGATACTCGTTGCTTGCACCTGTTGGTGGCTTCATTGTGGCTTGTGGTTTTTTGGCTGGCTTAATTCAGGCAAAAAGCAAGACAGCTGTATCATGGAGAGGAAGAACGTATCATATGAAAGGGCAGGTCCAAAAATCCATCAATGTATAGAATGGTTTATAGATAAAAAATAAGAGGAAAAAAACACTTGGCAAAATCTGGATTTGTTGTTGGTGGTATAGTGGGAGCTACTATAGCAATACTGCTTTTCGCGTTTATTGTAATTCCCTCTGAAAATGTTGGAACACCTGAACTGATTACGTCAAATGGACATGACACAACAATATTGGGTGATGAAACGTCATATACAGCAAAAGGTAATCTCAATCTAGTCCAACTGTTTGAAAAATCTGAGGCTGGTGTAGTGAAAATTGGTGTTCAGAGAGGACCTGATGGACCAAGGGATACGCCTGGTATGGGTTCTGGTTTTGTTTATGATAATTTGGGTCACATTATTACAAATGCACATGTTGTTGAAGGCGCTAGTAAAGCAACTGTAACATTTTTGGATGGAACACAATATGATGCTGAGATAGTAGGAAAGGACAAATTTACAGACATTGCTGTCATCAAGGTCAGTGAAAAACCACGTTTACTACATCCATTACAGATGGGTGACTCATCACAACTTCATGTTGGTGAACCGGTAGCTGCTATTGGAAACCCATTTGGACTTTCAGGTTCAATGACTTCTGGTATTGTTAGTCAGATTGGCAGATTACTCCCTACTCAAGACAGCGGGTTTTCAATTCCAGATGTTATTCAAACTGACGCAGCAATAAATCCAGGAAACTCAGGTGGACCATTATTGAATATGAAGGGAGAAGTGATAGGAATCAATACAGCTATACAATCTATATCTGGTGAATTTAGTGGAATTGGATTTGCAGTTCCATCCAACACTGCATTGAAAATAGTTCCAGGTCTGATAGAAGACGGGGAATACAAACATCCATGGATTGGAATTTCTGGCAGAGATATAGACCCAGAACTTGCTAGAGTGTTAGACCTCAAAGATGCTAAAGGATTTATCGTGATCACAGTGGTTGATGGAAGTCCCGCAGATAAGGCTGGTTTGAAAGGAATGACGGAAACTCAAATGATTGATGGTAAGGAATACCCTGCAAATGGTGATATCATATTATCAGTTGATGATAAAGAAGTGAGAAAAATTAGCGATATACTAGTTCACTTGCAACGTGAGAAATCTGTTGGTGACACAATGTCATTGGGTATACTAAGGGATGGAGAGTTTATGCACATATCCTTAGAATTGGTTGAAAGACCAGATCTATAATTAAAAATCAAAAATAAATACTTGAAATCAAGTATTATTTCTGTTGAGCAGATTAGAATTTGATTTTGAACCATTAAACAAAGTTTTGGAAGGAAAGGAGATCACGAAAGATGACGCATATGAATTATTTTCACATTCAAAATATGACTCGGAAAAAATTTTCAAAGTTGCTAATAATCTTCGTGACCACCATAAGGGAAAAGTTGTTTCTTTTTCAAAGAAGGCATTCTTTAACATCGTAAATCTTTGCAGGGATACATGTTCATACTGCACATACAAGGCTGAAATTGGCGAATCAAAGCTTTCAATGATGAACATTGATGACGTGAAAAATCTAGCGGAATCAGCTAGAAAACTAAGATGTGTAGAAGCATTGCTTGTTACTGGTGAAAGTCCCGAACAAAAGTATGATGAAGCATCGAAATGGCTTAGACAAAATGGCTTTTCATCCACTGGTGAATATTTGGCGCATTGTTCCGAATTACTATTAGACGAAGGATTGTTTCCTCATACAAATGCTGGAAATCTCAACAAGTCCGAGATGAATGAGCTGAAAAAAACAAATGTTAGCATGGGACTGATGTTAGAAAATTCTAGCCATAGACTTGCAGAAAAAGGAATGCCACATCACGATGCACCAAGCAAGGACCCAAAGGCAAGAATCCAGATTTTAAAAAATGCGGGCGAATTAAAAATACCAATGACGACGGGAATCCTAGTTGGAATAGGAGAGAACGAACATGAAATAATTGATTCTCTTTTTACAATCAAAACACTTCACAAACAATTTGGAAATATCCAAGAAGTAATCTTACAAAACTTTGAGCCAAAACATGATACAAAGATGAAGGATCATCCATCTACATCAAAAGAATATTTCAAGAGGATAGTAGCGATGTCAAGGATAATTTTGCCTGAAATGAATATCCAGATTCCGCCAAACCTCTCACCCACTAATTACGATGACTTTCTTGATGTTGGAATAAATGATTGGGGAGGAATATCACCAATAACTGTGGATTATGTTAACCCAGAATTCGCTTGGCCTCAGATTAACACCTTGGAAAAAAAATGTACAGCGCAAGATTTTGAATTAAAAGCACGCTTCCCAGTGTATCCGGAATTCATCAGTATGATTAATTCAAACCTAAAAGAAAAAATCGAACGGCTTTCAGATGATGAAAACTATGTTAGGAGGGAATTTTGGAGATGACATTAGAAAATACAAATTTTGATTCAGAACTTAAACACGCTGATCCAGTCATTGCCGGAATACTAAACGACGCATTGTCAGAAAAGGAAATCGACATAAAAGATTCTGTAATGTTATTTTCCGCAAGAGGAACTGATCATGAACTTGTTTGTTCCGTAGCTGACGAACTTAGAAAAAGAAGAGTGGGAGATATTGTCACGTATGTTGTAAACAGAAACATCAACTTCACAAATGTATGTATAAAGCAATGTGGATTTTGCGCATTCAGCAGAGACTTCAGGGAAGAGGAAGGTTATCTCCTCCCAGTAGAAGAAATAGTTAGAAGATCCAAGGAAGCACATGAGTTAGGTGCGACGGAAGTTTGCATACAGGCTGGTCTACCACCTGACATGGACGGCGAACTATATGAAAAAATTTGTCGTGAGATAAAGAAAGAAATTCCAAAGATGCACATTCATGGATTTTCACCTGAAGAGATTTTGTATGGAGCAACAACAAACGGTATTACAATAAGAGATTACCTTTTGAGATTAAAGAATGCGGGCGTGGATACTATTCCAGGTACGTCAGCTGAAATTTTAGATCAAAAAATGCGTGATAAAATTTCACCAGGCAGAATTTCTGTTAAGGACTGGATTAAGGTTATCAAAACTGCCCATAAGATTGGAATAAGGTCAACGTCAACTATGATGTATGGTCACATGGAAAGTTATGTAGACCGTGCCAATCACATTGGAATCATTCGCAAAATACAGAAGGAGACTGGAGGATTTACCGAATTTGTGCCGCTCAATTTTGTACATACAGAAGCGCCCATGTACAAGCATGGTTTGCACAAGGGAATTCGCTCTGGCGCTGATTCAGACGACATAATGTTGACACATGCGGTCTCCAGAATCATGTTGAACAACTGCATCGACAATATACAGATGTCATGGGTAAAAACTGGTGAAAAAATGTCACAGCGTCTACTGAAATGTGGCGCAAACGACTTTGGGGGAACACTGATCAATGAGAGCATCTCAACTGCTGCAGGCTCACAGTATGGCCAACTGTTGAAGCCAAAGCAAATCCGGCGCCTTGTCAGAGATGTTGGCAGGATTCCCGCAGAAAGAAATACCACCTATAAAATTCTCAGGACGTTTGAAAATGAACCAAACGACGAGGATTTGGACAATGTAGATGATTCAAAGTTTGGCTCTTATTTTGATTTGATCAAAATTAAAAAATTCAGGTACGAAAGAACGTAGATCAAACTCATATTCTAGAATAATGCAGATGGTAACATTGTCTGCCATTTCTCAAAAAGGCTTTGATGCTGAAATTATGGCATTAGATATTTTAGAAAAAGAAGGGTATGAAATTATTTATTCCGAAGAAAAATTAAAAAGAGAAAAACGGTCTTGGGTTATCAAGATTAGAAAAAGGAAGAAGCTATTTTCCTTAATCAAACTATACGTTGGAAAATCAATTATGCCTGAAATCAACAGAAATGAATGGATTGGCTTCTTTGAACATGGGAGAGACACAAAAGCACTGGGGCGCCCAACTGACTTTAGCAAATCCTATTATCAAAAGCAAATTGATAGTCTGAAAAGCGGAAACAGCCTATTCGAGTTAAGCTATGTAGATATTTTTTGTAAAAAAGGAAAGTCATACTATGTGTTTGAAGTCAAGCACAAAACTTACAAAAAAAATAAAAACATGAATAGATTTTATGTGACTAATTATGAAGTTCTAAACTTTAATAGAATTGTTAAAGAGAATAAGTCTAAATTAAAAATTTTAATCATTCTAGAAAAAGGGAAAAAATCGTTTTACAAGATTTTTGATTGGAATGAATTTGTTGTCCCTGACGGGTTTGACCCAAACAAAAAAGTCAAAACTAGTATACGATTAGCAAAAGGATTTGATATTTCGTCTTTAAAGGAATCAAAGGGAAAGAGAACCTAGAACAACAAAGTGTAACCAAGATACACTGCATACGCAATTGCCAATCCAATTCCAGCAGCTCGTGGAATTATGCCAGATCTTAAGAATGCAATTAGTACAACAGCAAATCCAATCATTATGATATAATCATTGAAGATCTCAGGTACAACAGCTATGCCGGTTATCACAGAAGCTACTCCCATGATCATAAGTATGTTGTAAATATTGCTTCCAACAATGTTTCCAATTCCTATGTCGGTGTGGCCCTTCTTTATTGCAATTAAAGATGTGATGAGTTCTGGGAGTGATGTTCCTATGGCAACTATGGTTATTCCCACTACGGTTTCCGACACTCCGATGCTCTGTGCAATTGACACGACGTTTTCTATTGTAAGATAACCTCCAAGATACAAAAGTCCAGAGCCGATTGCAACTAACCCCACTGCCTTTGGCATGGATGATTTTTGAGCTGACGTATCTTCCTCTTCCTTCTTTCGTTCTTTTTTAGCCCTTGAAACTGTATAAACAGTAAACGCAATCAGTCCAGCAATCAGCAAAACTCCGTCGTACTGTGATATTTCTCCATCTATAGACATTGCAACCAAGAGCAGCATAACGCCAATCATGATTGGAACTTCTTTCCTTGTGGTTGCCTTGCTTACTACCAAAGGAGAGATGATTGCTGATATGCCGATTACCATTCCCACGTTGCTGATGTTACTTCCAACTATGTTTCCCAGAATTAGATCTGTGTGCGAACCTAGCGATGCCGCAACACTAGCTGCCAATTCAGGAGTTGATGTTCCATATGCTACAACTGTTAAACCAATTACCATCTGACTAATTCTAAGCTTCTTGGCAATGGACACACCACCACTTACCAGCCAATTACCACCAAAGCATAGCAAGACTAGACCGACAACTGTCAATAACGCATTAATGGTAATTTCCACGTGAAATCTTCAAAATGGTTTGTTTAAAACAAGTGTTTTACTGAAAATTTACACTTGAAACAACCAATCTAGATCTAGGCAAGCCCAGCTCAAGATATGGGTAGGTCAGCTCAAAAAAAACTTACGTTAAGATTAATAAAGTAATTTACCGTATAGTACGGTAATGAGAGCCAGATTGACCTATGTTCCCCTTGACGTGGCAGAACAGTTTGACGACTTCATAATACAGAGAGATGAACAGGTGCTAGGCGCGGTAAAGGCCAGAACCCGTGACTATAGCACTTTATCGCTTCTCAAACTCCTGTATCAGGTGCGCAACAACTCTATGACATTCTCCGACCTGTATACAAAATCGAAGATAAGAATGAAAAAATCATTCCTGAACTATCTACGCCTCTGCCTTGACTATGACTTCATCACAAAAAAACCAGTTGGAGCAAACGTACTATACTCTATTACGGAAAATGGTACTACGATGCTTGATTTGTTTATGAAAAATCGTGACTAGCATCATTATTCAGTAAAAGAATAATTAGCCATCCAAAATTTAACAAAGTATGAAAATGCCTTCAGATGATCAAGTGTTTGAAATTAAAAAAACTGTTTTGAAAACACCGATAGTATTTGCCGGTTTTGTGGGTGCTGGACTTGTTGGTCCATTATCTGTGGGTTATATTATTGATAAGCTCAAAATGGAAGAGATTGGATATCTTAGATCAAGACATCTTCCTCCATCAACTGTTTTCATGCAAGGACGATTGCGACATCCATTCCGCTTATACTCAAACAGTGACGGAACAATTTGTGCAATAATATGTGAAATCACATTACGCGCAGAGGGATTGTATGATGTTGTCTCTACAATTTTAGATTGGGCAGAAAAAAAAGGCTCACATGAAATTGTGATTTTAGATGGCGTTGCTAGTGCAACTCATGATGATAAGGCGTTTTGCGCTGCAGAAGATGATCTTTGTCGCGTTATGGAAGATAATGACATCAAAATGATACCACAGGGATTTATCACCGGTGTTGCTGGTGGTATACTAAATGAATGTCTAGTACGAAGGATTCAGGGAGTCACTCTATTAGTAAAAGCAAATGATAAGGAACCAGATCCACTTGCTGCTGCTACATTGGTGGATGCTGTCAATAGAGCATATGGTATGGATATTGATACGGCCGATCTTAGAAAGGAGAAGAAACGAATAGGTGCTGACTTTAAGGAACTTTCAGATAAATATACAGAGCATAGAAAAATAGACTCTAACATGTACATGTAATATGTTAAAAAAATATTTTGTAAAATCAGGTGCGAAAACATGGTAACGACTTACAAAAAGGTTGGAGTAGATATTGCTGAGATTAAAAAAAGCCAGGGCGCGATAGGACGCATCATATCATCAACACACAGAACACAAAAACTGGCCAAAGTGGCGCATGGATTTGGACATTATGCTGGGATAGTGCAGATTCCTGGGAACAAATTCTTGGCTACTCATACAGATGGAGTAGGCACAAAAATTATGATTGCCAATATGATGAAAAAATACGATACAATAGGCATAGACTGCATTGCCATGAATGTGAACGACATAATTTGCATTGGGGCGACACCAATTTCATTTGTTGACTATATAGCTGCGAACAAGAACAATCAGGCTATCTTCAAAAAAGTTGTCAAGGGACTTGCAAAAGGTGCAAAGGATGCCATGGTGCCCATCATTGGTGGGGAGACTGCAATCATGCCTGATCTCTTTTCCGGAAAGGGCTTTGCAATGGATTTGGCTGGAGCCGTTGTAGGAATTCTTTCAAAAAAGGATATGGTGGTTGGAAAGTCAATCAAGACTGGTGATGTAATAATTGGAATCAAAAGCAGTGGTCTTCATTCTAATGGTTATACACTTGCAAGAAATGTGCTGTTATCGAAATACAAACTAAATTCGAAGATAAAGGGAGTAGGGCATTTGGGTAATGCCATGCTCAAGCCTACGGAGATTTACGTAAAACCAGTGCTTGAGGCATTATCAAAATGCCAAATCCATGGTCTTGCTCACATTACTGGCGGTTCGTTCACCAAGCTTTTGCGATTAAAAAACATTGGATACGACCTGAATAATCTTCCAAAGACTCCACCTCTAATGCAATTAATAGAAGATACAGGCGTTAAAAGTGAAGAAATGTACAAAACATTCAACATGGGAATAGGATTTTGCATAGTGGCGCCAAAAAACAACGTTGCAAAGATTAGATCGATATTTAAAAAATACAAGTTCACAACTTACGAAATAGGCAAAATTACTAGTAAAAAAGGAGTTTTTGTTAACTCGAAAAAAATTGCATAGAAATCAATAACAACTTGTCTTAGAAATTTTACCAGATTTTGCTTATATGAGGGTATTCTAAAAAGATCTGATAATGGCAGCAGAAGCAGGCTTCATTGATGTTATCATGGGAGTAGGAATATTGTTAGCTGCCGCAATAATGATGGGCGAATTATTCAGTAGAATACATCTGCCAGTCGTGTTAGGGCAATTAATAGCAGGAATGATTATTGGACCATTTGCACTAGGTGCATTTTTGCTTCATCCAAATACAGGAGAATCAATTTTACAAATCGGACCAGAAGTTAGAGCACTTGGAGAAATTGGTGCAATTGTAATTTTATTTATGGCAGGATTAGAGATGACACCAAAAGAATTTTTGCGTGGCGGAAAGGCATCATTTACAGTAGGAGCTTTAGGAGTAGTAGTTCCATTCATTGCGGGATTTATAGTATTCCAACATTTCGGATTTGATGCATTACAGGCAATGATGATTGCCACTGCACTTACTGCAACAAGTATAGCAATTTCAATTCAAGTGCTAAAAGAGTTCAATAAGATTAAATCGCCTGAGGCTCGTTTAATTATTGCAGCAGCAGTTGTAGACGATATTTTGGCTATTGCAGTATTATCTGTCGTTACATCATTTGGAGGTGCTGAAGCATTAGATACTGTGGATTTAATAGATGTTACATTTACAATTCTTAAGGTATTAGGATTCTTTGCAGCAATATTAATTGTAGCCATTTTCGTAATTCCAAAAATTATGACAACAAGATTATGGAAATCAACTGGAAGTATAGAAGGAATAGCAACGGCATCGTTCTTTGGAGCAGCAGCAATTGCAGGATCACTAGGATTATCTCCAATAGTAGGAGCATTTGCGGTAGGAATGGCTCTTTCAGCTACAGCAGTATTGAAGAAAGTAGAGTCGTTCACTCATAGGATTGGATTGATTTTTGCACCATTATTTTTTGCGATAATTGGTGCACAAGTAAATTTCTCAACTGTAAACTTAGATATATTGATGTTAAGTGGTGTTGTAATCGCAGTTGCAATTGCAACCAAATTATTTGGATGTGGATTACCATCAATCTTATTTTTGAAAGATAAAGCTGCAGGAATGAGAGTAGGAATAGGAATGATTTCAAGAGGAGAGGTAGGATTGATTGTTGCAGGAGTTGGATTATCATCAGGAGTACTAACAGGAGATGTATACACGACAATTGTTCTCATGGTAGCAGTCACAACTATAATCACACCAATTTGGTTGAGGCTGGATTATAGAAAGGCAACAAGGCCTTTGTATTAGGTCTGGGTGAGATCTAAAGAAGAAAAACTTTCAAAATATGAAAAAGATTCTTTAGGGAATTCTTATCAAATAACTGCCACTCATGGTTATAATCACAATGGTCGCGTTTGGAGCGTTTTACGTAAGAGTATTTTTCTTCTAATAAAAAAAAGAACATAAATTCTAGTGTTTCGCTAGATCGATATTGTCTGAAAGTAACAATAAATCAATTCAAGATGAGGAGTTAATAACACACCTACTTGGTGCGAAAAAGAAGCACGATGAGAATAAGAATGTTGAAAGTGAGGAAGTTGAACACCTAGACAAGGGTGCTGATTATCTTACAACAATGTTACTTCAGCAGGGTGTAAAGGAAGTTAAAACTAAGGCAAAAAAAACACCACCAAAGCTGGACGAATTAAAAAAAATGTTTGTTGAAAACCTTGTAAAGTCTGGTTATGTAACATTGGGTGAGAATGGGAGAACTATCCTAACTGATAGTGGTAAAAAGTACCTTGACGCTCAAACCAAAAGTTCTGGGACAAAAGTAGAATTAGCTAAACTAAAAAATTTAGAGTATCGCAAGAGTTTGGAAAGAAAAAAGTCTCGTACTAAAAGAACTAAGGCAAAAATGTTGCAGATACTAAAGTCTCGTACTAAAAGAAAGAAAAAATAACATTTGTAAAATAACAAACTAATTCACATAATAATCAATATTGTAATATTGTAATTTTATGAACTCATAGTGAAGAATAAAAATGACTAAAAAATGAATTTGCATGTGGATAAATCAAATCAAATCAAATTTTTTATAAAATCATCTATAATCTTCTCAGCTCTATCTTTTTGTCTCTCATTAACTGGTATTCTTTTTCAGGGTGAATCATACATAATTGGAAACCCATTGGTAATATCTAATCCAAGTTTTGAACATATTTTTGGACATATCTTATTTGGAATGATTGCCGGTGCGATTAGTCTAAGTTTGAGGTATGTTTTCCTAACTGGCGCCTTTGCGATATTACTTGATGCTGATCATTTACTGCAATTTTTTGATATTGAAATGATTGGTCGAATGGTACACTCCATACCATTTGCGATAATCATCGCGGTGATAATGCTGTTTATCTTTGGAAAAAGGGACTATCGTTTAGCAAGTATTTCATTTGCTGCCATTATCTCACACATTGCATTTGATGTATGGCTTGCCCAACAAACTTTTCCTAACTCAACAAGTGGATTTCCCCTGTTTTCCCCATTTACGGTTGAGATTGTTCAACTTGGGGGATTAGATTGGCTATATTTAGAAATCGTGGCAATTGGTATTGTTGGAATTATTGCTATACTGAACCATAAAATTTCGATAAAGAATTATGTTGGAAATTAGTTACAATACAGATGAAAAGCTCAAATTTTTCCAAGGCATGTCATGAGATATCACAAAATCTCTTACAAATTAATGAACCAACAAAAAATAACACAAAATCAGAGATCAAAAGAATTTGTACAAAATATTCACTAGATAAAATCCCGAAAAATTATGAAATACTATCAACAGTAGATGGAAAATCATATGAAAAACTCCAAAAAATTTTACTTAAAAAACCAGTAAAAACTGCATCTGGTGTTGCAGTAATAGCACTAATGCCAAAACCATATGCATGTCCACATGGAAGGTGTACCTATTGCCCAGGTGGAATCGAATTCAACACACCAAATAGCTATACAGGAAAGGAACCAGTTACAATTAGTGCAATTGAAAATGAATATGAACCAAATGTACAGATCACCTCAAAACTCAACCAACTGCACATGTTTGGACATGATGCAACAAAAATTGAATTAGTTATAGTTGGTGGAACATTTCTCTTTATGCCACAAGATTATCAGGAAAACTTCATAAAATCATGCTATGATGCATTGAATGGATTTACATCATCAAGCTTGGAAGATGCCATTAAAAACAATCAAAAAGCAAAAAATCGTAACGTTGGATTTACAATTGAAACAAAACCAGACTATTGCAAAAAAGAGCATATTGATCTAATGCTTTCATATGGTGTAACAAGGGTTGAGATTGGTGTACAAAGCTTACACGAAAAAGTTTACAAGATTGTTAACAGGGGGCATGACTACAATGATGTTATAGATTCATTTCAAATTTCAAAGGATTCAGGTTACAAAATAGTTGCACATATGATGCCAGGATTACCTACCCTCACACCTGATGAAGATATCAATGATTTCAAAAAACTATTCAACGATTCTGGCCTCAAACCAGACATGCTAAAGATCTATCCATCATTAGTTTTGGAAAATACACCACTGTATGATGACTACCTGGACAAAAAATACAAGCCGTATACTGATGAAGAAATGATACATGTTCTTACTGAAGCAAAAAAAATGGTTCCAAAATGGGTTAGGATAATGCGTGTTCAGAGAGAAATCACACCAAATGAAATTCATGCTGGACCAAAAATGGGTAACCTAAGACAGATTGTTCATAAACGACTGAAAGACCAAGGATTTTCTTGTAAATGTATTAGATGTAGGGAAGCAGGTCTTACTCGAAAGTATATGCCTTCAGAATTACTGAAAATAAATAGAGAAGAGTATGATTCTTCCGGTGGAAGAGAGACATTCATTTCTTTTGACGATAAGGATGAAACAATTTATGGTTTCTTACGGTTAAGAAAGCCTAGTGAATTGTCTCACAGAAAAGAGATTACACAAAATTCATGTATAGTAAGAGAATTACACGTATTTGGAAAATCAATTAAGATTGGTGAACACGAAGAAAATGGTATCCAACATTCTGGATTAGGTAAAAAATTGGTGAGCGAAGCAGAAAAAATTTCAAGTGAAGAATTTGATGCAAAAAAACTACTTGTCATTAGTGCAATTGGTACACGTGAATATTACAAAAAATTAGGGTACTCACTAGATGGTCCATATATGTCAAAGCAATTGTGATTGATGATGACGGAACAAGAAATAATTGGCAAGGGTACATGGATAGATAAGCTAGCTTTTGAATTACTAGAAAGAGAAAAACAGATTGGACGAAATACTGATTTGATTAGAGTAGAAAGCGGTCTAGGTGCCTCAGGCATACCTCATATTGGTAGTCTTGGTGATGCTGTAAGAGCATATGGGATAAAACTTGCACTTGAAAACTTTGGATACAAATCCGAACTTATTGCATATTCTGATGATTTGGACGGTCTACGAAAAATACCAGAAGGATTAGACGTAAAGGAAGAAGATATTGGAAAAAGAGTTTCAGCAATTGATGATCCGTTATGTGATAAACATGATTCCTATGGAAGTCATATGAGTAGTATGTTACTTGATGGACTTGACAGTTTAGGAATAAAATATGTACATAAAACAGCACATGATACATACAAAAATGGTCTCCTAAAAGATCAAATTCATAGAATACTTGTAGGCAGCAAAAAAATTGGAGATAAGATTGAAGAGCTAACTGGGCAACAAAAATTTCAAAATGTTCTACCATATTTTCCTGTTTGCAAAAACTGTGATAGGCTCTACACTACAGAATCTTTTGAGTACATTGAAAACGAAAAAAAAATTAGATACAGATGTAAAGATTCTGAAATTGGTTCTAATATTATCAAAGGTTGTGGACATGAAGGAGAATCTGACATCACAAAGGATCTTGGTAAACTAGCATGGAAAGTTGAATTTGCTGCTAGATGGCAAGCATTTGATATACGATTTGAGGCATATGGAAAAGATATTATGGATTCAGTAAAAGTAAATGACTGGGTTTCAGATGAAATATTAGCATTCCCACACCCACATCACATAAAATATGAAATGTTCTTGGATAAGGGAGGTAAAAAAATATCAAAATCCCTGGGCAATGTAGTTACATCAGGAAAATGGTTATCGTATGGAACACCAGAATCAATTCTTCTCTTGCTTTACAAGAGAATTACTGGTGCAAGGGAACTTGGATTTGATGACATTCCTGGATTAATGAATGAATACAATGAACTGGAAGACATCTATTTTGGAAAAACCAAAATCGATAATGAAGCAAAACTTGTAAAATCTAGAGGTCTCTATGAATACGTTAACCTGTTAAGCCCCAAAAAAAATCCTGCAATACACGTAAACTACAGACTCTTAATAGAATTATGCAAGATATTCAAGGATGATCGACTAGAGCGTGTAACATCAAAACTGATTGATTACGGTACAATAAAGGAAACAAATTCTGATGTAGAAAACTTGATCAAACTTGCTGGAAATTATTCTGATGACTTTGAAGAAACAAAAATACCAGCAGCTAAAATCACAATTGATGGTTCATCAAAAATTGCCTTGAAACAACTAGCAAAATTATTATCAGAAAATGAGAAAGTTGATGATTTACAAAATTCAATATACAGTATAGCAAAGGAAAATCAAGTTCAACCAAGGGATTTCTTCAAATTACTATACCAAATCATACTTTCAACTGATCGTGGACCAAAAATTGGTCCATTCATTGAAGATATTGGAACGAAAAATGTTGCAGATGCTATTTCCAGGCATATCTGATCATCATGGCTCATAATGAACATAACAAACCAAAAAGAAGCCAGTCTTTATTTTTGATCATTTTTGGCGCTGTATTATTCATGGTTGGTCCAACGCAATATCAAAATTATCCTGAATTAGCAATACTTGCTCTTATCTCTGGATTCATTTTGGGTGGATTTGGTTTTTACTTAAAGTATGTAAGAGGGAAAGCAAACAAATAATCAACATGAAAAAAGTTGGAGTTAGTATGGACTGGTTTAAAAGTTCTAGAGGGAAAAAAACGGAGGATTATGAAAAAGATTATCTTACTAGATACAAAAAGGGTGAAAAATCAAAACCAAAGAAGAAGACATCAAAACAGAAGAAAGCAACAGAAGAAAAATCTGACGAAATAGAACAAAAAAATCAGATTGAGAAAAGTAAAGAAGAATCAGAACCACTTTCAACAAAGTTTGAATCAGCAAGACAG
>CACHDH010000004.1 GCA_902578515.1 uncultured marine group I thaumarchaeote | reverse complement strand
TGTGCGAAATAAGAAAGCAAAGACAAGAGAAGCGGCATACAAATCACTATTCTCAAAATTTAGTGAAAATAGTGGTGTTACTGGGGAAATTTACCAAAATATAGTGCTAAATTGGAGGGATGAAGGAATTGGAATGCGCGGATTCTCTTCTCCAATAACGATAAGAAATATTTCAAATGACATTGATGACGAGACTACTAATACATTACTTGATGTTTGCAAGAAAAACTCTAAAATTTTTCAAAAGTACTTTCTACAAAAAGCAAAACTTCTTGACATGAAGAAACTTAGACGATATGATCTCTATGCGCCAAATAAATCAAAAATAAAAGAAAAAAACTACTCTTATGATAAATCTGTAAAATTAGTACTGGAATCACTAGAAAAATTTAGTCCTGTCTTATCAGATTATGCGAATAATGTCTTTAAGAAAAAACATGTTGATTCGATTATACGTCCCGGTAAAACTGTTGGAGCATTTTGTAGTACACCTTCCCCAAAAATAACTCCTTATGTTTTGGTAAATTTCACTGGAAAGTCACGTGATGTGTTCACACTTGCACATGAAATTGGTCATGCTGTACACAGTATATCTGCATCAGGAAAATCAATCCTGGTTTCTGATGCCTCATTGCCATTGGCTGAAACCGCTTCTACATTTTCTGAGATGTTATTGTATGACAAACTATCTGAAACTGTAAGTAATCAAGAAAAGAATGATGTTATCAGAAAAAATAGATGACTTTTATGCTACTATAGGGAGACAATCCTTCTTCACATTGTTTGAAATAGAAGCGCATAATCAGATTGCTAAGAGTACTACCGTAGATGAGATATCAAAAACCTACCTGAAGAATCTCAATGAGCAATTTGGCAACTCGGTCAAAGTTTCTGATGACTTTGGAATAGAATGGAGTTGTATTCCGCATTTCCACCACGCTCCATTTTACTGCTATGCATACGCATTTGGAAACCTATTAGCACTATCATTATTCCAGAGGTACAAAAAAGAAGGAAAGGACTTTGCACCAACATACATCGAAATTTTGGCAGCGGGTGGAACAAAAAAAACCTGAAAAATTACTAAAAGAATCTGGCATGGATATAACCAAGAAAAAATTCTGGCAGGACGGGTTTGATTATATTCAGGATCAAGTGAATGAACTATCAAAATTAAGCTAATTTTATTAGAAAAAATGAATGATTATCTCCTAAGTAATATTAATAGAGAAAATCCAGAATAATCCTACTATGAAAAAACCTCTAGTTTTCTTTGCACTTTTGGTATGTTCATCCTTTTTTCTAGTAAATGCATATTCACTAGAAATAGAATTTCAGAAAGAAACTGATAGAGTAAAAGAAAGTCTTGGATGGATAGATCCTGAAAAAATACCATATCAAGAGCAATTACAAATAATAATTGACGAGTCAACGTTAAAAAATCGAATATCTATTAATATGATGAGTAATAGTCCAAACGATATTAGATTCCCTGATTATATTGAGAATATCACAAGTAGTCAACAAATACTTTCTTTTTCAATGACTAATCAATTTGCATGTGCTCCTACTCAAATTGACCGTGGATGTATCATCATTGATGTAAAAAGAGAGGGATTGGGTAAGACGATAGAAGAAATTAGAGATAATACGCGTAAAATTACTGATCCGCTTGTTGATAGGGGTGTTATGCATTATTCGCCTAAATTTTCTTCCGTTACACTACAACCAACATCTAATCCAGATGGAGAAAAAGTATTTGTATCTAGAGCATTGTACACGATAAATAAACAATCATCAAGTGCAATGTTTGGAGGATTAACTTCTACTCTTCTCAGTGCTGATATTAGAACTAATGATGGATTCTATACCCACGCAATAAAGCTTGCAAAAAATCCCTTTTCCGATTTTACTGTGTCATTTATTAAATTAAATGGTGATGAGTCATTACGTTCAATGAGGGTTTCGCTTATTTGTTCTGATGTAACACCTGAGCTCATCCGATGTCCTGAAAATATTACTGAACAAATTAAAAATGGTAAGATTAGCCCACTTGAATTCATAGAAACTGAAAATCTTAATAGATCAAAATTATTTACAGACGAATTTTTACCACTAAATTCAATAATTCAAGTAACCGTATTTTCATCCGATGACGTTCAGGTGACTAATGTTCATACTGACCTACTAGAAGAATTGGATATTTCTACTATACAAAATAGTGGGTGGTTCTTTAAAAAATCAGATCAAAGAATCGATGGAAGATATCTATTTGGTCCAGATAATTCAGTGAGCAGGAATGACTTAATTTTTTCAATTGGACCTAATACTGATTCTATGATTGAAATAAGTGAGTCAAAAGATGGTGGGGGATGCCTAATAGCAACGGCAGCGTTTGGTTCTGAAATATCTTCACAAGTCCAATTGTTAAGAGAACTTCGTGATAACACTGTATTACAAACAGAATCTGGGATAACATTTATGACAGGATTCAACCAATTCTACTATTCATTTAGTCCAATAGTATCTGATTATGAAAGGGAAAACCTAGCTTTCAAAGAAGCTGTAAAGTTAACATTGACTCCACTTCTAATTTCCTTGACATTGTTGCAGTATGTTGACATTGATTCTGAATCTGAGATGCTTGGTTATGGTATTAGTATTATATTGCTAAACATTGGGATGTACTTTGTTGCTCCGACTATTCTAATTATGAAAATTAAAAAACTCATTTAATTAAACGATTAAAACTGCTGCAGCAAAAACAGTAGTCCATTTACCATCCTTATTTCCTTTTGCTGATTGTGTGATGTTCTTTGTCTTGTATATTTGTCCAGATATAGTCCATTGTTGGCGTTTCTCATCCCAGCTTTTTTCAATATCAAATGGAATTCCCAGAGATGATGCAAGCATTTGTGCTGCAATATCCTCCGCGTAATCACCAGCCTCCCTTTCATTTTTTCCATATGTATCATATTCAGAAAGATATCCATATTTTGATCTGTCCTTTGGTTGTGCTATACCAACAGATGCAGAGATTAGTCTATTTGGTTCATTGGTTTGAGTTCGAGAATAAATTGTAAATAAAATCTGCCCTGCTTTTATTAATTTTAAACCTTCTTTGCGTGGGATTAGTTTTGCGTTTGGTGGAAAAATACTTGATATCAAGACAATATTAGTCCCCGCAATACCAGCCTGTCTTAGAGCAAATTCAAAACTTGTTAGTTTATCATCTGCAATACCAACTCCTTTTGTAAGGAATAATTTCTTGGCTACTAGATCTAACATTTCAAATTTTGAAATTCATTACCAATAATTAAGAATTTCATTTTGATCCTCCCTTGTACTTTCTGCTATCTCGAACTCTGGGTTTTTGTGTCATCAAAAGGTATGCAACAAGCCCACCCAAACATAAATTAATCACACCTAGGAGTGTAATGTAAAGTGATTGTATTCCTTCTGCAACGTATAACCCCATAAAAATTCCCAGGCCAGCCGTTCCAAAAAATAAAGCAACCAAAACCTTGAGTTTCTGAGGTTTGATATACTTGATCTTCATAGAAATTTTTCAGATTTTGTGATTATTAAAGTGATTTGATGCTGATCAGACATCTTGAGAACATTTTAAATCAGCCAATCTTCATGCATACGTCATGCCAGTGTAGCTCAGCCTGGCTAGAGCATTCGCCTTGTAAGCGAAAGGTCGAGGGTCCAACTCCCTCCACTGGCTTTACCTTAATTTACAAAATAATTCAGGCTGGTCTGAATAAGCGTTTATTAGACGTCATCAAAGTTTGAACAATACAGGAAATATGACGAATTAGGCAAGAGCGTTCTTCGTCATGATTTAGATGAAGAAAATGACAAAATTTGAAAAATTAGGATTAGAAAAAAAACTATTGGACACACTAGATGATGCAGGATTTACTACACCATTTCCAATCCAAGAGCGTACAATTCCAGTTTTGTTAGAAGGAAATGATGTGATTGGTCAAGCACATACAGGAACCGGTAAAACAGCTGCATATTCACTTCCAATGTTACAGCTAATATCTTCCAAACAAGGCATACAGGGAATTATAATGGCTCCTACAAGGGAGCTCGCATTACAAATAACATCTGAAATTAATCGATTTGCAAAAAATACCGGAATAAGAACTGCCACAATCTATGGTGGTCAAGGTATGGGAATACAGCTTGATGCGTTAAGAAAAAAACCAGAGATTCTAGTTGCGACGCCAGGTAGATTGATTGACCACTTGAAAAGGGGCACTATAAAATTGAATAATGTAAAACATGCGGTATTAGATGAAGCTGATGTAATGCTTGACATGGGTTTTATTGAAGACATACAATTTATTTTAGATCTGACACCAGAAGAAAGAGTCACATCCTTGTGGTCTGCTACAATGCCACAAGAAATAATGCGGTTAGCAGAAACTAATATGAATTCACCAAGAAAAATTCTTGTTGATTCAGATGATCTTAGTGGAGCAGGTATAGATCAATCATTTCTAATTTTAAAGGACAGAGAAAAGCCGAAATATGTACTTGATTTTATAGATGGCAATATTGGTCAATGCATTATATTCTGTTCAACAAAAATTCGAACACGGGATGTTGCAAGAGCACTTCACAAGGCTGGTAAGAGATCTGTAGCGATTGAAGGTGATATGTCACAGAATAAACGTGAGGATTCAATGCAAAAATTTAGGAAGTCAAAAGCTGACATACTTGTTGCTACTGATGTTGCGGCAAGAGGGATAGATGTACCAAAAGTTGCACTTGTAATTAATTATGATATTCCAAATCAAGACATGGTATATTTCCACAGAATAGGTAGAACCGCAAGGGCTGGTGCAAAAGGTAGGGCAATTACACTAGTTTCATACTCATCAGTTGGAGAATGGAACGAAATAAAAAAACAGACAAATGTTAAGATGACTGACCTCAACGAAAAACTTGGAATCGAATTTAAGATTCCTGATCCGCTCAAACGTGGAGCAGATACAAGACGACGTTTTGACCGATCGAGAAGTTCGGGAAGGGGATTTACTGGAAAGAGATCTTCCGCTAGAGACCAATACGATAAAAGAAAAAAAGTACAACATGTCACAACAAGAAGTTATTTCAGTAAAAAGAAACGCTGGTAAATTATTGGAAATGTATATCTTTGAAGACTTAAAACCTAGAATATATGAATAGGAGTGAAACTAGATAATGCATAAAGGATTTGTGTTGTTAAACTGTGATTTGGGGGCAGAAGAATTTATCCTTGAGGAACTAAAGAAAATTCCAAATGTTTCACAAGCATACGTTACATTTGGCGCATATGACGTTATAGCAGAAATAAATGCTGATTCCCAACAGGATTTTGATGAGACTGTTGCTATGAAGATAAGACGACTAACACGTATTGTAAGTACAATGACACTTAATGTTCTCAATTCTTAATGGTTATATGAGCAATAATCAGAATAATTCTAATTGAAAAAGATAGAATATACTGGCACTGTGTATGTGCTTGATCATAAATATCCGGAACCGCTATTGAATCATAGTATTAAAAAATTAGAAAATCTTGGAATAAAAAAAGAGGATATAACAATAACTGACTCACCAGAAAAACCTCAAATTGGAAATATTGTAGTAGAAGTTTTTCCATATCACCTTGACATAGCACGCGTGAGAACTATTAGGAATGAATCGTTTATCAGTGGTTTAATTGGAACTATCGAACTCAAGACGGACGCCGATGGTAAATATATTGATTAAACTTGAGAGAGAAATCTAAAAAAAAGAAACGCACTACTATGTATGCTGCCATTGCAGTTGGTATAGTGATAATTGGAATGTCGATATTTTTTGTTTATTCTAGCGAACAAGCGAAAACACGTGGACAGGCTTTTGGTAAAGCAATAGAATTTCTTCAGGAAGATCTTAGAAATCAAACACATCTGTTTGATTCAAAAATTTCTATGTTTAAACGAGGTGACATTGGAAAGGATGAATTCCTAGAGTCTACTAAAAATCATGAAAACAATATGGAAAAAATTGTTTTACGATATGATAATTTGCAGACACCAAAACCATTTATGCCGTCCATGGAATTATTCAAACTATCAGCTGAAGCACAACTGGAGAGTGATAAATACATGATAGAATGGATCAGAACCGGTGATAACTCTGCGCATATCAGATCAGATTCTTTTTTGCAACAGGCATTTGAATATGAGCAAGCTGCATTATACGAATTTCAATTAGTGCAAGGTAAGAATAATCCATAACTTATTTAATTATATAAAAGAAGAACAATTGTTGAAAAAATTAAGCTTATTTCTTATTTTGATTGTATTTGCTATTCCTAGTGCTTTTGCTGATGTCTATATTGATAACGAACATGAGTATGTTGGGAATGATGGTATGTTACACATAGTTGGAGAAATTATCAATGAATCAGATAAACCAATAAATCAAGTTGAAATCAATGCAATTTTTTATCATGATGGAAATGTTGTATATGAAACAAGCACAGAAAATTTAACCAATATGATTATGCCAGAAATGAAGGGTGCTTTTGACTTAACAGTGATTGAAGATGTTGGCTATATTGATCATTACACATTGGATGTTAATTTCAAAATAGCTCAGCCAAAAGAACAAGTAATTGAGATTACATCATCTGAATTTACACAGGGTCCGGTTGATACTATTTCTATACAGGGAACTGTTGCAAACAATGGCGAAATAACAGCTAATATGGTTAAAGTGATTGCTACATTATATGACAGGGATGGCAATGTTGTAGCTGTGTCTGAGGCAAATACAAAACCAGATTACTTACGAGCAAATGACGAATCATTCTTTGTAATTCCCATCATCGACAGAGATCAAGCAGATGTAATAGTGGACTACTCACTTGTTGCAGAATCAGAAGAATATACAGCTGTACCAGAATTTCCTTTGGGTTCAGGTGTGTTGTTAGTAGCTTCACTTTCTGCATATATTGCATTAACTAAAAATCCATCAGTTATTACAAGGGGGTTAGGATACCTAAGCAATACAAAACGAGTCTTATCATATTTGAGATAACATTACGCCCAATAATGAAATGACACTTCCTAACGAAATTCAAGGATTCCTAGACAGCCAAATTGAATATTATACTAAAGAAGCTAAATCCTATAAAGAAATGGCACAAGGATACAATTTAGATGATGATTCAATACATGACACTGCCTTTGGTATCATAATAGGCTGCATCTATTCTAGTTTTCTTCAGGCGTATACAAATCAAAATAGTATGCCAAGTTCACAAGAGATGGAAGACTTTACTGAAATAATTACCAAGAACTCTAAGAAAATAAAAGAATCAATCACATCTGATGATGAAAATGGTTAGAATTAGAATAGGTTTTTGTACATTTAATTATAGATAAATTACAAACTGTCTGTTAGATATGGCTGAAATTGATGCATACAAAATACAACAAATTGTTGACAATGGTAATGCTGTGCAAATTTCGTTGATTGAGGATGTTCAAACTGAACCATTATCTCAAAAACAACTAATTGTTGAAAATGTAGCCAAAAAATTAGATGAAGACACTAAAAAGCAAGTGATGCCGCTCTTAGAAGCTATACTCCAAGCACAACCAACGATTAGAGTGAAGAGTTATGCGCAGACAAACATTTCCATCACCATGCCAAAAAACCGATATGAAAAGATGGGAAGACCACAAGTTGGAGATAAATTAGAAGTAGAACTAAAAAAGATTTAGAGTTCCTTTTCTATCTCGGATAAATCCGATAAGGGTAATGAGCAACTAAAATTTTTACATACAAACACAATTGTTTTATCATCTTGAAATTCCTTACCAGAAAAGAAAACATGTTTTGATAACAAGTTCAAATTATCATTATTACTAACTGTAATCATAATTGACTCTGGTAAGAACTTTTTCCGCAATGATGAGATGAGTTCGGAGTTCTTGTCGTTAATTATAGTAATTTCTGTAGGTTTTTGATAATATAAATACAAAACGTTCAGTAAATAGCCAAATGCGAATGGGTTTTCAGCAGCAGCAGTTGCCTGTGCTTCAATAATTCTTTTGGCTATCTCTAAAAACTGCTTATCTTGAGTTATGTAATGAAGCCTTAGTAATACATGCGCAGCAACTGAATTTCCAGATGGCATGGAAAGATCATAATTATTTTTTGGTCGTATAATCAGTTTTTCATGACTATCTGATGTGAAGAAAAATCCATGCGTTGAATCATCCCAAAAATGTTTGATTAAATGCTTAGCCAGATTAGTTGCAAATTCCAAGTATTTTGGTTCTGATGTGTTTTCAAACATATCAATTGATGCGTTTGCCATATACGCATAATCATCCAAATATCCATTTAATTTTGGGTTGTTATTTTTGAATGTCCTATGCAACATATTATTTTTCTCAAAACTTTTTTCAAAGAAGTCTATTGATTTTTTTGCCATATCAAAATATTTTACATCGTCAGTTATTCTGTATCCAGCTAGAAATCCAGAAATCATTAACCCATTCCATGATGTTATAACCTTGTCGTCTTTTCCAGGCTGTTCCCTTTTGCTTCTCGCTTCAAGTAATTTATGAGAACAATCTGAAATTATATCCTGTATTTCGGTCTCGGTTTTGTTAAATTTGAACCCCAAAGATGATGCGTTTATGTTATTCGCAAGTATTGTATTACCTTCAAAATTTCCACCATCTGTAGCGTCATAATAAATACAAAAAATCTCTGAATTATCACCCAAAATTTTTTCAATTTCCTGTTTTTTCCATACAAATGTTTGACCCTCTTCTCCATTGGTATCAGCATCCTGAGCGGAAAAGAATGTACCGTTATCTGATGTCATTTCACGAATAACATAATCAAGAGTTTTTCTCACAACTTCGCTAAAAAAAGAATCCTTGGTAATTTGGTAAGCTTCGGAATAAACTATAGGTAAAAGTGCATTATCATATAGCATTTTTTCAAAATGAGGTACTAACCATCTTGCATCAGTAGAATAACGATGGAATCCACCACCAATCTGATCAAATATTCCACCCTTTGCCATTTTTTTCAAAGTTAGTAATGCAAATTTTTCGAATTTTGATATTCCAGAAATCCTTGTGTACCTAAGCATAAATGACAAGTTAGATGCATTTGGAAATTTTGGTGCTTGACCAAAACCACCATATGTAGTATCAGCTATCTGTAAGAGATTAATTGCTGCTTCATCAAGTATTGATTTATCAATTTCAGAAGGAGTAGGAAATTGTTGTAGTTTATCTAGGTTTTGTAAAAAACTGTCAGCCGCCTTTTCAACGTCCTTTGGTTTTTCCTTCCATGATTGTGCGAGTTGTCTGCATAGACTACCAAATCCAGGTCTTCCATACGAATCGATAGCAGGAAAATATGTTCCAACATAAAATGGTCTTTGCTCAGGTGTTAGGAATACGCTTAATGGCCAACCGCCCTGCCCAGTTGACATTTGACAAACCTTTTGGTAAATATCATCTAGGTCAGGACGTTCCTCTCTGTCTACTTTGATGTTAACAAAATTTTCATTCATGACTTTTGCAATTTCGTCATCCTCAAATGATTCATGTGCCATAACATGACACCAATGGCACGAACTATATCCTACGCTTAGAAAGATTGGTTTATTCTCTTTTTTTGCCTTGCTAAGTGATTCCTCATTCCATGCATACCAGTGTACAGGATTTTTAGCATGTTGTAGTAAGTATGGACTGGATTCACTACCAAGCTTATTTTCACTCATATTATTTCCAGATTGCCGCGTCATCACGCTTGTAAATTTCTACATTAATTTGACTAAGTAATTTTTTCTTGGATTTTGCTGCCTTTTTTTGATTACTGTAATCTTTCTTTTCTAGTAGCTCCTGTAATCGTATAAGCTGTTCAAGACTAAAATTTTTAAATCTATTTTTTGAAACTTCATTAAGCAGTTTTATCCTTTCTTTGTCCTCATCTGTCAGCCGATAATCCATTATAATGAATAATTTTATACTGATTTTAATTCTTGTCTTTACAAAAATTTAAGAATGAATGCCAAAATTGAAAATCATGCCAGAAAAGATGCGTGCTATGATTCTCTCAAAACTTGGTCCCGTAGAATCAAAACCATTAAAACTTACACAAATTGACAGGCATGAAATTACAAAACCGAATGAAATTCTGATAAAGATTGAAGCATGTGGTGTTTGTCATTCACAGTTACATTCGATAGAGGGGGATTGGGAGGATATTGGATTACCTCCTACATTACCAACTGTTCCTGGACATGAAGTGGTTGGGAAAATAGTGGAAATTGGAAATGACGTTACAAAATTTAAGGTAGATGAAAGAGTGGGAATAACACCACTGCTTGGATCATGCTTGAATTGTCAATATTGTAATGAAGGAAAGGAGTATCTTTGTGAAAATATGGATGTCACTGGTGAGTCACTGAGAGGCGGATACACGGAATACATCACTGTGGAAGAAGAATTTGCAACAAAGGTTCCTGACACAATGAGGTCTGAATATGCAGCACCACTATTCTGTGCTGGAATAACAGCTTACAAAGCGGTAAAAGCTGCAGAACCAAAAAAGAATAAAAAAATTGCAATTTTTGGTATAGGTGGTGTTGGGCATATGGCAATACAATTTGCTAAAGTTGAGGGATGTGATGTTAGTGGAGTTTCAAGAAAAGAAAAGCATCTTGATGTAGCAAAAAAACTTGGAGCAGATAATATTTTTGTTTATTCATCTAATCAGGATCAATTTCTTGAAAATGTAAAGAAAGAATATGGATTATTTGACGCTGCGATTGTTTTTGCTCCAGTTGATGAAGTGACGGATACCGCAATCAAGTCAATCAAAAAGGGTGGAACTGTAGTTATTGCTACAGTTGGTAAGATTCCTAATTTTTTAGCATTTGAAGAAAAAACTGTTAGGGGAACTTTGATAGGTTCCAGAAAAGATATGGAAGATGTTATAAAAATTTCAGGTGAACATAAGTTAGAAGTAGTAACTGAGTCCTTCCCATTAGAACAAGCAAATGAAGTTCTGCTGAAACTTAAAAATTCAGAGATAGACGCGCGTGCTGTTCTTATTCCTTAAAATACCTGTTTTAAATCATAAATTTATGAATTGCATTAGATGCCATCACACCGATGAAGCTCATGAAAATATTAATAATAATTCGTTACTGAAACGTGGAAAGTGTATGATACCATCATGTCATTGTAAAGAATATTCTGATGCAATAAAAAAAATTGATGAGGAACTTCTATGAAAAAACACATTCCACTTGATAGTACAATAAAAGAACTAGAAGATATGGCGTCAAGAGTTAATGGTCTTGAGGTTTCATCCACTGATGAATATCAAAAAGCAATCGTTAGTGTCCTTAAAACACTTGTACAAGGAGAGATAACTCTGTTTAAGGAATTTGAACATCTGAAAAAAGCAATAGATCTTGTTACATTGGAGATGTTTAAAGTAAAAAATAAGAATTAATCTGACTCTGGCTCAGGTTCTGGTTCAGGTTCTGGTTCAGTTACTTGTGATGTATTTGATCCATCATCAGAAGTACCGTCATTACAAACTGGCTTATATTTGGAGATCACTTTCCTTACTAGCTGCCTTCGTTGAGAAACACTAGATTCCCACATTGGATAAATTGAAAGGTACAGATTCTCTTCTTTACCGGCATACGATAACCAGCATTTAAACTGGTCATTCTTTGTAAAGAAATCACGTGATTCAGTTTTGTCTGATTCACCGACATAAATCATATTAAAAACATCTTTATTTTTATAAAAAATTATGTATGCCACCTTATCCATCGGTGGACCCCATTCTGATAGTTTTATTGGACCTAAGAATTCATACTGAAGAATTTGAATAGACAACTCTATTTGATAATCCATTCTACCCTTTTTTTCTTTTCGGCAGTGCATAAGCTAATCAATAGGATCTCCTTAAGGATTAAATTCTACTAATTAAGATCCAAGATTACATGAAGGAGCCACATCATCAGAGGAAAGTTGGAATAGGAATGATTATGGTGGCAGCATCATTGGGTGCAATAGGAATACTCCAATTAGCAATAGGTCCAAATGTTATGTTTGGTGATGAAATACAAAGACAACAAGTTGCTCTTTTTGAGGATTGTAAAGTAAATGGTTTCCAAGATCCACAATGTGCAAAATGGTTAGATGAAATGAAATTACAGGAATGTAGAGAAAACAATGATACAGAAGGTGAATGCTGGAAATATAGAATGTGGGTAATACAAGATCAGGAATTAGAAGAAATAATGAAGAATGCCCCAAATCAAGACGAATTATAGATAACCGTTTGAATAATCGTCCCACATATTTTGCTTGGTAGTTAATTTGTTCATCTCATACAGCGCACCGGAGATTATACCTGCATAGAAAAATGTGTAGAGAAATACCTGTGAATGAGTTGGATCAAGTTGTGTAAGACTAACTGAAACCATTGAAAAGAAAACAAATGTTCCAACGAAAGAAATGATTTTACCTAAATAACCACTTCCTAACCCTACAATTTTTCGAGTTGCCGCAGCCATCAAAACTATACTAGATACAATCATGAAAGTTACACCACCATTGTATTTGATCAATTCTGTTATCCATTCAATTATTCCTACATCAAACATAGAACCATTAGGCATCATACTGCCTCCATGTAATGCAAAATTTACCGAACTGAACAAGCCACCTATGACAAAGAAGAACAAAAACATCTTTACAATTCCACGTTTAAGGGGACTTCTCGACTCTGATGGTTTCATCACACGTTCGGTGATCTTCAATCCATAAAGAAATCCAATAGCGAATGCTGGTGCAAACATAACGTATACTATCGTAGGGGTTTCAGTTGTAATACTTTCAATCATTGGTTGAAATACAACAAACAATGTTAGAGCAGATATAGCAGCTATAGAGAAAATGATAAAAGTGGAATATCGGACAAATATAGAATCAGATTCATCTGATGCTAACCAATTTGACATATGAACTGATTAAAAAATATGGATTAAATGGGAAGTAAAAAAATCATTTAGTTATTTGATCAATTCTGTTTACCCATGTGTGTGCTTCTAGAGAAACATGCCTAAAATCCTGATGTTAATGGATTTTCTGGCTTAATTATCTCCCGTAGAACTATTGTTGCAAATGAACCCCGAGAAAGGGAAAATGATACTATGTTATTATCTATGCTACAATCATCACATTTTATTGAAGAATTTCGAAAACCGCCTTCACTGCTTATTTCTTGCATATCACTAGAAAAAAAATCCTTGTGAGTTATTGCTTCATCATGTAAAATCTTTTCAATATAATTATGGAATCGAGTTTTTTTATAATATGAGTATCCTACAAACGGTATAGATAATCTTTGTAGGGGATCGTTTTCAAACTTTCCCAATTCACCATCCTTATTGTAACAAACATCGTTAGATTGTGGTGAAAACAATTCTTCACCAGCATCTAGAGAATTGCTAAGAGTACGATTGAAAATATATGATTGATATGCTTGAATAAAAAACCTCCTTATTGATAGTGGTAATGCACGTAAAGTCTTGACTGGATCATTATGTTCTATCATTTGTTTCAATGCAATTTTTTCAAGATCCATACCTTTTGGAATTATTTCTATTGCCTCAGAATATTTTGATGTATCAGACATTAATTGCCGTAGTTTGGTATTTTCATCACTATCATATTCAGAAGTAAATGATAGTAGTAGATGTACTGCAGCAGTAAAGTTCTTCTGTATTATAGCTCTTCCGATAAGATGCGTTACTGCTCTACGTGAACCAAATCTTTGGTATCCATAAAAATTCAGAATTTTATCAAACTCACTAAATTTTCCTAATTCATTTGACGCTCCATCAATTTTTATTCTAAAATGATTCCCGATCATATCTTTTTTTGATAATAATTTATCTGTGAATCCAACTTTAGTTAAATTATACTTCTGCCCGCTGACTTCAAAATGTTTGTTAGTTTTGTATGTAGTAAATACAAACTGCTCTGTTATCGCTGATGCATCCTTCAGACCAAGTGATTTTAATCTTATACCATGTTTTTTGAAAATTTCATCCAATGCATGAGTTGTATCAATGCCATGTTTTTGTAATTTGTATACAGCAAAACCAGATTCAGAGCAAATCTTAGAACTAGACTTATCTTTTATTAATTCAGAGACATGGAAATCTTCTTTTTGTTTTCGTATTACTCCTCCACAACCAATAAAATTTGTTGTATACGATGAGATTCCAATTTCAGAATCGATTTTAGGAATCACACTACTGTCACTGTGATAAACTGAGAAACAGCAATGTCATCAGTATATGCGCCAAGAAGTACTTTATGTGTGCCTGACAATGCATGTTCACTTGCCATAATCTCTACTGAGATAGATGTCTCATTAGAGAGTGAAAAATTATCTTCATGTGTGATAATTATATCTGAAAATGTTGATGTTGTGGAAGAATTTACATTAACATCAAATGTGCTCGAAACTAATGATTTAACCTTAAGTACAAGCTGAGTAGTTTGCCCTTTCTCCAAAGTGATTTGTTTCTTATCAATGTCAACAGAAAATGGAGGCGAGATTGATGTATCTACAACACCGATATTATTTTCAACCCATTCCGTAAACCAAATTTTTTTGCCATCAGGTGCAAAGTCAAATACTTGCGCAACTCCACAGTAATCAATTCCTTCACAATCAGCCCAATTTGGATTCCTCGAGGGAATTGTATATTCTATTAACGCTTCAGTCGATGGATTGAACACACCAATTCGATTTGCTGTTTGCTCATTCATAATGATATTACCATCGTAATGTTCAATCCAATATGGCCTTGACACAGGATTTTTTATCACACCTGATGCATTGCCGTAAGAATCAATCGTAGGAACAGATGTTGTGTATTTTGTAAATTCTTCAGTTTTAGGATCAAAACTGAAAAAATAATTACTTGACGTGTCAGCTAACCAAATCTTCTGTTCTGGTCCAACTGTAACACCATTTGGTGTAGTAAGTCCTGGTGGAAAATTGTACCATTCAACAAAATCTTGTAAAAGTAAACCTTGAGTTACTTCACCTTGTGTTGCTTGAAACTCATATCCAGGATAATTAAACTTCACTAGAATACCCTGTCCACTTGGAACCCAATTTGTATACCAAACATTCTTGTCTGAGTCAATTCCAAAATCACTAGTAACTGCATCTGGTACAACAGATGGAATTGAATAGTGGCGTAATCCTTCCCTATCCTGTGCATAATCCAAAAATGAAAGCTTACCTCCAGAAAAATCATTAATTATAATTTTTGATCCATCAATAACTAATTTTTGTGGTAATGATGATTTTTCATCAGATTGTGAGTAGGAAATTCTATCGTACGTTTCTGCATCTATTGTGAATTTCCATATTGCGTCTGTTGTTTCATCAGTAAACCAAATACTACCATCAGGGAAATAATCAATTCCCCAAATCATAGAGCGCAATTTAGTTGGCTGCACATTGTTTTCAAGTGCAGTCATAATGAATATTTTTTCTACATCTTCCCATTCTGTGTTATTATATTCAGTGAATGTTTCTGTTAGAGGATCAAATTTTGCCACATCGCCAGTGCTTGTTTCTGCAAACCATACATTTCCACTATGATCTACTGTAATTGCAAGTGGCTGTGTACATTCAGTAGGTATTTTGTATTCTTTGACATATTGGTTTGATAATGGTTGATCATTTGTAGAACAAAATTGTAATTTTTCACCAGGATTATATCCTAGATCCAAACCAAGTGCATCAGGATCAAATGCATCAAATTCTTCAGCAGTTGGAATATTCATATCGTCCTCCAGACTAGAATCCCCAAACCATTGCGCAGGATTTATCGCTATTGTGATTCCAGAACTTAACATAATTCCAGCAACAACTGCAAAGAATAGAATCCCTTTTTTTCTGGTTTTCATAGTAACATACGAATTTATCTACATTATATCTGATTGGGAATTAATAATAAAAAATTATAAAAGTTTTAAATCTCCAGTGATTTTATCAATCTTTTCTTCAGGTGCGGGACCAATGGATGCACAAGTTACTGTCCCAGGTGGTAGTTGCGTGTGACCTGCATCAGATATTCCAGAGCAAGGCAATCCAAATTCCTGTGCATCTCGTATTATTTGCTCAAGTTCTTTTAGATTCGCAACTTTGAGTACAACCTTTTCTTGTGCTTCCCACCATTCTGAAAACCAGTCGGGATTAGATTTTCGAACATGCTCAGCACCCATTACACATGCATGACCAACTTGAGCAGCAATCTTTCCTTTTCCCATATCAAGATCAGTTCTTACTACAATAACCTGTTTTATTGCCATATACATACAAAAACCGTGTATTATGAAAAACTTTGCAATTGATTCGAAACATAATTGTATTAATAGATATTTTGAGTGTTTATGGAAGAATATGATGTAGTAATTGCAGGTGGTAGCATTTCTGGATTAATGTCTGCTAGAGAAATAGCAAAAAAAGGACATTCTGTTTTAGTTTTAGAAGAAGGGTTCGAGATTGGAACTCCTGATCATTGTGGAGGTTTGGTCAGTAAAACAGCGTTGGGTGAATTAGGAATAGAACCTACACAAAAAACATTCGATTCAACAATTAATTCAGCTCTAATTTATGCGCCTGGTGGAAAGCATATAGAAATCAATTCAAAAAAGCAGAAAGTTATTGTGGTTAATAGGAGAGAACTTGACAAACAGGTGGCTAAACAAGCCGAGCAATCTGGTGCTGAGATTAGAGTAAAAACCGGTTTTAAAGAAAAAACGAAACTTAGCGTTAAAACAACTGATGGTGAGATTGGGTGTAAAATTCTAGTAGATTGTAGGGGAGTTAATGCTTTGATAAATAATGAGAGAGATGGTGTTTTGCTTTCTGCCCAGTATGAAGTTTATGCAGATTGGATAGAAGATGGTAGAGTTGAGGTATATTTTGATAATGTGAAATATCCTGGATTTTTTGCGTGGATAATTCCATCTGGTAACGGTGCTGGTAAAGTAGGTGTTGCTGGTAGAGAGATCAACGTATCGAATCTAATGAAACAGTTTCTGAAGAGTAAAGGAAATCATTCGACTGTAAGAAAGATTTTTGCCCCAATATGGATCAAAGGACCAATCAAAAATTTTGTCGCTGAGAACACAGTGATAGCTGGCGACGCTGCGGGACAATCAAAACCAACTACAGCAGGTGGAATCTATTCCTGTGGTATGGGTGGAATTTTTGCAGGTAGTGCAATAACAAAATATCTGGAATCTGATGATAAAGCACAGCTTAAACAATATCAAAAAAATTGGCATGATAAGTTTGGTAAAGAATTTGAAAAACAGCGTCTTGCGAGAAAAATTCTTGAAAGAGTTGATAACAAAACAATCGATACAATCTTTGATACTGTCACACCAGAGATCACAGATGAAATTTCAAACAAAGATGATTTTGATTTCCATGCAACGTCTATTGTAAAATTGCTTGGTATGCGAAAGTCTCTAAATGCAGCTCAAAATATAATGAGTGCAGAAATAAAACGTATACTAAATTATTCATCCGCGAGGTAAGCAAGGTATAAATGCCGTTATTAGGCAGCGACTTGTGTATGTCAACAAACCTTGAATTACCAATATGTAGTTGCTGCCATCGACATATCATGCCTAACGATAAATGTGTAAAATTTAATTGTCCAAACTGTGATAACGGTGATCTTTTTTGGAGATGCGAAAGTTGTAGGATATCTGTAAGAAGTTATACATGTTCATCTTGTAATTTTCAAGGTCCTTAAAAATTGGCACAGTTATTATTTATCACAAAAATTCTTCCTACTGGAACAGAGATAGACTTGAACAAGTTAGTTGAAGAAATTAAGGGATCATTAAAGGATGGCATTCAACTCAGAAATCACCAACTTGAACCACTAGCTTTTGGCTTGCACTTTATCAAGGCTGAATTTATCCTAGATGATAAGGAGGGACAGATGGATTCGCTAGAAAATGCAGTGAAATCTGTAGATGGTGTTAGTGAATTTGAGGTTCTAAATATGAGTAGAATGTCAGTTGACATGAAATAGGTGATTTCTTGGTCGATGAAAAAATTCTATTACAAATGAGAGTGGATGAATCTAAGCAAAGAGATGTTGGAAAAAGGAGAGCCAGAATTGGTCACAATGCAATGGACTACCTACATGTTGCTCCAGGAGATATTATTGAAATAAAGGGTACTAAAACAAGTTGTGCAATTGTATGGCCATCAGATGAGGATGAAAAAAACCCTGACTCTATTCGTCTAGACGGGCAAACTAGAAAAAATATTGGTGCAGCTATAGGCGATGTAGTTTTTGTGAAAAAAGTTAAGGTGAAAACTGCAAAGAATGTCAAACTAATGCCAGTAAATGATGTTGTTACTATAGATAAGGAATTTACTGATTTTGTAAAAAACAGATTGAAAGGATTGCCTCTCACTATAGGTGATGAAATATCAGTAATGATTCTTGGAAATTCAATGGAGTTTAAGATTAGCAAGGCTACACCAAAAGGAATTGTTAAGATTGAACGTTCTACTATCCTAAAAATACTTTCTGAGACATCAACTGACAAAAGAACACGGATTACATATGAAGAAATAGGTGGATTGGGTGACACAGTTAAGGCTATGCGTGAAATAGTTGAATTGCCTTTAAGACATCCAGAATTATTCAGCAGACTAGGAGTTGAGCCACACAGCGGTGTGTTACTTTATGGTCCACCAGGTTGTGGTAAAACATTACTTGCTAGAGTTATTGCAAGTGAATCAGATGCTAACATGTATCTCATCAATGGTCCGGAAATTATGAACAAGTATTATGGAGAAACTGAGGCTAAACTTCGAGATATATTCAAGGAAGCAAAGGATAATTCACCTAGTATAATATTCATAGATGAAATTGATGCGATTGCGCCAAAGCGAGAAGAAGTTTATGGGGATGTTGAGAAACGAGTTGTCGCGCAACTTTTAGCATTGATGGATGGGCTTACTGATAGAGGAAATGTAATTGTACTTGGTGCATCAAATCGTCCTGATAGCGTAGATCCAGCACTACGAAGACCTGGAAGATTCGATAGAGAAATGGAAATATCTGTACCTAATACAGACGGTAGATTAGAAATTTTACAAATACATACACGTGGAATGCCTCTTGCAACAGATATTGATTTGAAGAGCTTTGCAAATGATCTTCATGGATACACTGGCGCAGATATCAAATCATTATGTAGGGAAAGCGCCATAAAGGCAATACGACGATACTTACCTGAAATTGATCTTGAAAATGAGCGTATACCAACAAAAATATTGGAGTCGATGGAAATAAAACTTCGTGACTTTTACGATGCAACATTAGAAGTAATTCCAACAGCTATGAGAGAATTTTATGTTGAACGTGCAAAAGTTTGGTGGGATAATGTTGGTGGATTAAATGATGAAAAAAAGATATTGGAAGATAACATGGTTGCTGCTATCAATTCTCCGAATAAATTTAAGAAAATGGGTGTAAAACCACCTAGGGGTGTACTGCTTTATGGTCCACCAGGTTGTGGTAAAACATTACTTGCAAGGGCATTAGCAGCCGAGTGTGGTGCAAACATGATTTTGGTTAGGGGACCAGAAATACTATCAAAATGGGTTGGAGAATCTGAAAAGGCAATAAGAGAAATTTTCCGAAAGGCAAAAGCATCTGCTCCATGTGTTGTTATTTTTGATGAGCTTGATTCACTTGCAAAATCTAAAATGAAAGATGAACACAATCATGGAGAAACAATACTTAGCCAGATGTTAACTGAAATGGAGGATAGTGGTACATCAAATATAGTAATCGTTGGAATTACAAATAGACCTGATTTAATTGACAATTCAATGTTACGTAATGAAAGACTTGACATTGTTTTGTTTGTTCAGCCACCAGATGAAAAAAGCCGATTAGAAATAATTAAGATATTAACTGACAACATGCCACTTGCAAATGACGTTAACTTGAATGAAATTGCAGTATCTACACAAAATTATACTGGAGCTGATTTGGCTTCATTATGTAGGGAAGCAGCAGTTAATGCTATGCAAAAAGATTCGCCAAAGATTACTAGTAACGATTTTGCTGTGGCATTAAAGAGAGTTAGACCATCAATGACTAAAGAAATTGATAAATGGTACAGCGATATCAAAGCTGAAGTTTCAAACATAATTCCTAAACCTGCAGGGGACACATTCTATCGATAAAATTGACTGTAAAATATAAGAATATAGTAATGGAGAAAGTCGAAGAAAAAGGTTCTATTACTGATACAACACTGATCAAAAGTCTAGTGAAGGATGGTTATCATATATCGGATGATCTTTTCAATAAAACATTACTAGACATGGAAATAATGGGTCTGATAAATGTAAACTGGCTTACCAAGGATACACGTAGAATCGAAATTGTTACTAACAAAGAAGAAGAAGATGATGTTGAATTACAGAATCAGAAATCATTAGAAAAAGACTATGAAGATAGTTTTCCTGAACCTAATGATAATACCAACTAAAATCTAAAGTGAAAAGCTGCATCTAATGCGATACCTACAAAAATTATAGTAAGATAGGGCGCAGTTACTTTGTACGCCTTCCACGCAAAATCTGACGTTGGTGTTTTTGTAAGCTTATAATGATATGCCAACATGAGACCACCTGCAACTGCTGCGATTATGGTATAAACAATACCCATACCAAATGCATAGAGCATCAATGAATACGGTAATAGTATAATCGTATTTGCAAGTATGTACTTTGATGTTTTTTCCATTCCAATCAACACAGGAAGCATCGGTACATTTGCTTCTGCATAATCATCGCGTATTTTCATAGCAAGACACCAAAAGTGAGATGGTGTCCATACAAAAACCAGAAATCCGATTAAAAATCCGAGAATGTCAATAGATCCAGTCGCAGCAGACCACCCAGCCATTGATGCAGCACTTCCCGCAAATCCACCAATTACGATATTTGAGGAATTCGAACGTTTAAGCCAGACTGTGTATATTATAACATAAAAGAAAATTCCCAAGGCAATAAAGAAAGTAGCTACATAATTGAGTGTGAACGCTGCATAAATAACAGATGCTGCACTAACACCAAGTCCATAAATGAGAACTGTTGTATCTTTACTTCTTCCTGATGGTATAGGTCTATTGCTTGTACGTTTCATTTTCAAATCTATGTCCCTATCATAAAAATGGTTTAGTGCACTTGAACCAGCAGATGCAAGCGATCCAGCAACTATAATATGTAAAATTCCTAGATAGTCTATCTCAGGACCAACAAGTTTACTTCCAGCATACATGGATGTAACAGCGGTTATTACAAGTAGAATTATTATTCTGGGCTTTGAAACCTCGAATATCTCTTTTAATCCCAACGATTGTTGAGATTGGTCTATATGATTTAATTTATTCGAATCGATCAATTTCTGTGCAAAACGATTAATTATCTAGAATTTCTCATCAAGCTTAAATGAGTAATTGGGAACTAGTCATGCCTGGTGGCGGGCTTAGTGCAATTGGGCTAGCTGGTATAGTTCTATCATATGCTGGATTAGCACATACATTCATTGATGGAATGCATGCACTTTCAGGCTTGTTATTTTTTATCGGATTGATATTCTTGGGTGCTGGAATTCTAGATGGCGGAGTATCAACATCAAACAGAACAAAAGCCACTGTCCTGGTTACAATGTCAATAATTTTGACATTTGGTGCTGGAGGATTTGTAGGAAGTGAAAGTACTACATTACCAACAGTTGCAGGACTTCTGATTATGGTTTCAGTACCAGGTATCGTAATTGCATATATGGCTATGAAGATTCCACAGTATGTCAAACCTGTTGGTCTTATCTTCATATTTGCAATTGGTTTAGGTATCACAGTATTTTTTGGCTTTGGTATACTAGGACCAACTGGATATCTTTTGCCAGAAGTTGCCGAAGAGACTGTTAAGGAGATTGTTCAAGAAGTTCCTGAAGGTGAAATTTTTGCTATTTCAATTTTAGCTGGTTCATCAGAACAAGGAAATCCAGATTATGATCCTGATGTTGCTACATTAGAAAAAGGCGATGTAATACAATGGACAAACGATGATGTGGATATGCATACCGTAACTAGTTCGTTGGACTTTGGAGAAACTTTTGATTCTGGTTTGCTTAATGCAAATGAAAAATTTCTACTTGATTCAGGTCAATTGAGTATTGGTTCTTACGAATACATGTGCATAGTCCACCCTTGGATGGTTGCAAGCATTGTAATAGAAGAGCCTGTTGAATAAACACATTGGAATGTATAGTTTTAACGCAAAAAGAAAAAGATAGGTTAGTCACTCATGCCGTTGAACAACAACCGAATGAATCATGTGCAATGTTACTTGGAGAAAAGATTGATGATGTTTGGAATATCAAAGAGGTTTTTCTTACAGAAAATATAGATGAATCACAAACAAATTTTACAATTTCTCCAGACGAACTATTGAAGGGATATAAACTTGCAGAAAAAATGCATTTAGAACTAGTTGGTGTGTTTCATTCTCATCCTAATTCAGATGCAATTCCATCAAGTACTGATAAAAAATTCATGCAAAATAATCCTGTACCATGGATAATTTTCTCAGGTGTAAGTAACAATATGAGGGCATATCTACTAGATTTAGATGTAATAGAAATACCAATAAAAATAGATTAACTAATCTTCTTGAAACTAATTTCTTGCCCATCAGTGAATTTTTTAATGATAGATTTGTCTGAGAAAATTATTTTCCCTACTACATTTACTGGTGAATATGGTTTAATCTCTCCCTTTTTACCGATTGGTGTAGGACCAAAAAATAGGCATATTGCTTTCCCACTTGGCCAATATGCAACGTCATTAATACTAACCAAATCCTTTGCATTTTCTTCAGCTTGTGAGATTGGCGATTCATCAGTATAGATCTCTTCTCCCCAGACATGTGCATTAACTGAGAATGGTAACGAATCAATAATACTCTGACAAGTTTTAGGCGAAAGAGTATCGTTCAATTCTATGTTTATGTTTTCAAATCCTGTAATAGAAGCAAGAATCTTTTTTTTCATAATGTTAATTGTTTAGATTAAATAGTCCCTGATTTTATGCATTATTATGGCAATGGACATACACGTCTACGATACCTATGTTAAAGCCAAAGATGGTCATACTATGCACTTTGATGTTATAACAGACGTGCAAGATCATGACAAAGCAATTGAATATGCAAAACAATGGCTAGCAACAATAGGTGAGGATGGAGCAAAAGTGACAGGAGAGGAATGCCAATTTTGTCACACACAGGGTGCACCAGAACCAGTTGAAAAAGAAATTAAAGAGAAAGGTTTCTTTATTCAAAAAATGGAAGGATGCCCTTAAACTCTTTTTTTAATCTACAATCCTGGAATTATAGTAACAAATGCAGCAACAAAAACTATAGCTACTGTATTAAGTAATTTTATTACTGTATTTAGTGCAGGACCTGCTGTGTCCTTGTAAGGATCTCCAATAATATCACCGACCACTGCGACTTTATGTTCCTCAGTTCCTCTCTCGCCCTTCATTTCTATGAGCTTTTTAGCATTATCCCATGCACCGCCAGTATTTGCCAAATGATAAGCAAGGAATATTCCAGTAACTACTGCACCCAATAACAAACCTGCTACTGCTTCAGGACCTAATAAAACTCCAAGAACTATAGGAGCGGCAACAGCAATACTTGCAGTTTTCCACAGTTCTTTGATTGATGCTACGGTGGCTATGTCCACACATCTAGCATAATCTGGTTTTGTCTTACCAGTAAGTATTCCAGGATTTTTCTTGAATTGCGCTCTTATTTCATCAATAAGTATGAAAGCCGCACGTGAAACACCGCTAATTAATTGACCAGTGATAATGAAAGGGATTAATCCACCAACCAATAGGCCTACAATGACTGAAGGATTTGATAATGAATAATCAAATACTGCATGGAAGTATTCTGCTGCTTCATATTGGAAAGCTTGAATCATAGCTAATGCAGCAAGGCCAGCACTAGCTATTGCAAATCCCTTTGTTATTGCCTTTGTTGTATTTCCTACAGCATCAATTTCATCTGTAACTTTACGATTCCTCTCTCCCATACCGGTCATTTCTACAATTCCTCCCGCATTATCAGCGATAGGGCCAAAAGCATCTATGCTCAAGACAATTCCTGCAAGACTCAACATCGCCATTGCAGTGAGTGACGTTCCAAATATTCCATAAAGTAATGGATCGGAACCCTCAGGCGCTGCTGAAGAACACAAAGCAAATGATATGATAATTGCAACTACCAGTGCAATCATGAAAGGACCCGTAGAACGCATACCTTGTATGATTCCCATTAGAGTCAATGATGCATAGCCCCATTTTGCAGACTCGGCTATTTCATTGACAGGTTTGTATTTGTAATTTGTAAAGTTATCAGTAATTTTTTGTATCACAGGTACAAGAATCACACCAATTACAGTAGTTCCAAATAATGCGTATGTAAGGGTTGATTCTCCAAGAAATAGACGTGCAAAAATAAAGTTTAATGCAATTGCGACTGCTGCTGAAACGTAAAAAGCAATGTTAAGAGGTTTCATTACATCTTTGATCTTTCTAGAGTTTATAGTAGCCGCACCGATTATAGAAGCAACTATTCCTGATGCACCAACAAGAATTGGATAAATTACAATATCAGGGAATCCTATAAGAGCTGCAATCAATAAAGATGCTAACATAGTAACTATGTAAGACTCGTAAACATCCGAACCCATTCCTGCTGCATCACCAACATTATCACCTACATTGTCTGCAATGGTAGCAGGATTTCGTGGGTCATCCTCTGGAATATTTGCTTCAACTTTTCCAACCAAATCTGCAGCCATATCTGCTGCCTTAGTGTAAATTCCACCACCAATTCTAATGAATAATGCAATTAGGCTTGCCCCAATTCCTACACCAGCTATTGATATTGGATCAGGATATATGATATAGAGTACTGCCATAGCACCTAAGGCCATTGCTGGTACTGAAAGACCAACAGTTGCGCCACCTCTGAATGCTAATGCAAAAGTTCTTCCAAGTCCTTTCTTAGTAGAATTAGCTGATCTTACTGCTGCCTTAACAGTAATTTTCAATGAAATTATTCCAGCAACTGCTGAAAGTGCTGCACCAACAGCAAATGCTATTCCGTTAGAAGAACCTATGAAAAATCCAATAACAACTGATAGACCTATAGCAACAGGAATTATCACTTTCATTTCCCTTGCGAGAAATGCCGATGCACCTTCTTTCACTGCATCTGATATTGCAAGCATTTCTTTTGTTCCAGGTTTTTGCTTAGTAACCCAGGCAGCAAATCCAGCTGCTACTGCAAAGGAAGCTATTACCGCCACAAGTGGTAAAAGTTGAGATGTGCTAACTGAAATAAAGTCAGAAATTGCCATACTATACTTGCAAGCCTATAAATTGTAAATATAAATCATCAAGCAAAAATTGTTAGTCAATTTATTTTCTTTTTTGATATGGTGGGAATCTCTTTCCTCGTAAGCCTTGCCTAACTAGCTTGTTAAACCTCCTTCCATGGCTTAGATATGGAAATCTCTGATGTATCAATTCATGTACGATCGTATTCTCTAGATCTTTTTCGTCAGAAATTTTCCTAATATTTAGGAATATGAGACTTTGTTTATTATATGATAATCCTAAATATTTGTAGGCTGAAGTTCGTGCTCCCTCTGTCATCTCTCTTGGCATATCAAGAACCTCACGTGTTGTGAGAAGTACTCTTGGTTCTGGAATAGAAAATCTATTAGCGTAAATCCCAACTTTTTCATAAATTTTTAGTCTTAGATCAGGATCTAATTTCACATACTCTAATCTCATAATGATAGTTTATCATACAATGTCAATTGTTACTCTGATCTTGGTTTACCTTTACAGACTTGATATTGAATCAATTCGATACAATTTTAGAAAATTTTTCTATTGCGTCAAAAAACTCTGTATCACTAGCCCTATGTTTTGCAAATTCTATCATTCCACATAGCATTAAACAGTCTTGAATAGATTGAAATTCTTGAATGTTTTGTTTACGTAGTTGCTGTAGAATTTCTTTGGTAGTCATTTCTGTTTTTAGTTCTAATTTATTAGAATAATAATATCGAATAGCCTGTCCAAACGTCTCGTATGCATCCTTAATTTTTTTCTGCTCATAGAGATTTTTTGATTGAGTAAGCATTTGTTTAGTGGAATCAATAAAATTAACAGTTTCAATACGATTAGATGTAGAATCTATGACTTGTACTGTTGAAACTTTATTTGGTTTTTCTTTTTTAGATTTTTTAATCCAAAAAGCCGCAATGGTAGAAATTACTACTGCCACAGGTATGATTATCCAAAAAGGATCAAATTTAATTATTTCTTCGCTTGAAGAGATTCTAACATTTGAGATTTCTCCATTTTCATAATCTGCTTCAATAGATGATTCTTGGTAATCATTTTCATATGGTATTGTAATCTCAGCATTATTATCAGAATTTATGTCAATACGTGGTGGTTGTTGGGTTAATCCTTGAGTTGATAATTCGTCATGTAAACTCTGAAATTCTTCAGTTTGTTCTAACTCTTGAATAATTCTATCATTTCTTTCTTTCATTTTATTTATTTCATCTCTAATCTGCTCTGTATTTTGGTTCATGATGTTAGGTCTTTCATCATTCATAGGAACTCCATTCATGAAATTTTGCATCATTTCTTGAGTTGTTTGTATGTCAGATTGGGACATTTGTTGACCACCTTGTTGACCACCTTGTTGACCACCTTGTTGACCACCTTGTTGACCACCACCATTCATGCCTGATTGATTATCTGTTGATCCAATTCTGAATCCTGATTCATCAAAATTCTCTCGTGCATTCATATCATCTATAACTTCAATATTGTCACAAGAAAAATTGTTAGAGATGTTTTGAATAAAACTATCATTTTCGTCAGAAATATCCATTGTGTATACTGGCGTCACGTAATTTTTATTTTGATTTTGAACTGGATCCTGATATTCTATCTGGACAGGTAAAAGTGTATAATTTGCATGTTGATCTATAATTATTGTATCATATGAAATAGTCAAAAGCTCTGATGGACTTACATTGTATCTTCCACACTCTACTTCGTTCAAAAGCTGATCAGAAAATTCAATTTTTGCAGTAAATTTTGAAACTTTAATGATGATATTTTCGGCAAAGTGATTTGAAATTTGATGTAACATATACACTTGATCAGAGTCGTTTGGATTATCTGAATTTAGATAGATAAAACCCGATTCAACCATTGAAGATGGTTCTATGTGAAGAAGATCATAGTTTTGTGCTGAGACTGATGAAATTATTCCCGAAGTAAATAGAAAGAATATGATTGAACAGAAATATAGATTATGCAATTATTTTATACCTCCCATAGATTATGTAGACGTTAAGAGCTAATAACACAACTGCTGGTATGAAAAACCAATCTTTGATACTAAGTTGCTCTACTTCACGATCAATGTTATCACCTAATGTACTAAAAATTTCTTCCAAGCTACTATTATCAACTGATTTGTAGAATTTACCACCAGCATAATGTGCAATTTTAATTAATGTGTCTTCATCTACTCCAGCGTATGTTGGTTGACCACTGATTGGATTGACTGCTAATAATACTGGTTCAGATGAACCCATTGCGATTGTGTTGACTTGAATATTTTTTATTAATGCTAAACCGATTGCGTCATCTGGTGACAAAAATCCTGCATTATGTTCACCATCACTTAGTAAAATAACAACTTTGTTTTTGTTTGGAATAGAAGATGCCATATCAACACCCAAAGCAAGACCATCACCTAATGCAGTTGAACCTCTAGTTTGTTCAATAGCATGTAAGTCAGATATGGTTTTTTCCTTAAACGGACTTAGATATGAGGCTGTAGTTGCCCCATCTGCAAATACAATAACACCTGCATGATCATTTGTACTTAGACTATTGATTAGAATTTCAGCAGCGTTTTTTGCAGCCTCCAATCTTGTTGGATAATAATCCTCAGCAGACATACTTCCTGAGCCATCAATAACTAAAACTACATTCACACCTTCCTGTATGTTTTCAAGTGGGTAAGTAGGTTCAGATAGGCCCACTATGATCAATCCCATTGAAGTAATCATCAAAATAAATGGTAAATGCTTCCTCAACAAAAAATTAGTATTTGCCGATGCCTTAACGGTCAAAAGTGTGCTAAACTTTAATGCTGTAGATTTTTTAGACTCCCCATATTTTTTGTAAAGAAAATAAAATACAGGAATAATGATCAGAGATAAAAGCACATACAAATTTCCAAATTCAAGACCCAACTATATCATCTCCTAAACATTCTTTTTTCAAAAAAACTATTGAATACTTTATCAAATGGTTTATCCGATGTAACTTCAATCATATCTATGTTAAGTTTCTGAGATTCTCGTTTTAGATTTTCATCGTTTTCTATAATAAATTGGTTATATTGCCTCTGAAAATCTTTATCAGAAGTATTAACAATTATCTGTTCGCCTGTTTCGGAATCTTCTACTAAAGCATAACCAATCTCTGGGAATTTTTTTTCAGTTGTATCAGAAAGTTTTACCAATATCACGTCATGTTTATTTTTAAGATATTTGAGTGGTTTAGTAAAAGATTCAGAAATAAAATCAGATATGATAAAAATTGTGCTTCTCTGTTTTATAATTTTATGAAAGTTTGCTAAAGATGTTTGAATGTCAGTTTTTTTACTTTTTGGTTTGTTTATCAATAATTCTCTAATCAATTGTAAGCTATGTCTTTTACCTTTTTTTGCTGGAACAAATACTTCAAGTTTATCAGTAAAAATGCCTAACCCAATGTTATCATTATTTTTCATGGCTGAAAAAATTAATGATGCCGCAATCTCTAAGCCAAAATCTTTTTTGCTTTTTTTGTATCCAAAATCATTACTTGCAGAATTATCATATATGACATAAACAAAAAGATCACGTTCTTCAACAAATTCTTTAACAAATAGTTTATTGTAGCGTGCAGTAACATTCCAATCAATGTTTCGTGTATCATCACCAAAAACATACTCACGTACTTGTGAGAATTCTATTCCTCTACCACGAATCTTTGATTTGTAACTACCAGATGCTATTCCCTCTGCAAAACCTTTGGTTTTAATTTCAAGATCCTTTACTCGTTTTAATAATTCTTTAACCTCAGTCAAATGATCACGGTGAACGAATTTTGTCCATTATCAGATCAATAATACGATCTGTTGTCATTCCCTCTGCATCAGCCTCGTATGTCAAAGTAATTCTATGTCGTAGTACATCATGAACTACGTCTTTTACATCCTCAGGAATAACAAATCCTCTTCCATTTAATAACGCGTGAGCTTTTGCAGTAAGGATTAGCCAAATAGATGCACGTGGTGAAGCACCAAATTCTATCATATCAACCAAATCAACTCCATATTCTCTTGGATTTCGTGTTGCGTCTATGATACTTGCAACGTATTCTTCAATTTTTTCATCAGCATAAATGGTTTTGTTAAAATTCTGAATCTCTAATATTTCACTTGAACTTATTACAGGTTTTGCTTCTGGGCTCGATTTTTGTGTGTATCTCTGCATGATAACTTTCTCATCATTTTTTGATGGATAGTCAATCAATAACTTGAATGTAAATCGGTCAATTTGTGCGTCTGGAAGCTTGTATGTTCCTTCTGTTTCTATTGGGTTTTGTGTTGCAAGTACTAAGAATGGTCTTTCCAATGAATATGAATCACCATGAATTGTAACCTGCTTTTCTTGCATTGCTTCAAGTAATGCTGATTGAACTTTGGGTGGGGCTCTGTTAATTTCATCAGCCAAGATTAGGTTATGGAATATGGGGCCTTTTCTTGTTACAAAACTGTCTGTTTTGTTATCAAATATTTTAGTTCCAACTATGTCTGCCGGTAGAAGATCCGGGGTAAATTGAATACGAATAAAATCAGCGCCAATAGAATCTGAAAAAGTTTTTACCATCAATGTTTTTGCGAGACCAGGAACCCCTTCAAGTAGTATGTGCCCATCAACTATCAATCCAATCAAAAGTTTTTCTTGAATTTGATCTTGGCCTACTATGACTTTTTGAACTTCGGTTAAAACTATACCAAGTTTTTCTGCATATGTTTGTGCCTTTTCATTTAATTCTTTTATTTGGTCATTGGAATTATGGTTTTTATAATAATCAGTAATTGCTTTTTTTATTTGATCATTGGATAAATCCCCAAGGTCTTCATAACTTAGTTTTTTCTCCACGATTTCTAAAAAATTATCAGAGTTTAACTACTTTTTCTTTTAATTGGTTGATCGCTAGAAGTTACCACTAGTTTCTATAAATAGAAACATGATCAAAAAATAGGGTCAGAGTTTTAGTAGTGTAATCATAAATCATACAGCCACCGTCTCATCATACCCCTAATTCATTACATCAAGTATTTTTTGAACCTTCGCTCGTATTTCAGGCGTGATTGTAACAATAACCAAACCCTCATTTGGTTGACCGTACATCACGATAGAATTTTCTGGTGCATGAATACATACAGGTATGACAAGAAGATCTTCTTCTCCATCTATTATGATTCTAACAGGTGGTTCACTAGAAAATGCCTTTTGAATAACTTGTATACTTTCATCAGTTATTTCACCAGGTGGGTTTCTGCAGGAAAGATTGGTATTTACTGTATCATCAATAGGTACTGTACGTTTATTGCGTTTTTCAAGACCATCTACGATTTGAATCTGCGGTTTGATATCCAATTGTAATAAATTTTCAGTCGTCCTATCGCCTACTGTGATTATAATTGATTCGGTTGATATTTTTTTTATGATATTTTCTTTGTTTGGATCATTGTCACTGATTAAATTTCCTAGTGGGTTTTTGAGCTGATCACGAAGATCATCAGGTAGTTGCAAGAAAATCTAACTAGTTGTTGGAGTTGTTTCTGCTTGCATTTCTTCCTGTACTTTTCTGGCTTGAATACTACATTGAGCTGCAATATTTTTAGCGGCTACAGTAAATGCTTCAGCACTTGGAGAATCAGGTTGTGTAATCATAACAGGTTTTCCCAACTCAGATCCTTCCATAATTCCTGAATTAAGTGGTATTGCACCAAGTAATGGCATGTTATGCTTTTCACTAATTTCTTCTGCGCCACCCTTACCAAATATGTGATGCTTCTCGTTACATTTTGAACACTCAAAGTAACTCATATTTTCCACAACACCTAACATTGGAACATTAAGTTTATCAAACATTCCAATTGCTTTACTAGCAACACTACTTGCTACCTCCTGTGGAGTTGTAACAACAAGAATTCCTGTAATTGGAATTGTTTGTGCTAATGTTAATGGTATATCACCAGTACCAGGTGGTAGATCCACAATTAGATAATCTAAATCAGTCCAAAGAGTATCAACTAAAAACTGTTTTACAATTCCAGATATAATTGGACCTCTGTAAATTGCTGCTTGATGTTCTTGCTCTGCAAAAAAACCAAAAGATACAACTTTAATTCCTTCATATTCTGGTGGTACTAATTTCCGTTTTTCTTGATCCATCGCGACGTCCATTTCAGTTCCCTTCATTCCAAGCATTAATGGTATACTTGGACCATAGATATCAGCATCTAACAGACCAACTTTAGCTCCAGTTTTTGAAAGTGCTAAAGCAAGATTTAATGCAACAGTGGATTTACCTACTCCACCTTTTCCACTAGCAACAGCTACAATGTTTTTAACGCCTTTCATAAACTCATCTGCATCCAATGATCTTCCTTCCATTACTTTTGCAGTTACATTGAGGTCAAGATTGTTGATTCCATCAAGCTCGTCTATTGCTTTACGAACATCTTCCTCTATCTGTTCATTAAATGGACATGCTGGTGTTGTAAGTTCTAATGTAAACTTTAGATTTCCAGAATTGAGATCCAAATCTTTGATCATGCCCATTGATACTATGTCCTTGTTTAGGTCAGGATCAATTACAGTTGAAAGTTTGTTAATGACATCGTCAACGCCAACCATAGCGCAAAATTCATGTCTACTTTATTTAAAGATAGAGAGATTTAGCTTGGCATAATTCAGAGATTAAATTTCTTATCTAAATCAGGCATGATTTTTCAAAAGGTTCATAAGGTGAAAATCGCCGCATCAACAAAGTGTTTTCTGTTTCCACGCTAGAGGATATTGTTAGGATACCACCTAATCTGTTTGGTACGTCGTTGAACAAAGCGGCAATCAACATTCTCAAATCAAAATATGAAAGTATGGTAAAATCAGATCTTGGTTATATCATAATGATACTTGATGCTGATGTTGAACCTATGGGTAAATTAATTGCAGGTGATGGGGGAACGTTCCATCGTGTAACATTTGATGCATTAACGTTTTTCCCAAAACTACAAGAGATAATCTATGGTGAACTTGTTGATATTACTGATTTTGGCGCGTTTGTTAGAATTGGTCCTACTGATGCATTATTGCACTTATCGCAGGTTATGGATGATTATCTCAAAAGCAACATAGCATCTGGTGTTATACTTGCAAACCAAAGTGGTCGAACATTAAAGATTGGTTCAACAATAAGAACAAGAATTACTGCTGTATCACTTGGTAAAGCATCAACGATGGGGAAGATAGGAATTACATGTAGACAACCATTTTTGGGTGCAGAGGAATGGATACAAGAAGATCTTAAAAAGGCAAGCGGTGTTGATGAAGGTGAAGAAAAAGTAGAAGCGAAGAAGGAGAAGAAAGAAGAAAAAGTAGAAGCGAAGAAGGAGAAGAAAGAAGAAAAAGTAGAAGCTGAATAAATATGGTAAAAGAATTAGCATGCAGAAAATGCAAATGTGTTACTATAGGGAAAGTTTGCCCAGCATGTAAATCATCAGATCTAACATCAGACTGGGAAGGAA
>CACHDH010000003.1 GCA_902578515.1 uncultured marine group I thaumarchaeote | reverse complement strand
TTAGATATGGATCATGCTGAATGTCACCATGAAGTACCATATAGTGAGGGAGGCCCATCAACCAAATTCAATACTTCAATGGTTCACGGGGATTGTCATGATGAACTGACCGATGAACAAAAAGGAGATGATTTTGGAAGAAAAGGTCATTTTGGTGCTGATCGAGAAAAAAAACTTAGAAAAAGTTTTAACAATTTTTACTGACCAGGATAAACGCAAACAAGATGTTCATTGAAGACAAATGACCTACTATCATAAAATCTTATTTAGAAAATAGATCTTTAGAAGTAACATGTATACTGTTTGTTACAGATGTGGAGTAGTGTCAGATACTCTGTTGTGTTGCAATTGTCTAGCGAGAGGATATACAAAAGATATTCCGGAAGATCGAATTATAGGAGGAGTTAGAAAAGAATCGGACTATAATCTCCACGACGAGATAACAAGAGAAGATATTGACCTATCACTTAGGCAAGAAAGAGAAAAGAGACAACGTGTTAATAATTTCGATGAGGTAGAGTATAATGAAGACTTGGACTACGAAGACTTGTAACTAGATGGATTCAAAGGACACTTGCCAAGTTGGTGGAAATCATAAATGGGTTTACGATATTGTTGGAGAAAAATCCTGCTCTAAATGTGGATTATGGAAGAAGGTCACATCAGAAGTTGGTTATTCCGCTGAAAAAGGTGACTATGGATTAGGTGGAACCGTTGGAAAGCAGGGAAGTGGATTCAAAAAGGTAGCACCAAATACCAAATTTCTTGCAGGTTTTGATAAAATACTGGTCATTGCGAAGAAATTGATAGAGGTATATACAGAAAAAGTTAGCTCACAAAAAATAATCTCCTCCAGAACAGAGGAGTTATTCAAGAATTCTAGAAAGCTACTCAAAGGAAAAGATACCAACTCATTTGTTGCTGCATGCCTTCACATTGCATGCCGAGAACAAGAAATACCTTCGTCACCCACCATTATTGCAGAATTAACCAATGTCAAAAGAGACAAACTCATTGATATTTTTAATCAGATTTGTAAACTGCATAAGATTAGTCTGCCTTTAGACAAGGCTGACAAAAAGGTTCGATATGTAGCCTCAAAGGCCAGCATGCCAGAGTTTTTCTCACGAAAAGCAATCAAAATTCTTAATCGTATTCCTAGTTCCGAGACAGGTTCAAATCCTACTGGCATAGCTGCTGCAGCATTGTATCTGGTATCTGAAAGTGATGTCAATGCTATTACACAGAAACAACTTGCAGAGATTACTTTGATGAACCCTCAAACCATTGGAAATTCTGTAAGGCGGCTAAGAAAAGATTTAAAAAAATACAAGATTAAGATTGGGTAGTGACGCCCTAATAATCAGTAATTTTAGGCGGTTCAGTTAGTAAAAATTCCTCAGCAAGGTACTTTTCAGGTATACTTTGTTTGGGCAAGTATATCTCCACAGGAATATTCATCATTCCAAGATATTTGTAAAGTAAAGGTCCAATATCTTTCCAATTTAATCCACCATTACCACAGCCAAGAGCTGGAGTAGCAAGTGACTTTATTCCACACTTCTCATAATTATCTACCAACCATTGTAATCCTTTTTCAATACTAACAATGTCTCCAGGCTTTTTCCAATGTTGTTTTGTTGGAAAGAGAAGTAATTTTTTGTATTCTTTATCAGTAGTCTGAAGAGTCTTTGATGGTTTATCATAAAGAACAGGTGTTCCCATATTCATTTTGTCTTTATCACACAGATCTTTATAATACAAAAAAGCGTCAGGAAAAAGATCCTTTGCTTGAAGTGCTATACCCTTACCCATTATCCCTACACAGTTTACGGTAATGATGATAGTTTGAAGATTTGTAAAGAAAATATTACTATCTTCTAGGGAAATATGTGAATTAGCCATATCTACCTTTAAAGAAAAATTCTCTACGTTCTTCAATATTTTCTTCTGTTAATATTGACCCTCTACTTATCTTGCTCTTTACATTATCATAAAACTCTGCAAAATTATATCCTCTATTTTTAATCGACTGTTTATCAGCTATACAAATAGCTTTCAAAGAGTCTAGTGGAAATTTATAGAGAATATGACATTCGGCCATAAATTTCTTTTTCATTTCTTCATCACAACTCTGATTCCAACCATCTTCTTTGATCATCGATTCAATCCTGGGAATAATTTCCATATATCTGTTCGAAGGAATAAAGCGAGGATCATTACTATCATAATAATACGCATTTCGATCAGTCATGTATAGTTCATGTTCAGTTATGTCGATTTTAATTCTAATTATTACAATTTCGTTTAGTCTAAAACCTTTGCGAGTTAATACAGCAGTTAACATTGCATTATCTGGTCTAAAGTAGACATGAGCATATTCTGCTGCTAATCTACTATTTGCAATAATTTTATCATTACGGATGCTAGCTAATTTTTCGTCAGCAATTTTTTTGTAATATTTCGGTCTAATTTTTGGTGCCACTATTCCATCTTTTGTAATGTGGGGTAGATTATCTATATGAGTAATAAAGAATAAATCCCAATTTTTTTTTATGGATGATTTCTGAGCATTTTCATTTCGTTCTACCTCTTCAATCTCACGCTTTCGTTTACGTTCCTTTCTTTCTCTTTCTTCTTCTTCCTCTTCAATCTCACGCTTTCGTTTACGTTCTTCTTGTTGTTTTTGATATTCTTCAAATTTTTCTTTATTTTCTTCCTCACTTTGTTTGCGCTCTTCGCTTATTGCCACAGTAAGCTTACTTTCTAAATCTTTTACAAAAAGTTCATCCCTCTTCAGTCTTTTAGCCATAACAATTGCCATCCTAATTCTGGGTGAATAGTAAGGATTTTCTTTAATTGCATCTAACAAATCGTTTAATCTATCTTGCTGTGAATTCGTAATGACTTATTCACATCTGATCAAAATAAGTTTTCGTTTGACAGTGATCAGTAAAAATATTCTACAAGTAAGGCTATACCCATAATTATACCGACAAAAATTATGGTAAGAAAAACTAACCATGATTTGGTTCTGACAGAAGACAGTTGTGTGCCATGTGACCTGATTACAGAATCAAATATGCCAAGGCGGGTAGTTACTGCAATAATTGTAAAAATTACAAGTGCAAAAGCCACAAATTCGGTTCCAAACATTTCAGGCATACACCCCCGCTCTTTGTCTTCTTCTCCATTTTGTTATTGCAACAGCCGCTACTGCAACGCCTACTGCAGCTATCAAGTATAGCCATCCGCCAGTCAGAATAAGAACAGTTGCAATCATCGCAATAATTATGAGGAAAAATACGTCTCTTTGCATTTTTTTATTCATCATTGGTTTTCTTCTGTCTTGTCTTTATGCGGCCGTTGAAATTCATCCATCATTCTGTCGCCTATGCCCTTACAGTCAAAACCGCCTAAAATTTCTGGCTTGGCAACGGCTTCTCGCAGTTTTTTCTTTTCTTTTTTATTTTTTAATTTTTGTTTTTTATGTTCGACTTTTCTTTTTGTTTTTTCTTTACCATAATCTGAAGGTAGACCAGATCCTGCCATCTGATTTGAGAATTCGTTAATCTTTTCCATTACACTGAAAATCTTTAACATGATTTTATTGACCTGTTTTAGAGAAACCATCATAATCATCTAGGTAACTCAAACGCTCCATCGTCATACTTGGCCCAAAGGAATGCATCTCGTAAAACTTCTATTATTTTTATATAATCTTCTATCGGAACTTTTTCTTCCTTCAACATGTTTATGTCGTGTAAAAAGATTGAAGTGTCTTCTGCATCCAAGATGATACGGTTGGCCCAGAATTCCCATGCTGGAACTTTGTTATACTGCCAATATTCATCGTCATTCATATGTTCCCAGAACTCACGTAATCGATTTTCCATAGTAGTGCACTTTCTACAAGTTGGCTCTTCCTTAACATTCTCCTGAAATTCTTCTTGTGTCATTTCTAATTGGCACTTCCAGCACATCAAATCTAGATTTTCTTCAGTCATTTTGTTTCACCGTTTTCCTATCAAAAATTATCAAAAGACTGAAAAATGTAACAAACTCGATGAATCCCAAAACTAAACTCCATTCACCACCATGTGTAAAGTAAGAATCTGCAAATGTTTCAATTACTGCATTGACTAGGTGTCCAGCACCAATTGTTGTAATAGCAATGAATGGAATCTTCCATCTGAATAATGCTATACCGATAGTTGTCCCAATGATTCCTGCAAGTAGGCCTCCAGAGATTTTGTATGCAAATAGATTACTAACATCTCCATGGCAAAGAGTTGTGCCTCCACTAAAATCAACACTGATTTCTGCTTCGTTACCATCAGCAATACAAACTAGTCCATGTCCAGCCTCATGTAGATAGCTGAAGACTGGCAAAAGTGCAAAAAACATTATCATACAAATCAAAACTCGCTTTTTGTTGAGTTTCTTTGCATAGCGTGAATGGGATTTCATCTCATATCCCTCCAATTGGTATTCTTGTTTGGACGTTCTCCTGTCATGCTCCATACTGTTTCGGTCATCAGATGTTCGAACATGATTTTTCCGACTATCATTTCTTCATTGATTTCTTTGAGTATGTTTTCTACATCTTCTGGAGTCAATGAACGGCACCTACTGTGTACTACATCATTTATCATTTTGTGAATGAGTTTGTCACGATGAGGTGTATCATTTATTCTTGCGATAGTCATCATTGCTACAAAATGTAGTATGAGTTTCTCTCTATCACTTAACATTGCTCCGGCCTCACTAAACCCAAATGCTTCCGGCACAAACCACAGATTTGTAAAATCTTTGATTTGTAACTTGGATGTCTGGTGACTTTAAGACATTGCTTGCATCTCATCTAAAGAACCCCCGTATTTCTTCAGAATTTTTTTCCAAGTAATCGGTAATCTCTTTGACTTCCTTGGTCATTCGCTTGATCAAAGATACCAATTCGGACATGGGAATTCCACTTTCCTTGTGGCATGTCCTCACTGCCTGCTCTGACATCCTCTTACAATCTTCCGAATCTTCAATGGTTGTGTTTATCATCGCCATCAAAAGGATGAATCGCAGTTGGAGATCTTCTATTCTTCTAGTTTCATTCCCAACGTTTCCTTGACTATCTATTTCATAACCTAGTTGAGTTGTCATTCACCATACCCCCAACCTGTTAGATCCGTCGCTTTCATGAAACATTTCAGACACATTCCACCCAGCATATCTGCATGGTCTGTCTCAATGCTACCGAGGAAAAGTCCACAGTCAGTACATGACATATAGACTGGTGTCAGCCATTCAGCCATGTTCAACTTGCTGTTGTAGCTGAAGTTATTGTCAAGCAATGCCGGACATTTTGGCCCAAAGCCAACTTGCATAGTCCATAACTTCTTGTGTCTTGTTTTGCTCTTAGCGGTCTCTACAGTTCTTCGATGCATATCCCAAAGTTCTTCTGTATGGGTACTGCTTGATTTGAAGCAAAACTCGCATATTGTTACCTGCTTGTGCAATTCCCACAGTTTTTGACTGTGTTTCTTGCTATCTTTCTGGCAAACTGTGCAGGTACTCATCTACAATCCACCAGTTTTTCTTTCTCTATTTTTTTTGAATTCATGTCTACTATAATAGAACTAGAATTATTAAATATCATATCTATAGTATGCATACTATAGATACTGTTTGTCCACTTCATCGATTTTCCTCCCGTGTATCTTTTGAGAGATATTCTCTTGGAACGTCTTCACCAACAGCACCATGTATGGGTGTTGCAGATTTACGCCAATCATCAGTATCGGAACCATCATCACCTGCGTGGTAGTGATCTATGTTAGCTGTAAAGTGATTTTCAGTATAGTTTTCAGTGTAAGAATTACCTTGCTTGGCCTCTTCTAATTTCTTGATACCCCAATAAAAAATGAAAATTGCACCAATTACTACGCCAAATCCTGTGGCGCAGAGAAAAACCCCAATGTAGAGAATCCAATTGCTAACTGCCATCTAAAAGAATAATGTATGAAAATTATTAAATATCAAAGCCATAGTATGGATACTATAGATACTATTATGAAGAACATGGTAAACCTCCGTATCCATATAGCCCCTGTCGGTTTTGAGATTGACAGAATAATAATTCCTGCAACTGAGCAAAAAGCAGACAAGGTTTGGCTGATTGCACATGATAATGTTTCTGAAGACAAGGCAGTAAAATATCGGGAAAATATTGTAAAGCAGCTGGAAAAAAATGGAATCAAGACTGAGATCGCCTATGCCAATAGGCTTAGACTTTTTCCAATTATCAAAGTTGTCACAGAGATAATTATCAAGGAGAGAAAAAATGAGATCTACATTAACGTTGCAAGTGGTTCCAAGATTCATTCCATAGGATGTATGATGGCCTGCATGATGTTTGATGACAGGGAAAAAATACATCCATTTTACGCACAGGCAGAAAAATATCCTGAATATGATGGAACTTTACAGCAAACATATGGGGTGGCCGAGATACATCCACTTCCTACATATAGAATTGGAACACCAAAACCTGAACTGATAGATGCTATAAGGATAATAAAAAATGCAGGCGGCCGCATTCAGAAAAAGCAGATGGCCGAGGAGGCCGAGAAGAGTAAGATTATAATTGTTAATGCAAGGAAACAGAACTTTACTCAGGCACGCTTTGCAAGTCTGGACAAGAATATTGTACAACCGCTGGTAGATACGTGGGGATTTGTTGAGGTTGAAAAGATAGGAAGAAACAGATGGTTAAAGCTAACCGACGATGGAAACTATGCCTCTGAATTTTTACTTTAAACTTTTGTAACTTCCTCTCTCATTCTTTCAAACCAACGTCTAATAGCGAATTTACGAACAAGTGAGATTCCAGAAAATATCATACCTATCTGAATTGCAGCCAAAATGCTATGTTCTGCTATCATTTCTGCAAATAATGGAAGAATAAAGTAATTTACTGGTAGAAACATTACAAATCCTAAAAAAATATCGAGGGTTGTTTCTATTAGAGACTTTTTCCTTGAATCTATAGAGACATTTTTTATTTGGTCCATCCATTCTTCACCTTCTCGTCTTTTTTCACCCATTTTCCAAGTGCTATTACAATTCCACCACCTGTCTCAAAGTCACGTAAGACTTCAAAGCCATTGGCTAATGCATTGTTGATTTCGTTCTCGCCGTTTTTGTATTTTTCTGGATCAAATATTACACCGACAAACTTCATTTCCGTCATCCTTCTTTCTGGTTTTTTCTTTAGTTTCCTGATTTCCTGTGATTGTCGTATGACACATTTTTCAAGTTTGTCAATCTTCGAGTTGTTTTCTTTTTCCATATTACCATATTAGTTGGAATAAATCTATTAAATATCAAAGACATAGTATGCATACTGTAGATACTATTTTACTAAGATCTTGTTTTTGTATTAGATTCTCATATTCTATTTGATGACTAGTTTAACTTTCTATGGTGGTGTAAATGAAATTGGAGGAAACAAAATCCTACTAGAAGACAAGGATACCAAGGTTTTCTTAGATTTTGGTAAGAGCTTTTCTCAAAGAGGTGCATATTTTGACGAGTTTATGAGTCCGAGGTTAAGCACTGGTATGAAAGATTTTTTCGAGATGGGCTTACTTCCCGACCTGCAAGGAGTTTACCGAACAGACCTTTTACAAATGATGGAAAGAACAGACACAGAAACTGACATTGACGCTGTATTGTTAACCCATGCACATGCTGATCATGCTGATTACATCTCATTTCTACACGAAGACATTCCTGTCTACATGGGCGAAACTTGCAAACTAATCTTAGAGGCAATTGAGCGTAGATCATCTAGAACTTTTGAGCGGGAGATTTTATCCTTCAAGCCAAGGCATGACAAAAAGGCAGAGCCGATTGACAGAGACATTAACACATTCCGAACCGGTGACAAGTTCAAAATTGGTTCATTAGAAGTGGAACCAATTCATGTTGATCATTCCGTCCCAGGTGCATATGGATTTATCATATACACATCGTCTGGTCCTGTAGTTTACACCGGTGACATTCGGCTACATGGTACTAATCCAAAAATGACAGAAGATTTTGTCAAAAAAGCAATTGAGGTAAAACCAATCGCTCTCTTAGCAGAAGGGACCAGAATTGATGATCTAGAAACTGACGAGTCTGAGGCTAAAGTTTACAGTGAGTGCAATGAACATGTCTCAAAATCAGACAAGCTTGCAATTGCTGATTTTAATTTCAAAGATATGGATAGGCTTCGAACATTTTACAACATTGCAAAAGAAAATGACAGAAAGTTCGTAGTTGATGTTAAGGATGCGGCATATCTAGAATATCTTTCAAAGGATCCACAGCTAAATGTACCAAAGCCTGATGATGAAAATATTGAAATTTTTGCACCAAAAAAATCATCTTGGAAAAAATTTGAGAAGGAATATCTAACTGGCTCCAACATTACAACAGCCGAAGACATCGTAAAGCGGCAAAACAGGTCATTATGTGCATTTTCATTTTGGCATTTTGGTGCACTGATTGACATAAAGCCAACTCCTGGAGCTCTCTATCTTCATTCTCTTAGTGAGCCATTCAATGATGAAGGAGTTTTTGACCAGAAACGAGTCAATATGTGGCTAGACCACTTTGGATTAAACAGAATTCAAAGCCATTGTTCTGGCCATTCTAAGGGAAATGACCTACTTGAGATTGTAAAAGGAATAGATGCCAAGATGCTTTATCCAATTCATACAGAAAATCCAGATGCATACAAGAAAGTTACAGATAAGATTACAACAGTAGAGATAGGAAAAAAATACGATCTTAATTGATTAGATTCGAGTATAGTACAAAAATTGTTGATAATGTTCTCAGTGAGTTGGAAAGAGCTGAGAAATACATCAGGATTGCTATGTTTCAAATTCATCGAGATGATGTTTTTGAATTACTAGAGAGAAAACTCGAACAAGGTGTAAAAATTGAAGTTTTTACACTGCCACATGAAAGTGTAAAACCAAAAATCTTTGAAAGTGTTAGGAAGAACTTTGAAAAAATAGAGAAACTTGGTGCCAAAATCTACCTTTGTTGGTGGAATGTTGGTTCTCCACTTAGAACAAGCACAAATGTATATCCAGATTCTTGGTTTTCTTTTCACGGAAAATTTGCTGTAACGGAAAAATCTGCAATCACACTATCTGCAAATTTTCTTGATGAAGATGAATTAGATGCATTATTAATTTTCGAAAAAAATGATAGGCAAATCCAGTTATATAATAAGAAATTTGATTGGTTGATTGAAAATTTCTCAGATCCTAGTAATAAGATTAGTTCATTAATTGAAAATGCTAAAAAATATCCTAAGGAAAAAATTCCAATTTTATTAAAGCCTGAAGAAAGGGTAAAAAATAAAGAATTACGCGAACATTGGGTACGGGATTATCCAGGTGAAATTTGTCAAGAACCTTCTACCATTAATGATGGATTGTACATATCACCATTTGATTGCAGAGCTAGAAGTTACCTAGAAAAAATAATTGAGGAATCCAATTTTGCATTTATTTCCTCAGAGACACTAACTGATGATGATTTTGGTAAGTTTCTTATTAATCAAAAGCAAAAAGGCAAGGAAATAAAATTACTCAGTTCAGGAATTAGTGCAGATTTTCAATCCAGAACTAATTCAATTTTTCAAAATATGATCTCATTAGGGATAGATGTAGGTATTCCAAAAAAAAATATTCATGGAAAATTGGTTATTACAAATAAACGAGTTGTAGTAAGTTCTGTTAATATAAATAAAATAGGTTTAGGAATTCGAAATTCTAAAACGCTTGATAAGTGGAGGGCAAATACTGAAACAATTACGGTCGTCTCAGATAAAACCATAATAGATGAGGCCAAAAAACAGTACGAATCTGAATTCAAAGACAGTAGATCATTCATCGATTTACTTATGGAAAAGGAAAAGAAGAATGTGATGAAGGACTTGAAAAACGCTGATATGAAAATTGATGAATCTACGTTAGAGCATATAATAAGAGAAAAGATCGAAGATGACGCCAAGATTTACAGAAAATATTTAGAGAAAATTATAAGGCAGGCAAAGAAAGTTTAGATGATTAAAATTGGAAAACAAACTTCTTTGTGATATTATAAAAGATGATTGCGAAAAAACCCTCAAAAGTAATTTTTCAAAAAAAATACATCTGACATTCTTTGATCCTCCATTTAATCAGGGCAAAGAATACAACAGTCACGATGATAACATGTCTGAAGATGATTATTGGAATTGGCTGACACGCGTTTGTAAATTAATTTATCAAAAAACAGCCAACGGTGGGGCAATCTACTTTATGCAAAGAGAGAAAAATACCAGCTTTGTATTACAAGCATTATCAAAGTCAGGCTGGACTTTTCAAAATCTTATCATCTGGAGAAAAAAATCTGCTGCTGTTCCAGGTAGAACTAGGTATGCAAAACATTATCAGATTATAGCATATGCAACTAAAGGTGATAAACCTCACGTATTCAATAAACTACGAATTGATCCTCCCTATGCTAAGAGTCATTCCGAATTAGGATACCGCAGAAAAAATGGTATGATGCTAACTGATGTTTGGGATGATATACGGGAGCTTACTGCAGGATATTTTGCTGGCCATGAACCTTATAGAAAAATTGGAGAACAAACATTCCCTAAGTGTAAAAAATGTAATAAAGGAGATTTTACGGTACGTGTTGCGGAGAGAGCACACAAACAGCAATCACCAGTAGCTCTTTTGACAAGAATAATTCTATCTTCAACTAAAGTAAACGATCTGGTTTTTGATCCTTTTGCAGGAACTGGTACTACACTTGTAGTTGCAAAACAACTTCAGCGCCAATCAGTTGGAATTGAACTTGATAATGATAATGTCTCTCTTATTGAAAAAAGATTAGAAAGTTTACGACAAGCTGATGATATTACAAAATTATGGGATGATTATGTTCACACAAAAAATCTTCATGTGATTTGGAAGTTACCAGAAAATATCAAAGTGAAAAATAAAAAATTACACTTTTAATTTGAAAATAAGCTAAAATCTTATACAGTTCTAAATCATCTTCAATGATCTCTTGAATAAGGAAAACACACTCAAATTACGAGAAATTCTCATCGATGCTATAAAGAAGGATTCTATTGGTCCACGTGAAAAAGAGGAGGAATTTGTTGATTTTGAACGACCACAAAGCCGCTACTTTAGTGGTGTTTTGTATCCAAAGCGAACACCATTGGATGAAAGTGATGATATAGTTGAAGGTGATATTCAAACTTCTTCAAACGAGAATGATGAGAATGATGATAGTGCTGATAAAACTGCACTAAAGTTTGATACTAAGCCAAGTTCGATGGGATTAACATGTTATCTTTTACCAGGTACAAAATCAATTGATATTAAAATCAAATACGGAATTTATCATGGTACAGATGATAAAAAAAAAGATGATAAAGTAGAAAATAATTCTAATACAAAAAAGAAAAAGGAAGAACCAAAACAACAAGAAACCAAGACAGGCAGAGAAAGATATGAAAAATGGATAAGAGAAGAAACCAATGAAACAAAATCTATAGAATTAGTCGATACAGATGAAGAGTTTTCCTCACTCAAAATAAAAGATGATTGTTATGTAAAATATCAAATCAAATTACTGGATGATAAAACATCACTTAGTATATTTCTCACAAATGAAAAAGAAACTGTAGAAGGGGAATTTACTCAGGATTTCGATTGTATTTTTCATCCAGAAATGGAGTTGTCATCTCCAAATTCAGAAAAGATCTTTCTTAACTTTACTAAAATTGAAAAAGATAGTCTCCCTGATGATCCAGAAGATAGAATCACCACATTTTTGTTTAAAGATGAACATAATTTTGCACAGGGTCATAATTGTTCTGTGGATTGGGATCAAGATGATAAAGATAACAAAAGATCATGGGTTAGAACTACATTCTTCCCAACTTACACTGTGCCAGAAATAAAGCCTAGGGAACCAACAGAAGAAATTAAAAAATTATTGGATATGAGGATTTTATACGAAGTCCAAGATTCTAGTAAGTATAAAGAGATCCTTGAACCGCTTGTGGAAAAGTATTCTGATTGGATTAATGACTTAACAAAAGATAAAAAAAATGTAGATCCAATTTTTGTTGATGATTTTGATATTCCACAACATCAAATTGATAATTGTCTAGACGCAAAACAAAGAATTAGTAATGGAATTCAAATAATTTCTGAGAACGCTGATGCTGCAGAAGCATTTCGCTTTGCAAATGAAGCAATGTATTTACAAAGAATTTACAGTCAATGGGCACAAGAAAATCGGGAACGTGGCGGTAAAGTTCTAAGAGATGAACCTGAGACTGATAATCCTAAAGATAGACCATCTTGGCGACTTTTTCAATTAGCATTCATTCTACTAAACATCGAATCAATTTACAACCCAAAGTCATTGGATAGAAAGACGGTTGATTTATTGTGGTTTCCTACTGGTGGTGGAAAAACTGAAGCTTATTTTGGCATTATTGCATTTACGATGGCATTGCGTCGTTTACTAAAAAAAGACGCTAAAACATTTGAAGAAGAATTTGCCCGATATGGGATCACAGTAATTATGCGTTATACATACAGATTACTTACTTTACAACAATTCCAACGTGCGTCAGCATTAATGTGTGCATGTGAACGTATTCGACTGAGGAAGAAAGAAAACCGCAAAAAGTTTGGCAATTCGCCATTTTTTGTTGGTTTATGGGTAGGAAGAGCTACCACTCCTAATGATTTTGCTGCAGCGGCAGAGAGAATTGAATGGATGCGAAAAGGTACAGTATACGAATCAGAAAATCCTGTAATACTTTTGAGCTGCCCTTCTTGTGGTAGAAAACTGGACGCTCATAATTACAAATTTGAGGAGCAAAAACCATCTGAGACTAATCCAGAAGACTTTAGACCTAAACGAATTAGAATAAAGTGTCATAAGGATTGTTTCTTCGGTAAACCTGGTGATAATGATAGATATCTACCGGTCATTTTCATTGATGATGACATAAGAAATTTTTGCCCCTCATTGCTGATTTCTACCGTAGATAAATTTGCACAAATTTCTTGGAATTACAGATATTCATCATTATTTGGTAACGTTAACCAATACTGTGCACAGGATGCATTTAGACCTGGAAACGCGAGAGGTTGTAATCATAATGCAGTTGGTTGGAAGGATGGAACAAGATCACCATTTGAAACAATCCCCCTCCCACAAGGAATAGATAAATCAGATTTGATCATACAAGATGAATTACATCTTATTTCTGGCCCACTGGGAACTTTAACTGGATTATATGAGACTGCAATCTCTGCACTATGTGAGCAAGATGGTATTGGACCAAAAATAATTGCATCAACAGCTACAACAAAAAAATCAGCTGATCAAATTAGTCACTTGTTTGCCAAGAATGAAACAAAGATTTTTCCATCACAAGGATACAGATTCGGAGATTCATTCTTTGCAGAAATTTTACCTGTGAGTCCTAAGAACCCAGGAAAAATTTACGCAGGAATTTGTGCTACTTCTGTTGGTGGTTATACTATTGATGCAAGAATAGCTGCCACCGTATTAAGAAAAATCAGACAAATTAGAGAAATGAAATCAAAATATAATTTTGAAGGTAAAGATTATTCGTTTTCCGATGATGATCTTGATCCCTACTATACTTTAGTTGAATATTATAACACTATCAAAAATTTGGGCGCTTCCGTACGAATGTATGATGACTCTATACCTGATTTTATTAAAACTATTATCAATACATATGAAAAAACAAAACCAAAACAAGATACAAATCTTACAGTAAAGGAACTTACTGGCAGAATTAGTCATTTCGATGTTCCAAAAACTTTGGAAGCAGTTGGAAAAAAATTAGACAGTAAGAATGAAGCGATAGATGCTTTACTATGTACTAACATGTTATCAGTGGGAGTGGATATCGATAGATTATCTGTACTTTTAGTTAATGGGCAACCAGGTTCTACATCTGAATATATTCAAGCTACAGGAAGAGTTGGCAGAAAGTACCCTGGTCTTGTGGTTACTAACTACACTTATACCAAATCAAGAGATTTATCATATTTTGAAAATTTCTTACACTTCCATACAACGTTTCATAAAGAAGTTGAACCAGGAACACTTACTCCATTCTCAGCAAGAGCAAGAGATCGAGGACTATTTGGAGTATTTGTCGCATTGATAAGACTAGAAAGTTGCCTTCTCGCTAAGAATCCAGAACGGTTTCATCGTAAAGATCCTGATGTTTCTAAACTTGTTGATGATATTAAGGCAAAAATTTTAGCAAGAGTAGAACTTTTGGATCCATCAGAAAAACAAGAAACAGAGAAACAGCTAGATAGTTTTGTAAACAGATGGGATAGCTTATCAACTAAACATCATAATGGAACAATCAAATTGAAATACAGACGACCAATGTATCAACGACGTGATGCACCCAAAGATGAAGTTTATCTACTTAACAGTTCTAGAGATTATAATCCGCAGGGATTTGTTATACCAGAGTCATTAAGAGAAGCAGAATCAGAAGTATCTACATACTATATCAAAGATTATGGCGTAAGCGGTGATGATAATGGTTGAGCCAGGAAAATTACGCCCAAGTCAAATTATTACAACATTTGGTCCAGGTTCTATCATAAACATGGAACATGATGCAATAATGCTAATGGGATTACACAAATGGCAGGAAAACACAGATGATAAAAAATATTTCCAGGAGATCAACCATCCATATTTACAAAATCTTCTTCATGTAACTTTCTTTAAGATGCCAATGACGATAAAAGGAGATGCTGCAGTTCCATGTATTTCATTTCCACAATATGGTGTATGCCCCAATCCAGCATGTAACAGACTACAAAAGCATTCCAAAGAATCAACAAATAAGGGCGGTGGATTTTACTGCAGATTTTGTTCATGGGGAAAGAGTGGGCAGCAGCATCTTTATCATGCAAGATTTGTGCAAATTTGTGATAATGGACACATAGATGATTTTCCTTGGAATAGATGGGCACATAAACATGATAAAAAAAATAAGGGTGGTTGTAAGGAATCTAAAGAGAGCGAAAAATTAACTTTCAGATCATCAGGGAAGAGTTCAGGTTTGGGTGACTACAAAGTAAGGTGTTTACATTGTAATGCCATTGCTTCTTGCGCAGGAGCTACAGATAAAAAAGTATTAGGACGTGATTTAGGATTCAATACTTGTTATGCTAAACAACCATGGTTAGGACAATCAGGAAAATCTCAGGAGAAAAATTGCAGTGAAACACCGTATGGCGTTCAGACAAGAGCATCTTCTATTTATTATCCATCTGTCTCAAGTGCATTATCAATTCCAAGTTGGATTCATCCTGTACATGATGCATTACAAGATAAACAGGGGCAATCAGATACTGCAGTTAGAGTATTAAGAGAAAATGGCCAAAGCTTTGACGAAATAATCAACTCATTAAAACCTACAGTGTTTGGAAAACTTCTTGAAGAGTTTTCTGCTGATGAAATAAAAAAAGAACTAGAATTACGATACGAACAAATTCCCGATGAAACAGCTGATTTAAAAAATGTTCTTGACGTTGAATTTGCAGATCTTAAAAATATCAAAACTAGATTGATTAAACCGAGTATTGATGATCCGAGAATTGATGTTGAACCAGTTTCTCTGGAAGGTGATCTTATAGAATATTTTGACTTTTTGAAAAAACTTAATCGAATTACAGAAATCAAGGTTTTGCGAGGATTTACGAGGGGAAAACCACCAGATCCATTTGCACCAGAGGAATTTTCGAAGAAAAATGAGAAGTTTCGACCAATATCTCCAGGTTCACGAAAAGATCCCACTGGAAATACTGTTCCTATCACATGGTTACCAGGAGTACAAAACAATGGAGAAGGAATTTTCTTTAGTTTAAACGAGAAAAAATTAAGAGAATGGGAAGAACAAAAGAAAGTAAAAGAAAGATTTGAGGGCTTGCGTGAAAACTATATCACATCAGTGGAAAAACAAAAAAGATCTAAAAGTGAATATATTATAGATACATTTTCTCATCCACGTTATGTTTTGTTACATACGTTATCCCATTTACTCGTACGTCAACTTTCAATGGGATCTGGATACCATGAAGGGGATATACAAGAGAGAATATACCATTCAAAAAACACTAATGGTGTAATGTTGTATACATCTAGTGTTTCTTCGCAAGGAAGTTTGGGTGGATTAGTAAGAATTGGTGAGGGAAAACGATTTTTGAAGATACTCAAAGATTCTATAAAACAATCAACCAGATGTTCACGTGATCCTATGTGTTTTGAAAATAATCCAGAGAAAATTAAGAAGGCAGGAATCATAACTAGTAATATGGGTGGTTCTAGTTGTTATTCTTGCACCTTATTACCAGAAACAAGTTGTGAAAATTTTAATAATTTACTTGATAGATGGACTATTAATAACATAGAATGTGGATTTTTTAAAAAAATAGTTTCTGAGTAAAGTTGAAAAAAATAACTAGAATTGATCTGGAAAATATTTTAACACATATCCCAGACAAAAAATTACATTCTTTAAAGTTACTCTTAGAAAAAAAGAAAATTTTAAAACCAAATGATATTTTTACAATTAAATCAAAACTAAAGCTAACATCAGAGGAATTTGCTTATGTAAAGAAAATACTCGAGAAGGTTTCTGATGTAGAAGCATTTTTAATGAATTTAGAATTGCTAAAAGAACTTGAACGAGAACAACACAAGTTTTCCAAAAATGTTAGATTAGTATGGTCTGGCCCTATTTTTAACGAAATGGCTGACAATACAGCACCTGTAATACACGAAATGGTAAACTCTGCGAAAAAAACCATTACAATAATTGGTTATTGGTTGTGGGATGAAGAAAATGTGGAAGAGATTATAGAATCTTTAATGTCGGCAGCAAAAAAACGTAATGTAAAAATTAGAATTATCTTTAATGAGGCAGACAAAAAGAAAAGGGTTGGGAAAAAGAAGAAATTGACAATAAAAGAATACTTTATGCAATATTGGAAAAACATCATAGCATTTCCAAGAATTTACACGTATAATGGTAAAATTCATGCAAAAGCATGGGTTGTTGATTCTAATCAAATTTTGATAACATCAGCAAATCTGACTGGTCGTGCTCTAGAACGAAATCTTGAGTTGGGTATCAAATACAAAGGAAGTATTGCAAAAGACGTTGATGAAATAATTGATAGATTAATCGAACAAAAATATATCATATATGTGTAAATTTAGTCATCTTTATTTTCTGGATCATAAAATGTAAACGAAGCGTCGTTAGCATCTTGTTTTTTAGCATCTTCACGTTGTTTCCTTCTTTTTTCTTCTAATTTTTTTGATACATATTCGAAAGCTTTTGACCATTTTTTAATTTGTTCAGGAAATTTTTCAAAGAATTCACCCAATCGATTTATTTGATGCGAAAGTAATGTACCATCTTTTTGTAGTATATTGATATAACGTAAACCTTCAGCCATATCTCTTTGTTCCTTCTCTCTGCAATTAAGACATTTATGATTGAATCCATCTGGGTTGTCATTAGTTATATTTTTTGAATTAGTACCAAATATTCTACTTGTAAAGCTTCTATCAGTTTTGTTTTTTGTACTTCCTTTTACATGACATGTTTTACATTTCCATACGTTTTTTGAGGATGTAATACTTTTTTGTAAATTGACTTTTTTAATTTTGATAGAATCTGGTGGCGGTGGTGTATGATGGAATTTTTCGTCATACCAATATTTTTTTTCATCTGTATCCCACAATTCGTCAAAAATTCGCCATGCTTGATCTAGTTTTTCATTGTCAGGAGAAATTAATTCTTCACCATCTAAATCATCAATGTCAGTGTCTTTTACCACTTTGTAATATTGAATTTGATCATCAGTATCAATAACTAAACAATCAGGAGTACCCTTATTTTTTGGGCCTCTAAGTCCACGTCCAATCATCTGTGTATACAAAAGTAAACTGTAAGTTGGTCTTCCTATAAAGATACAATCAATCTTGGGAACATCAAACCCCGTAGTAAAAAGTCCATAATTACATAAGACATTGATTTTTTGTTCCTTGAATTTATTAACTATCTCATTTCTTCTTTTAGAACTTGTTTCACCAGAGACATGTTCTGCCACAATTCCCTCATCACTATAAAGTGAATTCAATGTAATTGCAATTGCTCTAGAATGTGCAATTGAACAGCCAAAAAATAAAATAGATTTTTTCTTATCTTCTATTACCAAATTTCTTAATTCTTCTATAATCATATTGTTTCTATCAGGATCTTCGCCTATTACACGAATATTATCCTCAGTAAGATCTTCATATTCAGTCTCAGAAATGATAGCGTCTTCATATTCTCTGCCTGTATATCCTAGAATTCTATGTTGAACCTTAGATAGAATTCTTTTTTCCATTAATCTTCTGTATAATTTCTGCATTTGTTGAGGATTATTACCAGAATTTTCTACTGGAGTTTCTAATATTCTAATGTAATGAGATATCGGGAGTTGGCTTCGTATACCTTCATCATCTGATACCTCTAAAGCAATAAGATAGAATCCTGGTTCAGGAAATTTAAATTCAATATTTTTTTCCTTTTTTAGTTTTTCATATTTCGAAGTTTCTGAATCAAGAATAAAATTTGAACTTTCTCCAGCTCTTTTGTATAATTCCTTAAATTCTGTGGATAATTCTTGATTACCAAATTGATCCACAAAGGAAATTAAATGATCATCTGCCGCCTCCTGCATTTCTTCTGGAATTCGCAGTATTTTCCAGTAATATTCCGCTATAGTACCATCCTTATCAAATGATCTTTCTCCATATATTCTCACAATTTGATTTTCCACTGCCTCTTCTTGCACTTCAAGTATTGGTATCGGTTTTTGATTTGAACCTGCTTCGCCAGCAAGTGTTGGCCATAAAATTCGATTCCCAAATCTTTGTTCTAGATCACTTGTTTTTTTACCTCTAAATGGTGTAGCTGTTAATCCTAACAAAATGGTTTGTTCTGGGTGTTGCTGATTCTTTCTAAATCCCAGAGCATTTAGAAGTCTTATGTAGCCTGGTGCCGTTGCTCTATGAGCTTCATCCAATATCACAATGGAACATCGCTTTCCTAGTTCCTTTATGGTAGCTCTATTTTCATTAATTGCTTTTTTATCAAGGGAATCTTTACTAGCTACTATTACTACATCGCCTTCTGAATTGTCAAGTATATCTCGCATATTTTTTCCCGCGGTTCCCCAGTAAGGATATAATTCCAGTGGTGAAGACGACTTACCTTTATTTGTAAACACATTTTGAAATTCATTATAAGCTTGCCAACACAATTCCTGCCTTTCGACAACCCACAGAATAAATCTCTTGTTTTGATCCTTTCCTGGTCTACCTAAATTTATCCAATCTGCTATAGTTTCAACAACCAATCTAGTTTTTCCAGACCCTGTTGGAAGCGCTACAATTGCTTTGGCTTTATCAGGATTATATACTTGTAACATTTCTTTTATTTTTCCACTAATTTCATTTTGAAAATCATATAGTGGATTAAGATTTTCTATGGGACGTACAGTGACTTTTTCTGGTCTTTGAGAACCTGGCATCGCTGCAGCACAACTAGCTGGAAGGCCTAAACAGATAGCGATTTCTTCATAGTCATATCTATGGCTTGGTGTTAAAAGACCAAAAAATTTTACTAATTTTTTTTTCCATTTCTTTTTTTGCTCATTATCCGATCCATTATAATCAGTTAATCCCGCATCATGAAGTTGTTGTGTATAGCAATCTACATCTATACATTTGATTATATTTTTTTTAGAAAACTTTAATCTATACTCTTTTTTATCAATATTCCAGGATTTTTTACAGTGCTTACATTTCCCTACTTCTTGTGGTTTCCATTGCTTTTTCTTAAAGATGTCAATCACATTATCTAGTAAGTATTTGTTCTGTTTCATTTCTCTAATTATCAAAGCACCTAAAAACCATTCACGGTTACCAATTGGCGCACTTTTTTCTTGTTTACCAATATTTGAGTTAACTAAAAAATTACTCCCTACAACCTCATATAGAAAATTTACATATTTTTTATGATCTAATTTTCCTGGATTTTTTTCATCTAGTTGTTTGATTTGGTTATAAAAATCAGCATCAAATTCAGTTAATATTATCTTAATATGCTCTAGAGGAAATAATTTATGGAATTTCTCAATGATAACTTGCTTATCACTTTTTTTTTCTTTATCCCCAAATTGCCCACTTAGACTCATATCTGTAAGAATATTGGATCGGCTTATGATGTATAAGTTTGATCGCTGTACAGCCTCAATATAATATCAAAGAAAAAATTGAGGCCCTAGTTTCCTAAGGGTACTCTTTTTTCAGCCTTGGCTTTCTCTTTTTCCACCTCAACTCGCTCTACTTCCGCTATCTTGGCTGCAACATCATTGAGTCTCCAGAATTTTGGAGTCCATGTGTTTAATGCTTGCCATATGAAACAATATGTTATTGCATCCAGTGTGTATCGATCATCCAAGTCCTCTTCCAGAGTTTCCTTTTCTGCGTCACTAAGCTGCTTGTACGGTTTTTTGAATTTCGCTATGGCAATCCTGTCGTCTTCTGCATCTGCTGCTTCTGCTGCTATGTCAGCGATCTTATGTCCTACGGATTCCCAAATCCTTTGCCATTGCTCATCGAGTTCTGGTTTTTGTTTCAAACCACTCTCAACTTCTGTTATTCCATACCGCAAGAGTCCAGTGATAAAGCTCCGGACTGAAATGTTGGCGACAGTTCCTACTGTGCTTGGCTCGAAGACCTTCTTTTGAATAGCAAAATAAATTCGCCTCGAATTCTGTACTGATTCAACTTCGTCCTCTGGTATGTCCACTACCTTTTTTTCAAGTTTATCGTAGACTTGTAATGCCTTGCTCATTGGTAGCACGCCTCGTTTGGTTTTAACACTTCACGACTTACTGTGTCCGTAGCAATCTTTAGCTCGGGAAACACAGTGTTAGCATTCAGGAACAAGTGTGTGCCACCAACGGCCAAAACAAAGTCACTCTTTCCATCTTTGCCCTTAGGGGTTTGCCAAATGTCAAGATACTCCCCTTCGAAAATTTGTTTCCAATTATTTTTCATAAATATGGTTAGTTTGCATCGTATATGAGTATTAAGCAGGAATTAATATTAGTAGTAGTGAATTAAGTAATACTTAACCACTGTTTTCTTCAAAATATTCGGAACTGTACGTGTAGCTAGGATTACGAGGATCATGATAAGTAAACGATTCCTTGCGTTTTTTATCCATAATATCCTCAAGACTGCCAGGGGTAAAACCCTCAAACTTCATTTTTTCATCAATTAAAATGACTTGAAGAGAAATTGGGCGGTTTTTTCGCTTATTTCTATAATTTTTGGCAGTGTTGCAATAAAGCTTGGTTGGTTTAGCTGCTCTTTTTTATCCAATACAATGTAAACTCCCACCTTTTTCATCCCATCTTCATCAAAAAACTTGTTAATCGCCTGTATTGATTGACAAAAATCTGTCATTTTTTTCTCGAAATTTGTCTTTTCCTTTTCATTCAATTGATTATATCTCATCATCTGCTTGCCTTTCAGCGGAATCTTTACACCAATTACTAGTACACCGGCCTGCTGCTTTGGCTCAAAAATTTCTAAATCATTACTGAACGCATCAATATTTTTTACTATAATTTTGAAATTATCTTCAGTTTTAGTTTCAGTAATTGAATATCCATCTTGAACTAACCAGCGTTCAACACTATCGCGTAAATTACTCATGATTATTCCAAATGATGCATCGCAACTAGGTCTTTCTTGAAAATCTCAAGCTCTTTTGGAATCTCAATCTTGATCGAGTCCTTGAGAGACAGCCCCTTCTCCTTTTTTTCATTCCAAACCTTCGAGTTGAAGTCGCTGATGGCCTGAGTGTGCTGGGTCATGTCCTCGTTTGATTCCTCCTTTGCCTGCTGCTCGGTGTGGATGCTCTTGTCCGAGTAGAGGGTTTGCCAGAGGAAATCGGTAATGTATGGGGTGATTGGAGCCAAAAGCTTCAGCAGGGTGGACAAAACCTTATGCAAGGTATAGATTGCTCCGTCCCGCTCGGCATCTGAAAATTCAATTCCATATGCCCGAGTCTTTGCCATCTCAATATACTGGGCAGCAAAGACATTCCAGGTGAACTCTCGAATTGCTGTGGCTGGGATGAAGAAGTTGTATTGGTCAAAGCCAACCTTGCAGTCCTTTACCAGCTTATCCAGCTCGGAGATGATCCACTTGTCGGTGTCAGCCAGGTCCGCCGACTCAATTATAGGAAAACTAGAAAGAAATCTGGATACGTTCCATAATTTAGTGAGGAATTTTTTCGTTGAATCAATTTTTTGTTCGCTACATCGGAAATCAGAACCATGGTTTACTTCGCTGGCACTCCAAAATCGGAAGGTATCAGCACCAAACTTTTCAATAATTGGTAGGGGATCCAGAGCATTTCCTTTGCTTTTTGACATCTTCATTCCCTTTTCATCCAAACCATATCCCATGACCCAAGCCTCGGACCATGGCTTCTCGCCGGTGAGATTCTCACATCGCAGAAGAGTATAGTACAGCCAAGTCCTGACAATGTCCTTTGCCTGTGGCCTTACTCCGGTTGGATAAGTTCTTTTGAAAAACTCCTCATCCTTTTTGAATTTTGTAATGAATAATGGTGAGACACTAGAGTCCATCCAGGTATCGAAGGTTCTCTCCTCCCCAACAAACTCGGTCGAGTCACACTTGGAACACTTCTCTGCCGGACATGGCTCGCTCCATGGACGATAATATTTTCCTGGCTCGGGCAAGTATGGCTCTGAACATTTCTTACAATACCAGATTGGAATCTCTGTTCCATAGAATCGTCTGCGAGAAATTGGCCAGTCTATCTTAATCGAATCCAACCAGTTCATTAGAATTTGCTGGTGCATCTCTGGGTAAAACTTGATTTGAGCTCCAAGCTCTTTCATCTTTCCTACAGATTCCTTCTGTTTCAAATAATATTCTTCCATGGGAATGATCTCAATTGGAGTCTTGCTTCGTTCCGAGACTGGCGTTCGGTGGGAAATCTCCTCAATCTTTTCAACAAAGCCGCCACTTTCTAGGTCCTCAATTATTTTTGTGCGGGCTTGCTTTGGTTTGAGGCCTGTATAAGCTCCAGCAGCCTCGGTCATCCTTCCGTCCTGCCCGATTGCGACAACCTCCTCCAAATTTAATTCTCTAAACAGCGCAACGTCGTTCTGGTCACCATAGCTACAGACCATCACAGCACCGGAACCAAACTCCATCTCGGCAGAGTGGTGAGTCTGAATCTCAACTTCCTGATTTGATATTGGGACAGTTACTTTCTTTCCAACTAAATCAGAATATCTTTCGTCATCTGGGTTTACAATTATGGTTTTACAGGCACACAAAAGCTCAGGTCTGGTACTAGCAATGATGACTTCCTTTCCTCCCGCCTTGAACTTCATGTGGACTAGTTTGGTTGGGAGCTCCTCGTAGACTATCTCGGCATCTGCTATTGTTGTTCCAGTCACCCAGTCATAGTTGTTGGGTCTGGTTGCTAGGTAAATCGAGTCATTCTTCCATAATTCAATGAAGGTAGATTGTGTTAGAGCTCGATATTCCTCCGAGTCCGTTCGGTAATAGTTATCAAAGTCACAGCTGAGCCCAAGATTTTTCATAATCTGAATCATCTCAGCCTCAAGATCATCAAGCGCATCCTTGCAGAGGTCCAAGAATTTTCCTCGCTCGGTCTCCCGCATTCGTATGCTATGTTTTTTTTCCGTGTAAAGTTCAACAGGCAAACCGTTTCGGTCGATACCAATTGGAAAGTAAACATTCTTCCCATTCATGCGAGCTGTTCTTGAAACCATATCTATCTGAGCATAGTGTGCCGCGGCTCCGATGTGCCATGGTCTGCCAGATGGATATGGTGGTGGAGTATCTATCGTATAACCGTCAGCACCAGAATTAAATTCATAAAGTTTCGAGTCCTCCCATTTTTTTCTAATGTCAGATTCTATCTTGGGGTCCCATACCTTCTCCTGAATTTTTGGTTCCATATCTAAATCGAATTGAGAATCTTTGCCAATTTGGTATCGTTTTCAGTTATGCCAGAGGCATCATGGGTCATTAAATCAACAACCAGCTTGTTGTATACGTTGAACCATTCTGGATGGTGATTCATCTTTTCAATGTGCATCGATGCTCTGGCCATAAAGCCAAACGCCTCATTGAAATCTGAAAATTGGAATTCCTTGTGGAGCTTGCCATCTACAACTGACCAGCCCTCCAAGTCTTGAAGTGCTGTTTGAATCTCCTCATCTGATAGTTTTGTTAATCCCATGTAGGGACATGGCAGAGTTAATTAATAAATTGTCTAGATTACTTCATTGCAATTATGAATAAGCAATTACTTAGTGAAATGGAGAACGCGGTAAAGGAAACCATCTCTGACAAGAAGATAGGTGTTGCATTTTCGGGTGGAGTAGATAGCACCCTATTGGCAAAGCTCGTCAAGGATATGGGATATGGTGTCCATCTTCTGACAATTGGATTTCAGGATTCCCATGACATCAATTTTGCCAAGGAAGTAAATCAGCTGCTCAACTTGGAACACAGCATTTCTGAAATTGATCCTGAAAAGTTTAAGGAGGTTAGCCAGAAGATCAACCAAATAATCAAATCAGACAACCTCTCTTGGAATGAGAACTCGATTGCGTTCCATTATGTTGCTGGGCTTGCGCAAAAGAATGGTCTGAAGACAGTTGCTACCGCCAATGGCATTGATGAACTGTTTTGCGGTTACAATTCTTACCGTGAGGCAATTGAGAAAGGAGAGGATGAGGTTACAAAAATGATGGATGAGAAATTGAAGAATGAGGGAGAGATGATGATTGCAATCAATAAAGTTACTGCAGAGTTTGATGTGAAGATGGTCCAGCCTTTCCTCTCACCAAGTTTTGTAGATTACTCGAAAACAATTCCAGTCTCTGAAAAGATTCATGGTCTAGATGACATGCAGAGAAAGCATCCTATTCGTGAGTTAGCCATGGATTATGGTGTGCCGGAGGTTGCCGCAAAAAAACAGAAAAAGGCACTACAGTATGGCTCTCAGATACACAAGTCGTTGTTAAAATCTAGGAAAACTTCTTAGCGTTTGCCTTTACGTGGCTGAACACATTATCAATTATTCCAAGTGATGCACCAAGATGTTTCTCTGGGACAAATATCGATTCTATTTCTCTATCAGAAAGATTGGTCGAGATCAACTTGTCATTTTTAATTGCATCAAGGTAGTCGATTCCCTTTTTGTGTGCATCAAAAGCAACACGTTGCACATCCCTGTACGCTTCGAACCTTGGGACTCCCTTTTTGATCAGGGCTTCCAGAACAAATTCTGCAAAGATTTGCCCCCTGGTTATGTGAAGATTTTCCTGTACGCGCTTTGTGTTAACCTGAAGATTTTCAATTATTCTGGTCATCGTCTCTATCATCTCATCCAGTAGAATGGATGTCATTGGAAGGATGAATCTCTCATTGGCAGAGTTTGATAGGTCTCTCTCATGCCAGAGTGGAATGTTCTCAAATGATATGTTAATCTGGCTTCTCAGAAGTTTTGATAGGGATGATATCCGTTCTGATTTGATTGGGTTTCTCTTTGTTGGTACCGCGCTGCTTCCCATCTGGCCTTTCTTGAAATGTTCCGAGACTTCGGCAATCTCTGTACGCTGTAGGTTTCTAATCTCTATGGCAATCTTTTCCAAGGTCGCGCCAAGCAGTGACAACTGGAATATGTATTCGGCATATCTCTCCCTTGGAATGATCTGCGTGGTGACCCTTGCAGGATAAAGTCCAAGCTTCTTGGCTACGCGGTCCTGAACTTTTATGGCATTCTTTCCCATCAGTGAGCCGGTACCGACAACACCCATCGTCTTGCAGATGAGAACACGTTTCTTTATCTCATCTAATCTCTCAAGATGGGTTGACATTTCCGCAGCCCAGTTTGCAAATTTTAATCCAAATGAAATGATGCTGGCATGCTGGCCGTGTGTTCTTCCGACGGCTGGAACGTTCTTGTACTTTACAGCATTTTTTGAAAGTAGTAATGATAACTTTGAAACTTTTGGTTGGATGATCTTAATTGCGTCCCTCATCTGCATCGAGTTACTTGTGTCAACCAAGTCGTTTGATGTTAGACCGTAGTGAATCCATGGTCTTGATGCCTTTTGACATTTTTCAGCCAGTGCTTCTACTAGTGCAGCAGTGTCATGGTCACTCTTAGCTTCAAGCTGTTTGATTCTCTTGGCTGTTATCTTGCCAGATTTGGCTGCTCTTGCTATGTCTCTCGCAACGGAAGCTGGAATCAGTCCTATCTCGTTTTGTGATAGTACGGCTGCAGCTTCAATCTCTAGCTGATAATCAATCTTCTTTTGTTCCCTGAAAATTTCCAGCATCTCCTTCGTACCATAGCGGCCAGTATCTATAGGTAAAATGGACACAATTACCGTTAGCTTGTTCTGGAAATAAATCTATGTCTTGCTAGAAAACAAAATTCGAGTTTGCGCCGTCAAAATTGATTACTGCGCCGGAAAGATACTTGATATCATGTTCAACTATTGATTTTACAAAATCACCAATCTCCTGTGGCTTGCCAAGTCTTTTCATTGGGAGGGTTTCTGCGAATGCATCAACGTCATCGATTAGTTCCTTTGTTCTGTCAGTGTGGATTGGTCCCGGTGCTATGTTGATGCAACTAATCTGTCTCTTTGCAAACTCCTTACTCAAAATTTTAAAGACACTGGAGAAAGCGGAGCGGTAAGCGCTTGAGATGATCAGTTTTGCATTTGGCTCCTTTATCACATTGGATGACATGAGGAAGATGTATCCGTTGTCATTGATCTTGATCTTTTGTAAGAGAGAACAAAATCCCAGAAACAATTGATTATGATAATGATTCCAATCATCCTCTGTTATGGAAAAAAATTCTTTGGGTTCAGGACCGCCTGTGTTTAGAACTAGAATGTCTGCCTGCTTGTGTTTTTCAGCAAAGCCTGAAACACTTTCCAAGCTTGATGTGTCCAAATCATTCTTTGAGGTGGCAATGACATCACAGTCAATTGATTTCAGCGAGTCAGCAATTGCCTTGCCGATTCCCCTTGAACCCCCTAAAACTATGGCAGTCTTCATAACTGTCCAACAATCTCATTTCATTTTAATCTAATTATGATTTAAATTGTCAATCAGCAATTCAAATCTAAATGTCCAACTTCAAACCCAAAAAAATCGGTGATATGCGATATCAAATAGATCCTGATTCATCCATTGGAATGAAAGTACCCGTAACAATTTACGCTGATGAGAAACTGCTTACAAAAATGATGACCGACAGGACAATCCAGCAGGCGGTGAATGTTTCAACACTTCCTGGAATTCAACAGCATTCAATAGTTCTACCAGATGGTCATGAAGGATACGGATTTCCTGTTGGCGGTGTTGCTGCGATGGATGCGGAGGAGGGAATGATCAGCCCAGGTGGCGTTGGTTATGATATCAATTGTGGCGTCAGGCTTCTTAGAACTAACTTGACGGAAAATGACGTTAGGCCAAAGCTGAAAGACATTGTTACTGATCTTTTCAAGTCTATTCCCTCAGGTGTTGGATCAAAAGGTGCCATCAGACTAAACCCGTCACAGCTGGATGAAGTTTTGGTTAAGGGAGTAAGTTGGGCAATTGATAACGGATATGGTACAACGGACGACGCAGACGTGTGTGAGGAGAGTGGACAGATGGCAAATGCCGACCCAAACAAAGTTTCTGACCGTGCAAGGAAACGAGGTGCACCACAGCTTGGTAGCCTTGGTTCTGGAAATCATTTCCTAGAAATACAAAAGGTTGCAGAGGTTCATGACGAGAAGGCAGCTGCTGCAATGGGAATTGAAAAGGGAAGTGTTACCATACTGATTCATTGTGGCTCGCGAGGATTTGGTCACCAAATATGTAGTGATTATCTTAGAATTTCAGAGCAGGCTCAAAAGAAATATGATATTCATCTAGCGGACAGGGAGCTTGCGTGTGTCCCAAACAAATCGGAGGAGGGAGAATCATACAGGACAGCAATGTTTGCAGCACTGAATTTTGCCTGGAGTAATCGACAAATGATTACACATTGGACAAGAAAGTCCTTTGAAAGGGTTTTCAAACAATCAGAATCTGATCTGGATATGAGACTAGTTTATGACGTAGCACATAACATAGCAAAGGTGGAAAACCACAAGATTGATGGCAAGTTAAAACCAGTTGTTGTCCATCGTAAAGGAGCTACCAGAGCATTCCCTGCAAACATGGATGACGTTCCAGCAAAGTACCGCGATCTTGGTCAACCAGTTCTGGTACCAGGTTCAATGGGAACGGGAAGCTGGATACTTTTAGGAAAAGAAAACTCAATGAATACAACATTTGGTTCGACAGCACATGGAGCAGGAAGAATGATGTCCCGCTCAAAGGCAAGGAGAAACTTTACAGAATCTGAAGTAAAAAAATCACTTAACGATAAAGGAATTTTCATAAAGTCCTTGACGCGAGATGGTGTGGTGGAGGAGACGCCACAAGCATACAAGGATGTTGATTCTGTGGTTAACGTTTCACACGAGCTTGGCATTGCCACTAAAGTTGCAAAGCTTGTACCAGTAGGAGTGATCAAGGGATGAGCGACGAGGACAAGGACCTGGAAAGATTAAAGGCAAAGCGTCTGGCTGAGATGCGGAATAACATTTCATCTCAGCGACATCAGGAGAAGATTACCGAATCACAAAAGGAAGAGCAAGACAAGAAACCATCACCACGTGAGATTATAGTAAAGCGTTTGGGCTATCGGGGAATGGAGGTTCTGCAAAACGCAGAGTACCAATTTCCAAGAGAAACGCAGATCATAGTATTGAAATTATCAGAACTGATATCGTCAGGCGAGATCAAGGAAACATTGGATGGGGGCAACCTACTTGCATTATTCAGGGCGGTCGGCCTTAATGTGAGAATGAAGACCAAAATCAACGTGGAAAAGGATGGCAAGTTTGTATCACTTTCTGACAAGTTGGGAAAATTATCTACAGAGTAACATGGCTTTCTTTGAAATTAGCACCACAAAATATGATGAGGATATCAAAAGTATCCAGCTGCTCATGAACAAGATGGCTGCGCTTTGTAACGTTTCAAATGGTTTCAAGTTTGGAGACCCAACTTCAAAGTTTGGCTGGACGTTCTTCCGGATGTTCCTAGATCAGGAGCTATACGTAGGAATGGAGGACAAGTTTGCAGATATGATAAGAAAAACCAAGGGAGACAAGCCTGATGAGAAGTTTGTAAATTTTCTAGGACAGTATTTTGAATCTCAGGGTTGTAATGTTAAAGTGAAGATTGTTAAGGACTAGACCCTTCTTCCACGCTTACCACCCTTCTTTCTGGTAGTATCATGTGGTATTGGAGTAACATCGTCAATACGTCCAATCTTGAATCCTCCTCTTGCTAGTGCTCTGATTGCAGCTTGTGCACCAGGTCCTGGGACTCTAGAGCCCACACCGCCTACTGCTCGCACCTTGATGTGTATTGCAGTAAAGCCTTTTGTTTTGGCAGCTTCCACCACAGCGTTAGCTGCTTTCATTGCCGCAAATGGTGATGACTCGTACCTCGCAGCAGTTACATGGTGACCACCAGAACTAATTGCTGCAGTTTCTGCACCGGTGGTATCAGTTATGTGGATGATTGTATTGTTGTAGCTGCTGTAGATGTGTGCAATTCCCCATTTTTCTTGCGCTGGTTTCTTGGTTTGTGTTGAGGCCTCTTTACTAGCTTCAGCTGCTGTCTCGCTAGATTTAGCGGATTCTTCAGCAGCTTCAGTGGATTCTTTAACAGCTTCAGTTGGAGCTTCAGATGATTCTTCGGAGACTACCTCCTTTACTTCCTCTTCGCTAACTGCTTCTGTTTCAGACAATGTATACCACAGTTGTGAGGGGTTTAAAAAACATATTCACATCTTATTATAGCTAGTTCATTGCAGATGTTCCCATCCTTTGTCCCTGATCCTATCTAGTTTTCCGTTTCTTTTGTGAAACACTCCTCTTCCTTTTGTGACGTAACCAATCTCATATAGTTTGATTCTGTGTTTTTTTGCGTGACTTTTGATCTTTGGCAGATTGGATTTGCTTGCAGTCGCAACAATCTCATATTCCTCACCACCATTAAGGATTAGATCATTTGGATTCAGCTTGTTTAGTGTTGCAAATTCAAGGATGTCATTATCTGAAGGCATACTGGTAATTACAAATTTTTTCTTACTTTGTTTTGACATCTCGTTGAGCGTTGTTGAAAGTCCGTCACTGGAATCCATGCTTGAGGAGAAGTGTTTTTGGTTTTTCAATCCAAACAAAAGTCGGCATTTTGGTTTAAACACAGCATTCTTTGCCTTTGCACGAAATTTTTTTGAAGATTTTTTATTTTTGATCAGTATGGATAATCCAGCACCAGTATATCCAAATGAACCAGATGTAATTATCACATGATCGGTTTTTGCACCGCTCCTGCTCACAATTTTTTTCCCAGTGCCAAACAACGAGAAGGTTATCACAAGTTCCTTTCCCTCGTTAGTGTCCCCGCCAAGTATCTTCAGCCCAAATTCTCTTGCAGCGCCCTGAAATCCTTTAGCCAAATTTTCTATATTGGATCTCGAAAGTTTTCTTGGGATTGTTAGGGATACGATTCCAAAAATTGGTTTTACCCCCTTGGCAGCAAAGTCACTTACACAAGATACAATGCTTTTTCGTGCAGCATCCTCCAATTTCATTTGTGGTGGTAGATCGGTGCTTTCAACAAATGTGTCTACTTTGACAACAAGCTGCTGCCTTCCAATTTTAAACGATTCAACATCCTCCGGAACAAAACTTGCATTGCCTAGTTTACTCTGAAAAAGTTCAATGATTTTTTTTTCACTTAATTTGCTCATGGCTTTCTTTGATAAGATCCTTTATCTCTTGATCGATCTTTCTAACTTTTTCCAAACTGTCAGATTCCGTAGAGATACGAATTATATTCTCAGTGTTTGATCTTCTAACCAAAACCCAACTATCCTCGTCAATCATTACCTTAAGACCATCAAGTGTGTCAACATTACCGAATTTTTCTTTCATCTTGTCATGTAATATTTTCAGTATGTTGTCATGCTGTTCCGAGTCATACCCTACCTTGTCTCGTATTATGTGGTATTTTTCCATAAAGTTTAGTACGTCTGTAAATTTCTCTTTCTTGATTATCGACGCAATCAAGCCGCTAGTTAAAATTCCATCTCTGCAATAGTTAAAGTCAGAAAGTATGAATCCACCGCTACTTCCCTCACCACCAACTTGTGATTCTGTTTCAATCATCTTTGATGCAACATTTGCCTCTCCAACCTTAGAGCGGTAGATGGTTCCACCATTTTGTTTTATGTACTTCTCTACAGATATGCTTGTGTCCTGGCTTAGCACAAAATTCTTGCACCCAATCTCAAGCGCCTTTACTACGCCAATTCCCAAGGTAACATCTGGGTTCTTTTTCTCCCCATTAATCACAATAACAAGTCTGTCGCCATCCAAGTCAAATGCAAATCCAATGTCCCTATCCTTCGTATTTGCAACAAGGTCGTTTAGTGCATCTGTGGTTGGGTCTGGTCCTCGAGAACTTTTTTCACGTTCATCGTTAATTGTGACAACGTTGCATCCCACTTTTTCTAGCAACTGTGACGAGAATCCTCTTGCAGCACCGCCACCAATGTCAACCGTAACTGCTGGTGGGTCAGGGATTGCACCTATGATTTTGGATGCATCGTCAATATAGGAAGACTCTATCTTGTGTTCCTTGCCAATTTCTGATTTTGGTGGGTTTTGCTCTTTCATTACCGTAGCAAGCTGTTCCTCGGTTATTCCTCTCCCATCTATGATCATCTTCATGCCATTCCATTCTATAGGGTTGTGAGAGGAGGTGACAATTATCCCTGCGCCATATTTTCGTGACTCGCGAAATGCTACGGGTGTTGGTGCTATACCCAAATCATAAACATCTATTCCAGATTCCATTAGTTGCGCTTTAACGGTCTCTGCTATCATCTGTCCTGTTGGTCTGGTATCTGTTGCAATGACACATTTCTTTGAATCTATCAATGTGGAAAAGTTTTTTGAAAATTTCAATACGTCACGTAGTGTTAGGTCTTTTCCAACAATGCCCCTAATTCCTGAAATTGTTACTTTCAATGTTTCCAACTTAGATACGCTTTTTATTAAACTCTGAGAGGAAATGGTTAGTGCCTCGATAGCTCAGCCTGGTAGAGCGAACGCCTCGTAAGCGTTAGGTCGCGAGATCGAATCTCGCTCGAGGCTTTGATAAAATTTCTTTTCAGTTACAACTTTTTAAAATAATTTTAAGAGTTTTCAGCTTTGTCAGTTAGGGCTTCTATGTCAGTTTCTAGTTCTTCTCCTAAACCTTTCCACCATTCGTCAGCTTGTTCCGTCATACTCCCCTCAAGTAACCGTAAAATGCTCCTTTATAGATCTGCCGGTTTGTAGTTTAGTTACTTATTTCATCTGATTCTTTTTTCTTTTTCTTATGTAGTTTCTGTACACAATGATTGCCATCGCACCACCTGCACATGACCAAAAAACAGGCCATCTAAGTTCTGACTCTGTCATTCCGATGAACGAGTAAATAGTTCCACCAATTAGAATCAGACCGATGATTTCCATAATTTTTGACATTGTATGAAATTAACATCAAAAAGATATATGGCTTTATAACAACAGACTTTCGTGGACAAGACTCTGATGGTAGTATTGGGTTTCCTCATGATTGGAATACCAATAGCGTTTATCTCACCAACTACTGGGGAACTTCGAGAACAACCATTCATTCCGTTGTTTTATGCCTCTATTGGTGGAATAATTGTAGTTATAGTTTACAGTGGATATAAGGGAAAGAAAGCAAGACAAAAAGCAAACAGAGAAAGAAGAAGAAAATTTAAGAAATAATTTTTACATTTCTAGACCAAAAGATTCTGCAACATCAGCAAATTTTCTGTATTGGTCGAGATATTGTTTTCCTTTTGGAGTAATTACAAAAACATTTTTTCCGTCGTATTCTATTTTGTTGACAAGACCTGCACCAGTCAAGTTGCCTACAAATTTCTCTAATCTAGAATGTGAAAGATTAGCCTTTGTTAGCAAAGAAGTGGTTTTGATTCCTTCTTGACCGCATTGATCTGTAGCTACCAAGAGATCGGCTACAATTTGCATGCTGGTTCTATATACGACCATTAATGAATTTGAGTTTCACTCTGATATAAGAGTATAACTGTAAAAGTGATCAAATACATATAATATTAATTTGATTTCGTAGGTATTGTCTTCAGAACCCGCCATTCCATGGTTTGATAATTTCATCGGAGTAGCTTATCGTTATTATGAAATACGTATGAATGTTGTTCCACTATTTTCTGATCTGAAGGAGGCACAGGTTTTTTGGAGGGAAACAATTCATTGGTGGAACGACCACTCGATCAAAATTAGGTTTGTCGAGACTGGTGACACTTACTGGTTCATACTTGGTGGAGAATCACGTAAGGCTCAAGACAACAAATTTCTTTTCAAAGTACTTCCAAAGTCTGAACATTATGATCGGTTCAAGAAGGGACATGAAGGTAGTGCATATCTGCGTTTAGGTACTTGGGTAAAAAAGTTCAAGAAAGATGTAAAGAACGACGCAAAGTGTAACTGCGGTCACATAAAGGAGGATCATGAAGAAGGAGATGATAACGATGCTTGTCTCTTTGAAGACTGTGACTGTGAGAAGTTTGAAACTTTCCAAGTAAACTTGGTAAAAAAGAAGAAAACTGTCACTAATATCAAGTTCCTTACAGAGGCTGAAGTAAAAGACGATGTATTAGCATGGAATTGTTTTTCAGTTAACAAGTATGCGGAAAAAGATACTAACTAATTATCTGAAAGATCCACTCTTACATGATCGCCAGGATAAAACTCTGAAAGTTTTTTTGAATAGCAGTCACCACACAAATGTCCATCTATCTTCCATTCTTTCATAGGCAAGTATGCATGTTCCATGTCTCCATCACAAACTGCACATTTTTCAGAGTTCATACATGTAATCACTTTTGATTTGTTATAAAAACCATATTTTGTTAAATAGAAGCTTTTTTTATAAATTACCGGTAGAATGTCTGGCCATTGTAACCTCCTGCAAGATTTTACTCTGGCCGGATGTCTGCCTTTTTAAATTCCTGAAAATGTTTTTTTGATGTATTCTATCTCTTCCTGTTCTTGCCTAATTTTTGAGTCTATGACTTCTAACATGGATTTGCCATAAACCTGGTTTGAGAAAAAGTTGTGAGCAGTGTTAGCCTCATCTATCTTTTCTTCAACCTTAGAATCTTCAAGAAACTTTGTTACAATTTTATCTGCAGTTTTTAGGACTTTTGTAAACAATCCAATATTCTGAATCATCTTTTCTAACTCAGAAATGTCCTTCTTGAAATCATCATTTTTTCCTATAATGTTTTTGTGAACAATTCTTGCAGTAACTGCAACAAAAAGATTCTGTGCATATTTCTTGTATCTATTTTGTGTATTACTTCTGTCGTATCCCAATTCATTTTTGGCATACTCACGAATTAAGTGTGGGAATAGAAAGTAACGATAGTCACATTCCAGTTCATCATCAAATACAGTTTCATATTTTGCACCCTTGGGAAGATATTTCCCTATACCACCATACACGTCATTTGGCCTCTGTTCAAAATATGAGACCATTGAGGCAATCGCAGTATCATCTTTAATTCTACATTTTTCTTTTTTATCTGATAGGTATTTGTTGTAAATTTCATCACCGTTGAATTTAGCTTTCATGGAAGATGGTAGGTTAAGCCAGGAACCCTGTTGATGTTCGTAGAAATATCCTACTCTTTGTAACATAGAATGTATTGCTATATGATAATCCTCTAGTGAAACATAGTCTTTACCTTTAATGGCATTCTGAGAATTTCTGAATTTTGTGATATTTCTCTGATGTTCCTCGTCCTTGGTTTTGATAATGGTAACCAAAAGTTCCGCATCCAGATTATTTGTCTTCTTCTTTCTATCAAGAATGCTTTTGGATGTTTGCGCACCGTTGACAATTTGCGCTCCACCTAGGCTAATCTTGTTATCTTTCATTGAATAATTATCTACAGTTATGGTAATCCCATTATTCCATTCAAAGAATTTGTGAGGGTCTTCTTCCAGAGTTTTTGTTATTCCTTTGTTAATTGACCCTTTTCCGCCAAGGTGCTTTCTGATATTTGATTCAAAGACATAATGTTCATTCCTTTCTACGAAATCTGCATAGTCAAATGCAGAGACAATACAGCATAGCGCATTATCATGCTCAAGACATTTTTGAATCCTTAAACTGGACTTTTCACCCTTGGCTGGTTTCTTAATGCGTTCCCATAGTGTTTGGTAGACTTGCTCCTTTCCTACAACTTTCACTTCGCCATCTTCATACTCGTCTACATCATTATCAGTCACGTAAACCAACTCTGTCTTCACGTTTTTCTCATGAAGATGCTTCCAAAGATACTGTAACTCATCACGTCTAATCTTTGATTGTTCTAGTTTTTTGAAACGATCTACATCCTTCACGAACTTGTCAATCGCTCCGATAGAATGAGCTTCACCATACTTTGATTGGAATAATCTAATTCTTTTTTCCGAGGTATCTACCAAATACGCATCGATTCCACAATCATATGCACCATCAATTATTGCATTTTCTGCAACGTCCTCCAGTACCTCCTCAACGTACAACAAGTGCCATAAGAGATAGAGATGTCCTTTCTCAACTTCATTTTTTGCATCCTTCATGAATTCGGTAATGCTTGCATCAACTGCATGTGTTGCAAATCCCTCAAGAGGTGCGCTTGATTGCTGAGATAGAAGAGCACGTCCCTCTTCGCTATAATCTAAGAGAGTTGCTTCTTTAGATGTCAATTTTGTACTTGCTTTTTTGTCCTGCTTAAGAAGTGGTGGGTGATTATGAAATAACCAAGATCAAAGAGGTGAGGGAGAGATTTGAACTCCCGACTCTAGGCTTTGCAGGCCCATGCACTACCGGACTGTACTACCTCACCGTATCAATAAAAACACAAAATCGGCAATTAACTCTTTAGATTAAAACTTACTAAATTGCTTAGAAGCTAGTTTAACATCCTCAGCCTTGACAGTTTTCCTGCCGGCATGGTTTGCATCGTCGACAGCATTTTTTGCAATAGCTTCAGCTATCTCCTCTATGACTCTTCTAAGCTCGGCAGCAGATTCATCACTAACTCGCTGTGCTCCAGATTTTTTTAAAATGCGATACATCGCAGATAATCCTAATTCTGATGATTTCATACTCTTTTTTGTTAAATGTATGATAAAAGATCATTAGTAAAAAAATTCCACTACAAGTATGAGCAAAACAGACTATTTTAGGCAGACGAGGTTATCTGTTGTATGACTTGGCTTTACGATTCGCATATCCATCTCTCTGATGCAGAATATGAAGATGAAATTCCTGTTATTATGAATTCAATGAAAAGACTTTCCATCAAGGCATGCTGCGTCTCGATGGATTATTCCTCCTCGACAAAAACTCTCGAGCTTGGTGAACAAAGCGACCTAGTCTTACCGTTCATAGGTGTTCACCCAGAAAAAGCGCAAGATGATACAGATTCTGTATTCAAAATGATAGATGAAAACAATGCAAAAATTTCAGGAATAGGCGAGATTGGATTAGATACAACATACACAAACTCCGATGAGGAATTCAAAAAACAGGAAGAAGTTTTCAAAACTCAGCTTTCACTTGCGGAAAAATTTGTAAAGCCTGTCTCAATTCATTCCAGGAAAACACTTGACGAGATATTAGAGATCTTACCTTCATACAAAGTTCCTAGTGTTTTATTACATTGGTTTGACGGAAGTAAGAAACAACTGCAAAAGGCAATGGATTTGCAATGCTATGTTTCCTTCGGACCTGTTATGGTTTATTCACAGGACAAACAAGTGTTGTTGTCAAAAGCAAATAGAGACAGAATACTAGTAGAAACAGACGGTCCGGTAAGATTCTCTAGGTGTTTTGAAAACAAGACTGCCCAAATTGACTTTATTCCAAGCATAGTTTTTTGTGCGTCCAAAGTTTTACACATGAATTATGATGAGTTATGTAACGTAATAGAACAAAACTCTCAGCGCTATCTGATTCTATAGGTATAAAATACAGTCCAAATGCAATTAGTCAGTGAATAGGATAAAACGACTTTCAATGGAGGTTCTAAAAGACAAACGTGATATGTTTGGAGTCGATTTTGATAAGAATAAGGAAGCACTAAATCAAATATCTACAATTAGATCTAAAATGTTAAGAAACGAATTGGCTGGGTACATTACAAAATTTATCAAAAACGAGCTTAGAAATGAGGAAATGAAAACAAAAGCTGTAGAAAGTGAGGAAGAGGTGCCAGAAGAGACAGCACCTACTCAGCCTGAACCAGCAAGTGAGCATGTGGTCGAGGAGACTCCTGCTGACAAAGTACAAGATTAATTTTGAACTAATTCCGGTCTAATGCATTGATTACTGTGAAACTACTTGGCGGTGCCAAAAAATCATTTTCTACTGACAGAATAGTTTTGGAAAAAAAGACAGATACAATAAACGAGTTGATTAGCCACCTTGTCGAAATGAAACCAAAAGACACATTAGAATTCGATACAAAAAACCTGCTTATAGCTGTTAATGGCGTTGATTCATCGGCACTGAAAGGCTATGACACAAAGTTGAGTGACAATGATGAGATTAGCATCATACCAATCATACATGGAGGTTCTCGCAGAATACAGTTTTCCATCGGCAAGTCAAGTGTGGAGATATTTGATGTTCTATTTCACAAGGACCTTCACAGAGATTTTTTAGATGATCTTAGAATTAGCCACAAGCAGCTAATAATTCAGGCAATAAACCCAAAATTTCTTCTTAGTGCACAGCATGCAAAAAAAATACTTGCAATCTCTTTCCAGGCTAAAAAAGCAAATACCATGTTATCAAAAAAAATTGAAACGGACATTTTGCTTAGGTTTGCAACCACCACACAAATATCAGAAGCCATCATGACTGCTGGAAGAAAGATGAATGAAGATTTCTTGGTAATTGCAATAGGAAAAAAATCCTCTTTGAGTAGACTTTATTCAGAACT
>CACHDH010000002.1 GCA_902578515.1 uncultured marine group I thaumarchaeote | reverse complement strand
CCTTTTCCATTGTAAAGTTTGAATCGTTCTTAAATTCATTTTCAATTACATTAATTATTTTTGGCCATTTTTTAACCGTCATTGGATGTGGTCTAACAGTTACATGATATCCAGCATCAAGCAAAATTTTTACTAGTTCTAGTCCTTTAGTTTCAAATAAGCCTTTTTTCCCCCATGATGGGGCGATTAAGATTTTCTTTCTTCCATCTTTAGTATGCATGTCTTGATTTTGTAGTGGTTTAGTTTTTTGTAGTTTGTCTAATAATCCATATCCACATTCAACCAAATTTTTTTGTTTAAGGTTATACAATTTTTCAGTAGCTTTAATCTCTTCCACATGATGGCAACCAGTACAAAAAATTGAATCAAAGTGATCAAATGCACCTTTACGATAATTTCTATGTGTACTATTCATAGCATGAAAAATGTGAACATAATGTACAGGAAATGCCTTTGAACGTTTAATATGATAAGTTCCTAAATCTGGCATAGTCATAATCAACACCTTTGCTTTTAATCCTAAAAAAAATTTTAACTTTACAATTTCAGAATTTCCTATGTAAAAAGCTCTGATTTTTTCATTTTGGTTTTTAAGAATAGGATCATCCTTAGCTGATGTTACATAGCAAATCTGTCGCCCCATTTTTTCAGTTAATTCATGAATAATTTGTTCAAAATAAACAAATGAAGAAATATCTTCTGAATAAAAAACGATTGAACGTTCGTCTAAATCTAATTGATTAAACTTTTCTATATCATTCTTTTCTTTATCAAACATTGATTTGGTCAGATCCATATTTTTTATTTAGATTTTTTTAATTTTTTTGAGTAACTATTATTTATTTTATTAATTAGGTTAAGAGTTTCATTATTTATCAGATTAAGATTTGGTATCACGCAATGCCCACCAATATGACCGGGATACATTTTTGGTCTATTTCCTAAGAATTGATGAATTTCATTAGAAAAACTCCACATTTCATCATAGTTAACTCCATGATGAATAGCAATTCTATTACTTAATTGAGCATAGTTTACTAACCAACCTAGATATGAAGTGTCACAAATTATTTTTGCTAATTCTAACGTTTCCGGGTTTGACATTTTCTTTGTTTTGATACCACATTGTTTCATTAATTTTGTAAAGCGTGAGGAGGCCCATTTGCGTCTAGGTGCATTTGTTGAAATTACAAAAAATTTGGTGTATCGTTTAAGATCACGTATCATTCTTTTGTGCACACCCCTGGTTGCACTATATATTACAGGGATTGATAATTTTTTTTGTAATATTTTTGTAGTGCCAGGTTTTATTGTACTATGAATAACAATACATTCAGGCTTAAATTTTTTCTCAAGTTTCAAGACATTATTTACGAATCTGTTTGTTACGGGAATAGTAATATGCAAAAATGAAGTTGGAAGTTTTTTATATCTTTCAAATTTTCTTTGATCCATTAATTTAGGATTTAAATCAAATCCAACAATAACATTGTTTTTAGATAAAAGTTTTAAAATTGGTTTCCCTATTTCCCCAATTCCTGCTACTACGTCTTTTTTCATTGTTTAATTTTTTGGGATTTTCGTTCTAAATTAATTTAGTGTAGTATTTGCACTCATATCCTTTGTGATGAATAACCTGTACCATACTTCAAATGCCAATAAACCAAGAAACTTGTTCACATATCTTACATCTAAATCGTCTTTGTACATGTATTCATTAATCCAATCTTTGTTTATCCAACCATCCCTTACTACCTGAGAATCTGTGAAGTATTCTTGGCATAATTGTTGCCCAAAGGATTTCCATAAATTGAGTGTATTTACATTAAATCCTAATTTTTCGTTGGTGATGAATTTGTCCATGTTATATTTTGCTAGCAGCTGTCGTAAAGGTAATTTTCCAATATTTTTAGTGTCATCATATTTGTACTGTAATGGTATGTTTAAGGCATAAGAGATCATCTCCTCAGACAATAAGGGAGATATAGATTTCATATCAAAATGATTTAATATTTTTGTATTAATGGGATTAAAATTATATAATAATTTTCCATTATAGTCTGCTAGAAATACTTGTTCAATAGGAGATAACGTATTATCAAAATGTGAAATTAGTGGTTTGCTAATTGATTCCCATGAGAATTTGGCTTGTTTTCCAAATAATTTTTCCTGATCAGGAACTTGATCCCTTTCATGACATGATAGATATAATCTGACTTTTTCTAATGGCGTAGAATTTGTATTTACCAAAGATAGAAATTTTTTGTATCTAAATGTATATCCTCCAAATAATTCATCACCACCATCACCAGAAGCAAGATACTTTGAAAGAGATTGTGCCTTCTTAGCAACATGATACCAATGAAGGTCCCAGAATGGAAGTTTGATGATGCTAATAGCTTTAGGTAATTCTTGTAAATAATTTTCTACATTGATAATATGGTGATCAGCTTCTAATTTTGCAGCAATTTTTGCTGCATTTTCTGTTTCATCAATACTATTCGCAAATTTTACTGATATTGCATCAACTTGTATAGCAGGAAAAGTTTTTTTAATTAAGGTAAGAATCAGGGTAGAATCAATTCCTCCACTTAATGCAATACAAATTTTTTTGACAGATGAGATATCTAATTGTTTTCTAATAGTATTCGTAATAGATTTTTCAATAAATTCAGTCGAAGGTTTTTCAGTTATGGGTTTGAAATCATTCCAAGCTTTTCTAGGTAGATTTGGTGTTATTGACGGATCGTATCTTAATGTTAGAATATTTGTGATTGATGATGGATTAGGTGGTAAGAAATTAGATCCCACGTCCAATACCTCTAAAAACTAAATTGGTATTCTTTATGGAAGAAGTGTCAATCACACCCCTTGAATCTATTAAGATTGGTGTATTCATTTTGGTAAATATTTGGGGATTAATTTCTTGAAATTCTTTATGTGCAGTAATAATTATTGATGCATCTGCTTTTGTAATTGCATCATTCATATTGGATTCTATATTTATTCCAAAAACTTCACTGTTTTTGTAGTACGGATCATAGATTCTAATACTTGCACCTAAATCCTTGAGTTTGTTTATTATTATTTCCGCTGGGCTTAATTGAACATCTTTTACATCAGCCTTGTAAGATATACCCAAAATCAAAATGTTAGAACCCTTGATAGATTTATTACATTTTTTGAAGCAATCTAAAGTGAGATTAATTACATGATCAGGCATTTTCTCATTAATCTCTCTACTTTGTTCTATGATACTTAGTTTTGAGTCTGTTCTTGTTGCAGTATTCAAGAATTGATACGAATTGATGGGTAAACATGGACCACCAACACCAGCACCAGGATAATGAATTTGAAAGTTATATTTGCGTTTGGCTGCATCTAAAACTTTCAGTGTATCAATTCCTAGCTTGTCAAACATTAAAGATAATTCGTTAACAAATGCAATATTAACATCTCTGAAAACATTTGTAGTAAGCTTTACTGCATTCGCCGTTTTGCAGTCTGGCATTATAATTAATTCTACAGAAAATACAAAATCATAGATCATAGCAATAATTTTTGTAGTCTCTTTATCTATACTTCCCACAAGTCTTGGTAAATTTGTAAAATCATGAAAAATTTCACCCGGATTCGCATTTTCTGGGCACACACCAATTGTAAAATTTTTACCAACGTGTAATCTTTTAGTTTTCTCTAGAATATTGATCAAAGTACTTTCAATAAAACCTGGTTCAATTGTACTTTCAACAACAATCAGGGAATTAGGTTGAAGAATATCACTAAGCTGTTTACATACAGATTCAAGAGCAGAATAATCTGGGATATTTTTTTTGTTCATAGGGGTAGGTAGTGATAATAAAATTAAATTTGATTTTGAGACTGCCTCATTGATGTTAGTGGTTGCTGAAAAATTTCCATTTTTTATGACATTGTTGAATATATCTTCGTATCCAGGTTCATCTTTTAACGGAAAATTTCCTTGATTAATTGAATTCACTAATTTCTCATTAATATCCATTCCAATTGTTTGAAGACCAGCTTTTGCAAATGATAACGCAGTTGGAAGACCAATTCTCCCAATACCTACTACACAAACTTTCAGGGATTTATCATTTAGGGAATTCCTAACTTGATCGATATTATTTACATCTATTTTCTTTGAATTTTCCAAGCCTAATTACATATAATGAAATTATGTTCGGCTTTTTAAGAGCTAATATGATTTTATACTTGAATTATTAATTCCAAAATTAAAAGTTATTAGTTTTAGATGTGATTAATGAATACAACAGCTTTTATGCAATTAATCTAATTTTCCCACAATGAAAATATTATTAATTTCACCAACAGAGGAAGGCATTGGTGGTATTGCACAACATGTTAGTGGTCTTTCCAAGTTCTTAACAAGCCATAATCATAAGGTAGATACAATATCCTCGAAGAACACATTCACCATTCCAATAAAAGGTCTTAGGAATCCCAGTTTTATGTTATCATCATTTTTGAAATCTAGAACAGTGAAGGAACATGATATTGTTCATGCTCATAATATACCTGCTGCCCTTGCTATGAAAAAGGCTGTTGGTAAAAAGGTTCTATCACTTCATGGCATTTACTCACAACAAATTACTGAGCTTCATGGAAAAATCTATTCTAACATTTCAAAAAATTATGAAGAGAAGGCGTTAAACTGGGCTGATTCAATAACTGCTGTATCAAAGGAAGTATGTGAGTATTATTCTAAATTCGGTTTCAATGTCAGATATATTCCAAATGCTGTAAACCTCGATAGTTTTCCAAAAAAATCTATTAAAAAATTTCAAAATCAAATTATTTACGCAGGACGATTATCAAAAGAGAAAGGAATGGATACTCTGTTAGAAGTAGCTGAAAATCTACCAGCAAAATATAATCTTGTTATTGTAGGAGTGGGTCCTGTTGAAGAAAAAGTTCGTAAGGTAGCTAAATCAAAAACGAATATACATTATTTAGGATATCAATCAAAAGAAAATACAATTTCCTTAATACGTGGATCAGATTTGCTTGTGCAACCATCTATTATGGAGGGAACAAGTTCTACACTGCTTGAAGCAATGGGTTGTGGGACATGTATTATAGCTAGTAATGTGGGTGGAAATACGGAAATTTTAGATAATGATAAAACTGGTATTCTTATTGAAACAAATAACGCGGAAAAGCTCTTGAACAAAATCTCTGATTTACTGACAGACACGCAAAGAAGATCTATGATTGCTGCTGAATGTCTTAAAGCTGTTCTAAAGTATGACTGGAAACAAGTTGGAAAACTTTACCTTGATACTTATGATGATCTTTTACATTAAACAAATAAAAATCTGTTAGAATTTGTTATGGTGCAATTAAGATATCTGTTACATCAATAAAATACTCTGGTGCATCATCTGATGTGCCAGCAGGATTTATCCAATACATTTTATTTTCGAGTAAATCATAATCTGTATTAAAATAAGAATTGAATATTATACGAAAAGTGTTGACTGGTGTGATAACGTCGTTTGATGAATCCCCCTCTATTCCTGGTAAATAATATGCACTAAAATTTGACATTACCTGTTCAATGTTTTCATTGCTAGGATTATTCGAATTAAAATCAAATTGAGAGCCATGATCAGCCTGTATTATGATTACTGGAGGGTTTTCTGAATCAATAAGCAGTTCATCTACAACTTGGGTGATTTTTTTATTCACAAATTTTACGCTGTTAATATAACCCTCCTTGTAATCCCAATCTTCTAACCCTTGTGGGCGTATCGAATCAACTGGGTTTCCATCTTGATCAAACAGATAAGGAGGATGTGGAATAAGTATATGAGAAACGACAAAAATGGGTTTGTCAAATGCTTTGTGTTGTTTTGGTAATTCAGAAAAATTACACAAAGCTGTCTCTCTCATTTCTTGTTCTTGCAATTTTTCTAGGGCTAACCCTAACACACTGGTCCTAATTATCAAACTTAAAAGTTGAGAATCGATGTATTGATTTCTCTTACACAATTCTAAATCAAATAATGATGAGGAAGACATTTCTGTAAATGGTCTATGAAGAATAATAATATCATAACCAGCTAATTTGAAATTCTGCATTACTGGACCATCAGATATCATTTTCTCTGATATATGCAATTCTTGAGGCCCAAGCTGGTCGTCAGTTAGAGAGTTGAGGTACATCATATTGAAAGTGGATGTAATTGATGGTAAGGAACTAGGATAATTTGAATAACTATTATGATTTACTGTAAATCCCTTATTTGTTAAATATGAAACAAATTCATGATTATCATAATTCAAGAATTTGTTTAGACTATTAGAGCTAGTGTACGCATCAAGTATAATATAATAAACATCCGGGTAACTCTTACTTTCAACGTGATATGGAGATATTGTTTCAATAGTTGTATTAAATAAAGATACAGATGGTGGCACAACTAGTTCATTTTCAAAAGAATTAATGTTTTCTAGATTATATGTTGTAACATTAATTAAAATAATTGCTAGAACTGATACAGCAAAAACATTAAAGATCGTTGACATATTATTTAGATTTATTTTCGTTTTGATAAAATAGTAAGTACCAACTACAAAAGAAATAACAAAAGGTATTAACAAATATCTATGTCTACCTAGATCTGAATCTCCAAGTGTAAAATCATCTACTAGGAGGTAGATATGACCATATGAGAATGATAAAACTAAAAGTAATGAAATTATGAAAGCTGATTTTTCATTATTTTTTATGATGAATCTGGTTAGTAACCAAAGTAATACTGTACCAAATAAAATCAATAATGCAGGTAAAACAATTTCCTGCACAGGTGTCTCACGCATATTCTGTGAATATATGAATAGAACTGGAAATAGTGAGATCAAAAAAATATGTATGATATTGAATTTGTTATAATTCATTCGCATTTTTACCCATCAGACAATTAGCATAGGACCATATTAAACAACCAAATTTTGTAATTTTTAGTAAACATTCAATCTAGTTAGTAGAATCAACAAGCCATTTCATATATGGTTGATTAATAGACTCAACATTAATTTCTGCAATCTCTGGTACATCGTATGGATGAAGTTTTTTCAGTTCTTTTTTTAGAGTTGATTGGTTTTTTTTAGTAGTTTTAAAAAATGCAAGATACTCATTCTGGTTTTCCACTTTTCCTTTCCAAGTATAAATCGATGATATTTTTGTGATATTGACGCATGCAGCTAGTCTTTTCTTTACTAGTTTATTTGCAATGCCTGTAACTGATTGTTTACTAGGAAATGTTGATACAATAACTACTGGCTTCACAGTAACCGATAAATTTACGTGAATAAAAAAAGTACCAATCGATTTGGCTCTTGATCTCCTCACTGACAATGCAATAATTTACGTTCTCATTGCCTGGGTTGTAATCCTAGGTATAGCAAAGGCTATAAAATTGGAAAAACATGGTTTTGAAATAAAGCCATATAGTCTTACGTACAAAAACACTCAGGTTCAGTCTGCACTTTCAAAAATGCTGACTAGAACAAAACGTGGAATTCGGGTTTTTGCTGATGTAAGCGTTGTAGCAGGTTTTCTAATGATGGGATTTGCATTCTGGTTTCTGTTAAATAATCTTTCAAACTTTTTTGTAGAGCCAACTGAATTTGCTGAATTGACTGTGTTGATACCTGGAGTTACATTAACTTCTGTTTCAGCTATATTGTATTTTCTATTGTCTATCCCAATTGTCCTGATCATGCATGAAGGTGCTCATGGTATAGTAGCTACTCTAGAAAAAATAAAGATCAAAACTGGAGGGTTTGCAGTTTTTATTGCATTGTTTGCGGGGTTTGTGGAACCAGATGAAAAGGAATTTGACAGTGCAAAAAAAATATCCAGACTTAGAGTTATAGGAGCTGGTGCGACTTCAAATGTAATCTTTGCATTTGCTTTGGGGGCATTGCTATTAACAAATCCAATTTTTGCACTAGTATTACCAGAACCATTCTTGGGATGGTTTTACGAAGCACCTGACGGAGTGCTCATTATTTCAATCATGGAAGATAGTGGGGCAGAAAAAGCAGGTTTACAAGCAAATGATTTGATAATGGGTGTAAATGGTGTAGTGATAGTATCGCCGTTCGATTTTCAGAAGGTTGATCTTAAACCAGGGGATACCGCTACTATTACAGTTCAAAGAGATGGTCAACAGATACAACTACCTGTTGAGATTATGCCATCACCTGATGATCCTGAGAGAGGTTTGATTGGTATCATAAGAGATAATGCAATGTCATACAAACCAGTTTTGAATTTCATAGAATGGAATCCTCAGGTATCGATGTTTCTTCTTTGGTTATGGATGATTTCGTTTTTCATTGGAATTATCAATATGCTTCCATTACCTATACTGGACGGAGGGAAGTTTATCTATACAATTATTGAGAAACATGCTTCAGAGAAAAAAATTAATGCTATAATGTGGTCTGTCTATGCTTTTACTTTCGTTCTATTTGCGCTCAATATCGCATTATCATATGTAAAATCTGGATGGTTTACTATCTAATCGTTAAAACCTAAATTACTGAAAATTCAGTAACAAAATAATGAGTTGTGACAAATGTCAGAAACAAGCAACATATACCAGAAAGTATTCTGGAGAAACGCTTTGTTCTGACTGTTTTTCTAATTCTATTTTACACAAAGCTGCTAAAACAATATCAAAACATAAGATGATCAGAAACAACGAGCTTGTTTGCGTTGCTGTTTCAGGTGGAAAAGATTCTCTAGTATTATTAGATGTATTGAATAAAATGTCAAAAACTCATAATTTTAGACTAATGGCTGTAACAATTGATGAAGGAATCCCTGGATACAGAGATGAGGCTCTGAAAATAGTCGAAAGTTTTTGTACCAAATTAAACATAGAGCATAAGGTCTTTTCATACAAAAATCTGTTTGATCTAACGTTGGAAGAATCCTTACAATTAAGAAATGACCAGAAACTTTCTTCCTGTTCAATTTGTGGTACATTTAGACGAAGAGCGTTGGATCATGCTGCAAAATCAATTAACGCAGATGTAATTGCAACTGGTCATAACTTGGATGATACACTTCAAACATTTCTAATAAATACACTTTCTGGGGATACTACAAAAATAGGTTGGATGGATCCTGATACATCCTCAAACAAACTAAGAAAGATTAAGCCGTTATCTGAGATTTATGAGTCAGAAATTGTATTTTACGCATTTACAAATAATCTTCCGTTTCAAACGGAACCATGTCCACATATGGATGAGGGAATTAGAACAGAAATCCGTGAATTTCTAAATGCACTTGAATCAAATCACAATGGAATAAAAAATAATATGTATAGTTCAATTATGAAAATTTCCCAATTTACTAAGCAAGCGGAACAAAAAGAAAAACGAAAATGTTCAATATGTGGAAATGAATGTAGTGGAAATGTTTGCTCAGTATGTAAAATGATAACGCGTTTAACTAAGGAATGATCCAAATTCAAATATAACATTAGATTGAAGTATGAACGGTAGTAGGTAGGACCGGGGTGCTAGCCGTGCCCTGTTCTGAAACCGGCTATATGCAGAGGTCAGCAACTGCTGGGTAAATCTCTAGAATGGTAGTTCCCACTGGGTGTGTGGAAATGAAATCACGCCGAGGCGGGTGGTTGTAGGACTAGAATTATCCGAAGGGATAATCTCTAAGACCGAACCATCGAAAGGGATCAGGTCCGGGAGGGAGCAATCCTAAGGTGGAACATTCACGCTTCCTCGTCAACGTGGCGGATCTTGCGTGCCTTGAAATGGGGCTATTGATCTAGCCTAGAACCAGCAGAACTACTACCGTATTAAACTTTAAAATTAATACAAAACTTCAAACGTTGAAAATTCATTTCGAAATACTTCATTACTAACTTGAATATCATCTACGCGTGAATTTGCAGGACCAACTCTAGTCCATTTGATCACTGAATTGACTGATGTACTATCACCCTCAAGTAAAGCTTCTACACGTTTATCAGGTAAATTTCTAACCCAACCCATAACGTTATTCTTCTTAGCAATAACCTTCAAAGCTTGTCTGAAAAAAACTCCCTGTACCTTACCACTAATGAAAATATGTATACGTTGATTTTCCATAGATATACAAAAATGAAGATGCTAATCAGTTTTAGGAAAATAAGTTACTTCTTTCTTTCCTTAATTCGTGCTCTTCCAGTTTTTCTTGCTGCAATGCTTCCAACCTTTGCTCCTGGTGGTGCATCACGTGCCACTGTTGAACTTTGACCAACATGTTGGTGTCTACCGCCTCCATGAGGATGGTTATAAGCTCCTTGAGCTACACCTCTAACAATTGGGTATTTTTGACCTTTAGCTTTGAATCGTCTTACTGCGACACCAGCGCGCATCAATGGTCTATCACCAACTCCACCTCCCGCCAAAGTCCCTATCATAGCCCGATTCTTTGGATTAAGTGTAGCAAATTTTCCGGATGGAAGTTTTAGTGTAACACCCTTGTCTTCATGTGAAAATACTGTTGCGTTCGTACCAGCTGATTTAATAAAAGATCCACCGTCACCAAATTGTTTTTCTACGTTGCACACAGTTGTGCCATCAGGAATATTTTGTATGCTTATTACATTTCCATCATTAATTTTCGATTTTAATCCAAACTGAATATGTGAACCAACTTTAGCACCAAGAAACGCTGGAAGGAATGAAGTAGTACCATCATTAAATCTCACTTTGGCTAGTGGAACATCACGACCTCGTTCATGAACAAGATCTATGATCTCTCCGTCATGATTATCTGAAAGTCCAAAACTAGGATATTTTGCCGGTGCGATCTTTCCTGTAGAGGCTACTCTAAATTGTAATCCTCCACGGCCACGTCTTCTAACAAGAGGTCTTTTTCCCAAGGTGAAATTTCGTGACTATTCAACAGATTTTAAGCTTCTGATTAAATCGAGTATTTGTAGAGAAATTTAACGACAAAGGTATAAACGATACTTGGAGGGTGATAAATTATGAGCGAGAGTGAGCTATCACTTAAGGTTTTGGAGGCATATACACGGGACGTTGGGCGTGGTGTAGCAAGAATTGACTATGATTCTATGGATACATTAAATGCCTCAACCGGAGATGTCATTGAAGTTAAGGGTAAACGTAGAACTGTCGCTAAATGTTTACCTCTTTACCCATCTGATGAAGGAAAAGGAATTATCAGAATAGATGGACTGGGACGAAATAACTCGGGAATTGCGATCGGAGATAGTATTTCAGTAAAAAAAATCAAGGCTACAGCAGCAGAGAAAATTATTGTAGCACCATTAGAAGCCATTCCACCAATTGATGAAAGATATCTTGCAGACGCTTTAGAAAGCGTGCCTTTGATCAAGGGTGATAATGTAATGGTACCATACTTTGGTGGTAGGTTGACGTTTCAGGTAATTGGAGTAACACCTAATGCTGATGCTGTACTTGTAACACAAAAAACAGTTTTCACTATAGCTGAAAAAGGTGAAACACTAAGAGGTGTTCCACAGGTTTCTTATGAAGACATTGGCGGTTTGACTGACGAGATTAAGAAAGTTAGAGAAATGATTGAACTACCATTGCGCCATCCAGAGATATTTGAAAAATTAGGAATAGAAGCTCCAAAAGGAGTATTACTTTATGGACCACCTGGTACAGGAAAAACTCTGTTAGCAAAGGCTGTGGCAAATGAAAGCAATGCGCATTTCATTAGTATTTCTGGTCCTGAAATCATGAGTAAATTCTACGGTGAAAGTGAAGCTAGATTACGAGAGATATTCAAAGAGGCTAGAGAAAAGGCTCCATCAATTGTTTTCGTTGATGAGATTGATTCTATAGCACCTAAACGAGAAGAAGTAACGGGTGAAGTAGAACGAAGAGTTGTTTCACAGATGCTTTCACTCATGGATGGATTGGAAGCTAGAGGTAAAGTAATTGTAATCTCTGCAACAAACAGACCAAATGCAATTGATCCAGCATTAAGAAGACCTGGAAGATTTGACAGGGAGATTGAGATCAAAGTTCCTGATAAAAAGGGAAGGGCTGACATTCTTAACATTCACACAAGAAACATGCCATTACACGAAGATGTAGAAATAAAGCAAGTATCTGCAATTAGCCACGGATATGTTGGTGCCGACTTGGAATACTTGTGTAAAGAAGCGGCAATGAAGTGTTTACGTAGATTATTACCAGAGATTAACTTAGACGATGAAAAGATTCCTCCTGAAACACTTGACAAGTTAATTGTTAATGGAGAAGATTTCAAAAAAGCTTTGATAGAGGTTACACCATCCGGTATGAGAGAAGTATTCATTGAAAACCCAGATGTAAAGTGGGACGAAGTTGGTGGTCTAAATGATATCAAACAGGAACTTCAGGAAGCAGTTGAATGGCCAATGAAATACCCTACTCTATATGATAAATTAGGACATAAAATGCCTCGTGGTATTTTACTTCATGGTGAAAGTGGTACAGGAAAAACTCTGTTAGCTAAAGCAGTTGCTACCGAAAGTGAAGCAAACTTTGTTTCCGTACGAGGTCCTGAATTATTATCAAAGTGGGTAGGAGAGTCAGAGAGAGGTATTCGAGAAATTTTCAGGAGAGCTAGACAATCATCACCATGTGTAGTGTTCTTTGATGAAATTGATTCAATAGCACCAATTCGAGGAGGAGGAGCAGAAACACAGGTTACTGAAAGAGTTGTTAGTCAACTATTAACAGAGTTAGATGGCATGCAGGATATGCACGGTGTAGTAGTATTAGCTGCTACAAATAGAGCAGATATGATTGATCCAGCTTTACTTAGACCTGGAAGATTTGATAAAATTATCCAGATTCCATTACCAGATAAAGAATCCAGACAAAGAATTTTGGAGATTAATGCAGAAGAAATTCCATTCGTAAAAGATCCTAACAGTCCAGACTATGTGAATTTTGTTAAATTAGCAGAGGCAACTGAAGGATTTAGTGGCGCAGATGTAGCAGCTATAGCAAACACTGCTGTATCTTTTGTTATCCATGAACACCTTGACAAATATGCCATGGGTGAACCTGCTAAAAAAACGCCAACAACAGCTGATGCAAAGGAGATACCAGCTAAACAAGCGGATATGACTAACACGAAATTAGAAAAAGAGGCACGAGCTGCTTCAGCAGAAGATGAAAAAGCTGCCAAAGCCAAAGAGGAAAAAGAAATTTCTAAGGTTGAAAAAGAAGCTGAGAGTGCAAAGGTTACAATGAAGAACTTCGAAGACGCTGTAAAGAAGGTAAGGGAACAAAAGGACTTGAAGATTGGACAGAAAGTAGAACTTTCTGCTTTCAGGTAGTTTTAATAAAATAACTGCTTAAACCATCACAATGTCAGAAGACCAAGGATATTCTGGAAAAGCTCTTGAATGTTTGAAAAAAAATAATGCCAAAGTTGGCGATTCAATCAAGATTACTGCTGATTTAACATACTCTGGAATTCTAATGCCCAGATACGAGTCTGGTGATGATATGCATCTAGTAGTAAAATTAGGAAGTGGTTACAATGCAGGAATTAACATTGACGATATTCAAAACATAGAGATTGTTTCCAGTTCTGAACTAAAGCATGAACAGAATGAAGAAAGAAAAGAGGATCCAGAACTTCCAAAAATTTTACTTCTTTCTACGGGAGGAACAATCGCAAGTAAGGTTGACTACAGAACTGGTGCTGTTACTCCCGCGCTTACTGCTTCTGATATCAATGAAGCAGTTCCAGAGCTTGGAAAAATTGCTAACATTGATGCAGAAGTTTTGTTCTCCGAATATTCAGAAAATTTACAGCCAGACCATTGGACAAAAATTGCAGAAAAACTTGATTCACTTACAGATTCCGACTATAAAGGAATACTAATTGCACATGGAACAGACACCATGCATTACACATCTTCTTTTTTGTCTTTTGCACTTGCTGGGTTTCCCATTCCAGTTGCACTTGTTGGATCACAGAGATCATCTGACAGACCGTCATCTGATGCGGCGATAAACCTGATTGCGGCTTCAAAATTCCTTGTTGAATCTAACACAAAGGGTATTTTTCTTGTTATGCACCATAATGATAATGATCAGACAGTTGCATGTCATGTCGGAACCAGAGTTAGAAAAAATCATACAAGCAAGCGTGGAGCGTTTGAGACTATGGGTGGTCACCCAGCATTCATAATTGCTGAAGAAAAAATTAAGAAAAATATGCAAGATGATTTTTTTAAAAACTCAAAATACATTCCAAGAATGAAAATTGATACTAAAGTATCTCTTGTAAAATATCATCCAGGTTATGACCCAGAATTGATTGAAAATATGATACAAACAGGATGCAAGGCAATAATTTTTGAGGGAACAGGATTAGGCCATGTTGGGCGTACAATGTACGATGTTGTAAAAAATGCAAAGGAAAATGATCTGTTTTTGGGAATGACATCACAGTGTATCGACGGCAGGGTTAGGATGACAGTCTATGAAAGTGGTAGAGATTTGTTAGATTTAGGAATCACTCCTCTTGAGAATATGACGCCAGAAACTTCACTGGTAAAAGCCATGTGGGCCTTAGGAAATTCAAAGAATACAGATGAGATGAAGTCGCTAATGCTGGAGAATATTGCCTCAGAGTTTTAATTATGTCTGAAATTGATTTTGAAAAAATTGGTTTGAAGGTTGGATTAGAGATTCACCAACAGCTTGACACTAAAAAAAAATTGTTTTGTAAATGCCGACCGATAGAAAGTGATGAATATACTGAAAAATTCTCTAGAAGCCTAAGAACGGCAAAAAGTGAGCTCGGCAAATTGGATCCAGCGGCATTATTTGAAAAAACAAAATCAAAGAAAATCAATTACTATGCAAATTCTCAAAGCAGTTGCCTAGTCGAAAAAGACGAAGAACCTCCTCATGATCTAGATCACGATGCAAAGAAGATTTCATTACTGATTAGTAGTATGCTAGAATCAAAAATTTTCAGTGAGATTCACGTTATGAGAAAGACCGTTATTGATGGCTCTAACACCTCTGGCTTTCAAAGAACTATGCTTGTTTCCCAAGGAGGAAATCTAAAGGTAGGTGAAAAAAAGATTGGAGTGCAGGCAGTTTGTCTTGAAGAGGATGCGGCGAAGCTTCTCAGTAATGAACAAAATGAAACAAACTACAGTTTAGATCGCCTCGGTGTCCCATTAGTTGAAATTGCTTTAGAACCTATAAGTACCAAGCCCTCTGAAGTTAAGGAAATTGCCTTGACACTTGGGAGATTGTTAAGGGCAACAAGGATGGTAAAAAGAGGAATTGGCACCATCAGGCAGGATGTAAATATTTCAGTTATGAACAGCGGAGTTGTAGAAGTAAAGGGTGTACAACAGTTAGATCAACTTGAAAAAATAATTAGTTATGAATCTAAAAGACAACACGGACTAATTTTAATTGCTGAAAAACTCAAAAAATTATCAATAACAATCACGAACGAAGATATTATTGACGTTACTGAAATTTTCAAAGATTGTGACTCGAAAATAATTCAAAATGCAATGAAATTAAATACAAAAATTAAGGCTATACGAATGAGAAATTTTTCAGGTCTGTTTGGCTTCGAACCATATCCTGAAATTAGATTAGGAAAAGAAATTGGACAGCTCGTAAGATTTTTTGGTATTGGAGGAGTTTTCCATTCGGATGAGCTTCCTAATTATGGAATTAATAATTCAGATGTTGATAAGATAAGAAAACATCTTGAATTAGTAGACGGGGATGGTTTTCTGATTATTGCTGGTGAAGATTCAAAGTTGGATTATGCTGTAAATTCTATAGTAAAAAGAATTCAAGATGCAGCAGATGGAGTACCAGCTGAGACTAGAGCTGCCACACAAGATGGTGAAACTATTTTTCTTCGACCACGTCCTGGTGCATCAAGAATGTATCCGGAGACAGACATACCCTCTGTTAGTGTAATGCCTGAAGAAGTAAAACTTGCACAAGACAACATTCCAAAATCATGGGATGAATCAATTGCTGAGATTCAACAAAAATATAATCTAAATCTTCAACTATCTGAACAGATTTTTGACTCAGAATATCTGGAGTTGTTTGAAAAAATCTGTCAAAATAAAAAAAACTCGGCAAACTTTGTAGCCTCTATACTCTGTTCTAGCATAACAAACATGGGTAGACAGGGACTTGATGTAACCTTATTGAAACCAGAACATATCATAGAATCGTTTGAACTGTTAGCATCTAGTAAAATACCCAAAGAATCACTGGAGATTATTTTTGAAAACATTATGTCTGGAAAATCAGAAAACGTTTCAATGGCTATGCAAAGTGCAGATGTTTCAAGTATGGATAGGGATGAGTTAAATGGAATTTTAGACCAAGTCATTCAAAGTAACATGGAACTTGTTAAGAAATTAGGAGATAAAGCGATAACTACACTGATGGGAATTGCCATGAAAGAAGTGAGAGGTAAAGCATCAGGAAAAATAGTTAATGATCTTCTACACAAAAAGATCTCAGAATTATAAAATGCGGGAAGTGGGATTTGAACCCACGAACTCCTAGGAGATAAGGATCTGAACCTTACGCCGTTGACCAGGCTGGGCGACTCCCGCAACAAGAAAAGAAAAAACATAGAATAAGTTTGTTTTTTGTGAGTAAACACAAAATAGCCGAGTATTCATATCAATTTAGTGGAATTCAGGGAGATATACTGCAATGACTGCAAGAAGGTGCTTGCTAGGTATAATACAAAATATTACTCAACAGATATGATAGCGGAGCTAATTCAGACGATTCATGTTGTTCACACTCGTGGTGGACACCACATAAAAATTCACAAGAAAAAATCCTAGAATAATTGATATTAATCGAACGAGTCGTCCAGTTCCTTTAACAAATCCTTTTGGTGATTGTTTAGTTTTTTTGGAATGTTAACAACCAATCTAACATACTGATCACCTCTGCCTCTAAATCCACGTCCAGGCAAACCTTTACCCTTGAGTTTGATTATTGAGTTTGGTTGGCTGCCAGATTCAACAGTAATTTTATTGAATCCATCTAGTGTAGGAACTTCAAACTTTTTTCCTAAACTTGCATCCGTCATTGAAATTTGTGCGTCATAAAAAATATCTCTTCCGTCACGTTTGAATTTAGGATGAGGTTGAATGCCGACCCTTATTATGAGATCACCGTTCGCACCACCAGGTATTGATTCACCCTCACCGGATATGACATAATCACCATTGTCTATGCCAGCAGGAAGTTCGAATGATATATGCTTAGTACCTTTCACTTTTCCTAACTTACATTTTTTGCAAGGTTTTTCTATCATCATTCCTTGTCCGCTACATTTTCTACACGGTTGAACAGTTACAAATGTAGAAAATCCCATATTACGACTTACCCTAACTTGTCCTTGACCATCACAATCTGAACATTTTATTTTAGATGTTCCAGGAGAACATCCAGAACCATCACAATCAGGACAATCCACATTTTTTTGTAAATCAAGATCCATTTTTTTCCCATTCAGTACATCTTCAAGTGAAACAGAGGTTTCATACAACATGTCAGAGCCTCTTTGTCTTCCAAAACCACCAAATCCTTGTCCTCCTCCAAACAGATTTTCAAAAATGGAGTCAAAACCGCCTGTTGTTCTTCTACCTCTACCACCAAACAAATCGCTAAAGATGTCATCAAAGTTAGCGCCAGCTCCTCTGAAAATATCCTCTGTACTATATCGACCATCTACGCCAGCATGACCATGTTGATCGTAGAGTTGTCGTTTTTTCGTGTCCGATAAAACTGCATATGCTTCAGAAATCTCCTTGAAATGTTCAGCTGCCTCAGATGATTTGTTTCTATCCGGATGAAATTTTAAAGCTAGTTTTCTGTATTGAGCTTTAATCTCATTTATTTGGGCATCCTTTGAAATGCCTAAGACTTCATAATAATCACGCTTTGCACTCATCTCTAATCAAATAATTTTAGTTTTGAATTTTATTTAGATTGCTCTTCATCTGGTTTAGATTCTGGTTCCGGTTCTGGCTCTGATTTTTCTTCAGATTTGGCTCCATCTTGCTGTTGTTCTGAACCTGGTGGTGGAGTTGCATTCTTGTATAATTCAGTGGTGATTTCATTAACTACAGCTTTCAATGCATCTAGCTTTGTCTTAATTTGCTCTGAATCCTGACTTAGCACTTCCTTTACTTCCTTTACCGCGTCTGTAATCTTAATTCCCTGTTCTTGTGATATCTTATCTTTAAGATCTTGGTTGACTAATTTTTCGGTTGTATAGATGAAACTTTCTGCTTCATTCTTGATATCTACAGATTCCTTTTTCTTCTTGTCTTCTTCTGCATGCTTTTCGGCATCTTGTTTCAATTTTTCTACTTCTTCATCTGAGAGTTTGGTGGTAGATTCTATTGTAATTTTAGCATCCTTTCCAGTTCCAAGATCCTTGGCTGTGACATTAATGATACCATTTGCATCAATGTCAAATTTTACATTAACCTGTGGAACACCTCTAGGAGCAGGAGGAATATCAGTCAGATTGAAACTTCCCAATGAAACATTATCAGCAACCATTGGTCGTTCTCCCTGTACCACATTTATTGTAACTGCAGTTTGATTATCAGCAGCTGTCGTGAAGGTCTTATCCTTGGATGTGGGTATTGTCGTATTTCTCTCAATTATTGGTTCACGTACACCACCTAAGGTTTCAATTCCCAATGTTAAGGGAGTAACATCTAGTAAGACAATATCACTTTCAACATCTCCTGCCATAATACCAGCTTGAACAGCAGCGCCAAAGGCTACAGCCTCCATCGGATCAACTCCAGATTCAGCATCTTTTCCAATCGTATCCCCAACAAATTTTTTCACAATTGGCATTCTGGTAGGTCCACCAACAAGGACGATTTTGGTGATATCTGAAGTAGAAATTTTTGCATCCTCAAGTGACTTATCAATTGAAGGCTTGCATCTTTCGACTAATGGTGTCACCAGACTATCTAGCTTAGCTCTCGTTAGTTTAACTTCAAGCGCAGTTTTTTCATGAATATATGGTAAGTTTATGTCAGTTTCCATTACGCCAGAAAGTTCAATCTTTGCCTTTTCACAGGCCTCTCTAAGTCTTTCCATAGCTTTCTTGTCGCTTGAAAGATCAATACCCTCTTTCTTTCTGAATTCTTCCTTGACATAATCCATTATTACTAAATCCATATCTGTTCCACCCAACTTAGTGTCACCAGAAGTACTCATCACTTCAAAGACACCACCACCCATTTCCATTATTGTAACATCTAATGTGCCTCCACCAAAGTCAAACACCAATATTTTCATGTCCTGTTTTGCTTTGTCAAGACCAAAAGCAAGAGAAGCTGCTGTTGGTTCATTGATAATTCGTACTACATCAAGACCAGCTATGGTTCCAGCATCTTTGGTAGCTTGTCTCTGATTATCATCAAAATAGGCAGGAACTGTAATTACCGCTTTGTCAATCTTATCTCCAGTAAATGCTTCAGCATCTTTCTTGATTTTTTGTAAAATAAACGCAGAGATTTGTTGTGGCTTGTATTCTTTACCTTCAATTTTATAAACATGATCTGTTCCCATCTTTCTCTTGGCTTTGCTAATAGTATTTTCTGGATTTGTTACAGCTTGGTTTACAGCTGGTGTACCAACAAGCATAGCACTACCATCCTTTGGAAATGCAACTACTGATGGAAATGCCTTACCGTGTGCTGTTTGGCCTTCAGCTGCAGGGATTATTGTTGGTTTACCACCCTGTATAATTGCAGCAGCTGAGTTACTTGTTCCAAGATCAATACCAATTATTCTTTCTGCCATATTTTATCATCTATTCTTTAATTATTTTTTTTGAAACACATACCTTCGAGTATTTCATTACCTCTCCACGAATAATATATCCTTTTGCGATCTCTTTCACAATTGTTCCCTCCTCATGATCATTATTTTCAATCTCTTGCACTACTTCATGTAGCTTAGGATCAAATTTTTTTCCTCTTGTTTCTATTGATTTCACATCATAATTTCCCAAGATGGATTCCATGTTTTTTATGATGCCGTTTAGATTGTCTACGTTTCCTCCTTCCTTTTCATATGCATTTTTTGTACGAATGAAATCCTCATACACAATTAAGAAATCTAAAATTATCTTATCCCCACGTGAATTTATCCTATCAATGATCTGCTTTTCAAGATTTTGATAATCTGCAAGTAGTCGTAGAGATTTTTGTCTCTCTTTTTCTAGAAGCGAATCTAATTCATCTATTTTTTGTTTATAGTCTATTGGTTCTTCAGTTTCTTTCTTCTCGTCAGCTTCTTGCTCAAAGCCTTTATCATTATTTTCGTTTTCAGCCATTAGCCTTCTAATTTTTTAGATAATTTTATTCTTTATAACTAGGTTTCACATAAAGGGTTTGCCTTAATTACAAAAATGTTATCATCTTTTGAATTTTCTTTTATCTGTTTATAGTCATGATTAGAACAAGCTACAACGATTGTTACTTTATCCTGATGAAATAGATCTATGGAACCAGATGAAGTTTCTACATCACCAATATAATCACGCAGTTTAGACGAAATAGAATTTAGCATTTCAATCTTATCTCCTCGCATCTCGTTTGTGTCTAATGTCCAAGATAATACAATTTTTGTCTTACTAGCTTTTAGATCATTTTTTTTCAGGGTTATTCTAATAGTATCAATCAATCTCTTGATATAACCATGAATTCCTCGAACACTTCCATTAATAAGATACATCAAAGTTTGTGCGCTTTCAAATGAGGAACCCAACATACGCAGATCATAAAAGCCACTTACCATATCGTCAAGATATAGATCCTTAAATTCATTAAATGATGTAGTATATTTTGAATTGTTTTTTACAAATTTTCCACACACTTCTATAATACTACATTGATTTGAAAATCTTTGAATTGTATCAATTGCATGTAAATTCTCTGCTGAAGAAATATCCACAAACTTTTTTTCTTTTTTATCAGTTTTTAAAAGTGATAAAAGCTTTTTTTCCTCAGCTTGTTTTATTGCACCTATTACATCTGGTGTTTTATTCAGATCATTTAGTGGAAAATAGAAATATGAACTATCTTTTCCAGCTTTAAGTCCAGTAACGTGTTCTAAAAGTGAAATGTTTTCATTGTTACCACCAAATCCTGTTGGAAGGCAATTAATGACTGAACTACCTTTCTTCAATTCAGCTACTGCATCTTTAAATTTCGAATTTACTTCCGTTTTTAAATCCTGACCAGTTTTTCTTATTCGTGGTGTAAAGAAAAGGTATTTAGCTTTGGATATTGCAATATTACCCGGTTCCATAGAAAGTAGTGGTTCATCTTCTCGAAGAGATATTACATCTGTATAGGTTTGTGCAATTTCAGAATTCAATACAATTGCCCCCTGAGCTGATTCATCAATTATTTTTACATCTGCTCCATTAACGACCATCTTGCTGGCAAGATGATATCCTTCTGTACTAAGCCCAAAAAATACAACTTTTTCTTTCATATTGTATTCATACTAGAATCTAGGCTAAGAAATACTTATTGCAGTTTGAAATTCAATCAAATTCTTGAAGGTTTGGTTTGATGTTTTAACTCCAAAACAGCTTCTTTTTTTTGAACCAATGATTAAACGCATTAAAAAAAATCATACTGTCTTATGTACATCACGTGATTATCAGCAAGTTACACAATTAGCAAAAATACGAGATCTTAAGCTGAAAATAATAGGAAAACATGGAGGAACTAAAAGACATGACAAACTAAATGCTAGTCTGCATAGGTCAAAATCACTATCTTTAAGGATAAAGCAGTTTTCGCCCGATATAACAGTGAGCTTCTGTTCTCCTGAAGCGGCAAGAGTATCCTATGGATTGGGTATCTCCCACATCTGTTTTTCTGATTCACCACATGCTACAGCTGTTATGCGGCTTGTTGTACCACTAGTACAAAAACTGCTTATCCCATGGATTATTCCAAAAAAGGAATTCACAAAATTTGGCATAGATAGCAAAGATATTGTCAGTTATAGAGCGATTGATGCTGCCATAATCGCGAAACGTAAGATTTCAAAAAATAATAAAACCAGAAGCAAAAAAAATGTAAGAAAAATAATTTTAGTGAGAGTTGAAGAGGAATATGCATCATATTCAACAAAAAGAAGACCAGCAATTCCTATTATCAAAGAAATACTCAAAAATTTTTCTAATGAAGAAATAGTTGTAATGGGAAGATATTCTTCCCAGGTTAAACACTTAGAACAAGTTTTTGGTAAGAAAATTAGAGTCTTAAACAAAGTTGTTGATAGTAAAAAATTATTGGAAAACACTGATGTTTTTATTGGATCTGGTGGAACAATGACTGCTGAATCCGCACTGCTTGGTATCCCAACGATTTCATATAATGCAGTGCCAAATATTATAGAAGCCTACCTTGTGAAGAAAAAATTGGTAATAAGAAAAACAAACCCTAAGCAAATAGCAAATTCAATTGAAAAAATTCTTAGGTCATCCAATTTAGGTATAAAAAAACGCTCTAAAAAAATGATGAATTCTATGGAAGACCCTTATCTTACACTTGTAAAAACAATGAAATCTGTTTGAAGTAATGTTATAAGGGGATAATGAAAAAAAATGACGAAGCCCGGTAGTGTAGTGGCAAGCATAGGGGCCCTTGGAGCCTTTGACCTCGGTTCGAGTCCGGGCCGGGCTATTTTTTTAAAAATCCATTCTAGTCAACAATTTTGTTGCGATAACAAAAAGAATAGAAGCCAATGTTATCAAAACTACCATTTCTAAAATAACAAATTCTGTAATAGTACCAAAAATCCCAGCTCGGATTATGTCCACAAGGTATGTTAATGGATTCAAATAAAATATGGTTGCAAGTGGTTGTGGTGCACCTGCAGCAGGATAAAAGGCAGTACTAACAAAAGCAAAGAAAATAAAAACTGTGTTTATTATTACATTAAATCCCTCGCTTGAACGTAATCTTGCAGAAATAATTGAGGCGATAGAACCAAATAATATTGCACCAACAATTGAACTGAAAACTATTAGTGGAATTGTAACTATACTAAACTCTACTGATTGGAAAAATACTGGATAGCCAACTGCTGCGATTAATATTGCGCTAACTAAACCAACTATTGCAATAGTTACGATGTTACTAAGAATATAATTTGATCGTGTGAATGGACCTGACATTATCTGTTCAAACATTCCATGTCGTCTATCATTCCAAATTATAATTCCAGAAATCAGAGTACTGTTCATAATATTGAAACCAATCATGCCAGAAGCTAGGAATGCCGGATAGGTTAGATTCTTAGTTCCAAAAGACACGTTATCAATTAATGCAGTGTATGCAAAACCAGCTACAAAAATCCAAATCAAAGGAAAAATTACCTGCCAGATTAAAAAACCTGGATTTACCGAGATGGTAATATTTCTATTAACTAATCTAATTATCGGATGCATTAGAATCACTCACAACTTTCAGAAATATGTCTTCTAGGTTTGTTGGCATTGCAGATAAATCATCTATTACTATGTTATTTTGATTTAAAATTTTTAGAACATTCATTAAAACAAATTCAGAATCAGTGGAACGTATTGTAATTGTTGCACCAGTGTTAAATTCAATTTTACAATCTTTAATATTTTTTAAAATACTTTCTAATGTGCTAGTATTAGAGGAAACATGAATTTCGATTGTTTTTTCATGACCAAATCTTTTTTTTAGTCCATTTGGTGAATCGACAGTGATTATTTTACCCTTGTTAATAATTGCAATATTATCACAAAAATATTCTGCCTCAGTAAGCACATGTGTTGTGTAAAATATCGTTAAATTTTTTTCCTTTACTTTATTTTTTAAAAAATCTAATAACTGTCGTCTTGCAGTTGGATCTAATCCAACTGTCGGTTCATCTAAGAACAAAAGATCCATATCATGCATAAATTCACGTGCAACTTGCACTCGTCTTCTTTGACCAATGGAAAGATCCTCATTTCTTTTCTTTCTAATATCAACTAGATTGAAAGCAGAAAGAAGTTCTTCCATTCTATTCATTCTAGTTTTTTTTTCAATATTCCACATCATTCCATATTTCTCAAGTGATTTTTCTACTGTTAGTGTCGGTTCATAACTTGGTTGCTGTAAAACTACACCGATTTTTTTCCTTATACTCAATGGTTCCTTTGCAGCATCAATTTCTAGAACTGAAATTTTTCCACTAGTTGGCTGGATTAATGTAGTTAACAGTTTAATCACAGTTGATTTTCCTGCTCCATTAGGTCCTAGAAAACCAAAAATTTGTCCCTCATCTACATCAAGATCTATACCGTCTACTGCGTTTATTCCATCATATGATTTGAAAAGCGATCTGGCAAAAACAGATTTCATATTTCTTGAAATTCTAGACTCCTTAAATGTTAATAAGAGATGAAAAGTGGAAAATTAAAGGGAGCAACTTGTCAGAGTTTGAAGAACTGTTAGAAAAGATCCAAGAACAAAAACCTGAATTAACCAAACAAGATATCGATGATAAAATTAAACAAAAACTGGAAAAGATAGGTCCAGGATATTTAACAGACGAAGGTGCTCTTTTTCTTATTGCGGGAGATTTAGGAATATCATTAAAACAAAGTTTGAAAACTGAAATTGGATTAAAGGACATTTACGTGGGTGCTAAGGACGTATCAATAGAAAGTAGAGTTCTAAATATTTCACCTACAAAGCAATTTTCTAGAAAAGATGGTTCGCCCTTTCTACTTAGAACTATGACTGTGTATGATAATGATTCTACTGTGAGCGTTAAGCTTTGGGATGAAAAAGCTAACCTGCCAGGAATTGAAGATCTTAAGCCGGGTGATCTGATAAAAATAATCAAGGCTTATGTTAAGGCAGATCTTAATGGCAGCCCAACACTAAATGTTGGTTCAGGATCTAACATCGAATCAACCAATAAAGAGAGTAAAATTCGAGCAGTTGATGAATTAACGATTGATGTTAGTGAAGTTAAAGAAAATCAAGACAATATGGTTGTCTCTGGTAAAATAGATGGTAATATCACTACACTACAATTCACTAATCGTCGTGGAGAACCCGGAAAAGGACTTAGAATGAGATTGAAAGGGAAAGATGGTACCACCAAAGGAGTTGTCATATGGGGAAAAGATGAATCATTTTTACCTAAAGTTATTTCCCAGGATGCAAAAGTTAGGTTGTTAGGTGTTAGAACAAAGATAGGAAATCAGGGTCTCGAAATACATGGAAATGAGGCAACGTTAGTTGAAATTGAGGGAGGAAAAGAGTCAGAGCCTATTATTGTACGCATTGCATCAATCAAAAGAAATGATGGAGATAAAACTTCTGCAATTGGTATAGATAATAAGAAAAACATGATGTACTTATCAGACTTCTCAAATATGCTGGATTCTATTAATGTGGAAGATGTTATAGAATGCATGCCTTCACAAGTTTTTGGTAATGCTGTAACACTAAATCATGATTCATTTGTAAGAAAAATTGATGATGATCAGAATATACCAGAATTATCTAGCCTGAGGACAAAAATTTCTGAGATTGAATTGGAAAATAATTATTGTGTAGAAGCCATTATTTTGAAAGAACCAGAAAAGCGCGAAATTCAAACAAAAACTGGCGAAACGATCCTGTTATCAGAAATGTTTGTTGAAGATGATAGCGGTCAAATTTGGATTAAAGGGTGGAGAAACCAAGCAATCCTACTAGATGGACTTTCTAGTGGGGAGATAATTTCTGTTACTGCTGTTAACGCAAAAGCTGGTCTTGAAGGTAGAACTGAATTGTTTTTGACACCGTTTTCAACTATTGTAAAAAAGAATTAGTAATCCCAAAAACCTCTTGTCATTACATACTGTCTTTCAGCTTCGTAAATTTGTTTATACATTAGCTCCTGATCAGTCATATTTCGTAAAATTCTCGCACCAGTATCAGCACCAACACCATAACCTGATAAAACAATTATAGCATTTTTACCAAAAGTTTCAATTAACGAAGCTACTTTCCAAGCACGTTTAAATTTTTGATTTTCTTCAGTTGAAAGTTTTTTCCCACTATGTTTTTTCTGAATGATCTTGACTAAATCATGATCTGAATAAAATGTGGCTGTAATTTGCCTACTTTTACAATATTTACAACTAAGGTGATTCTTTACATCTTCCGTAATTACAGCTAACTGCCATTTTCCACAGCGAACACAGATTAGACGATGCTTGGCTTTGAATAACCGTTTTTTTACCAAATCAAGAATTGCCTTATCAACACTTGCTGGGGATGAATAATATTTTGTAGTGTGATCTAATAGTGGTTCAGCTAATTTGGAAAACTTGCTGACATTAACCCACTCAATCTGAATTTCCTTATTTCTAATTTTATTTAAAATGATTTCAGTTGATTGTAGATCAAACTTATCATGGAATAGCTCTCTTAATGATTCCATAACAACAGGCGTATTTTGATATTGTTCGTAAAGAAAACGACCTGATTTTCTATCATAAATAGCCCCACGACCTACCATCCCAAATTTTTTTGCAACACACCATGTTCTCCAATTAACGTTATGTGTTCCAATCAATGATGCAGTTACAATATCACGAAGATCAAATTTCTCAATTAAAGCATCGATAATCATCTGTTGGTTAATTCTTGCGTTTGATTCCAAAACAATTCTGTATGCATCTGATCTTGATTGAACAACTTGCCCAAGAATAGATTCTAGTAGTGAGGAAAGTATGGTTGCGAGGGTTGAATTGATTTTTGTACCAAAACATGCGTGAATCACAACATTGCGATCTGTTCTTACGGACTCAATTACAATAGTTTTCTCATCTGGTATAACGCTAAAATCTAGTTCTGGAATTATTTTGTTAAGCATTGATAATGAGCCACGTTTTACTTTATTCCTGAATAGCCCAACTTTTTGCGCTGTATTGTAATCTACCGGAATGTTTTCTCCTTCCCAATAAGGAACATTCCTTCGTTCGCCTCGAATTGGTTCAACGTTTACTTGTAAAGCCTTTTCATCAACATTCAGTATCCTCCATTGCATTCCACGTAGAACAAAGATGTTCCCTGCTTCACCATGATCACCAACAAACCTTTGATCTAAGGATCCTATGATCTTTTTTCCTACTGAATCAAATACTTTGAATTTTAAAATATCTGGAATTGTTGATAGATTCTCAAAATAATATCTGAATGCCTTTCGTGTTTTCCAGAATTTCATTTTTTTCTTGTCAAAGGATAGAATGTAGATACTGTCCAAGATCTCTAAAACATTACAAAACTCATCTAATGTTAGATTTCTAAATGGATAGGCTTGTTTGATTATTTTATAAGCAAAATCAATAGATAATTCACCCATCTGGAGTGACAGACCTACTAGGTGGTGGGCTAAAACATCAAGCGAATCATCATGAATTTTTTGTTCTTCAATAGAACTATTTTTTATTCTGTCAAGAATTGCCTTGGTTTCAAATTCATCATCAGCACTGTTTGTGATAATTAGACCCCTTGCTGAAGAATTACGAAAGTGCTTACTTCTGCCTATACGTTGCATTAATTTTGATACTTGGCGTGGTGAGCCATAATGAATTACAAGTTCCACTGAACCAATGTCTAATCCTAATTCAAGAGATGATGTACATACAACTATACCACTTGCCCCGCTACGAAGTATGCTCTCTGTTTCCTCTCTAACTTGCTTTGACAGTGAACCATGATGCAGCTCTACATTCATCACAGTTTTTTCTTTTAAAATTGAGGCTAAAAATTCAGATTCACCCCTAGTATTAGTGAACAAAAGAACTGGAGAATTTATTTCTAATTTTTCAACATATTGAATAATTGAATCAGCTACCTCAGAAATTGAACCTTTAACAAATTTTACTTCAACATCATACTTCCTCATTGACTTATCTTGAATTATCTTACATGGTTTCTCTGTTCCAACAAGAAAGTGCGCAGCATCATCAACATTTCCAACAGTAGCCGACAGTCCAGTCCGTATAATTTTCTGGTTTGAATTAAGCTGTAGTCTTTCTAGACTTATGGATAACTGAGATCCACGTTCACTGGAAAGAAGCTCATGCACTTCATCAATTATAACACGTTCTAGTTCAGAAAGCGCAGATAACATTTTCTGTTGAGTGAGAAGAATAACTAGTGTTTCCGGTGTTGTAATTAGTACATCTGGTGGTGACTCTGAGATTTTTTTTCTAACTGATTGTGGTGTGTCGCCATGTCTAACTTGAATTGTTAGATCATCCAATTCAGCATATTTGATTATTCTTCGAAAAACATCTCGGTTAAGTGCTCTTAATGGCGTAATGTAAAGTGCTTTGATTTTTCCCTGCTTTTTTGTTTCTTTTATCTGCGAAAAAATAGGAATTACTGAGCATTCTGTTTTACCTGAGCCTGTTGGAGCTATGATCAATGAATCAATTTTTTGATAAATTATAGGTGTAGCTCTTTTTTGAATATCAGTTAGTTGTTCAAATCCTAATGAATGAAATTTTTCTTCTAGAAAAGCTTCAGGATGATGACTCTTCAATATTTTTTGTTCTAACTCGCTCATAAACCATCGCACCTACAATTCCTGCAGCAAACAAAATAATTGTAATAATAGGAATATATTCAGTAAATCCTGCCATTGTGTATACACGTTCTTAGTGTATTAAATAGATTAAGATTGATCAGTTAGGCCTTTTGACATTATAGTATATTGAAATTTTTTGTTATCAAAAGGAGAGCTAGCTTGACATGAATACCCATTACCATTTTTTGAAAGTCTTATCTTATTATGTATGTACATACTGATTGATTCCTCCAAGTTTTCCTTTTCATATTTGTTAATACTTCGAACAGTATTAGTTATGATTATAGGAATTTGCATTTCAATGGCAATTATTGATAAAGTATGCATATATTTCATAAAAGAAATATTTTTTTCAAAAGATTGTTCTTTTTTTGAGTATTCAAATGAGAAAAGATCTGTTACACTGTCTACTATTAGTAAAGAATAATTTTCAAATGTTGTTTTTGTCAGTGATTGTAGTTGCTCTACAGTATTAGTAACCCGATTTATTTTAATTCTGTCAAGTAGGGATGGGTTAATTTTCTGATATTCCATCATTTCAACTAGTCTTTCAGGTCTAAATTCACCAGTTGTATCATGAAAAAGGATCTCCTTCCCACTATCCAAAGCATTAAGACAGATTTGAAACGCTAATTGTGTTTTTCCGGTAGCACTCTGTCCAGAAATACTAGTAATTAATCCCCCTTTAATTCCACCACCAAGGAATTGATCTAGTTCTTTTAATCCAGTTTTAATCATACATTTAGTGTTTGCATGGAAAACTAATGAAATTTTCCTTATCATTCAAATAGGCAAGGCTTTTATTTTGTTGTCAAAGAGGCAACACAGAGAATATTATGTCACAAACAACATCAAAAAGACCCCTAACTACATTACAAAAAAATACAAAAAAATCTGTGACTGTAAGACTGAAAAATGATGTTGAATATAGAGGGAAGATCGATAATGTTGATTCTTACATGAATTTGATTATGACTGACGCTGAGGAGCTAAATGATGGTAAAACCGTAGAAAAATTTGGACGAGTAATTCTACGAGGAAATAATGTACTTTTTATCAAATTAGAAAACGAGCTTTAGATTGTATCACCAATGTCTAAAACGTATACTTTCACATCAGAGTCAGTAACTGAAGGACATCCAGATAAAGTCTGTGATCATATTTCTGATGCAATATTAGATGAATTTCTTAGACAGGATCCAGATTCGAGAGTAGCCGTTGAGACATTAGTAACTACAGACTTTGTTACAGTTGCTGGTGAAGTTACCTCAAAGGGAAAATTTGACATTGAAAAAGTAGTGAGGGATACTATTGCGGAAATTGGTTATGATGATGCTGCATTGAAATTTGATGCAAAAACTTGCAAAGTTGTTGTAAAGATAGATCCACAGAGCCCAAATATTTCACAAGGAGTAACAGTATCAGAAACACAAAAGGAGCAAGGAGCAGGCGACCAGGGATTAATGTTTGGTTATGCAACAAATGAAACTGATGAGCTTATGCCATTGCCAATATCACTGGCTCACAAGCTTACAAAAAAACTCGCTGATGTTAGAAAATCAAAAGAATTGTCATGGGTAAGACCAGATGGTAAATCTCAAGTTTCTGTTGCATATGTAAATGACAAACCAGAAAGGGTTGAAACGATTGTAATTTCAACTCAACATGATCCTGAGATATCGAATGAGGAGATTAGAAAGCAGATTATTGATAAAGTGATAAAGCCTGTTTGTGGAAATTGGTGGCGTGATGACATTGTGATTCATGTAAATCCAACCGGAAAATTTGAAATTGGAGGACCTCATGGCGATGCTGGACTTACTGGTAGAAAAATTATTGTTGATTCGTATGGTGGAATGGGTAGACATGGTGGTGGAGCATTTTCGGGAAAGGATCCATCAAAGGTGGATAGATCTGCTTGTTACATGTGCAGATATGTTGCAAAAAATCTTGTGGCTGCTGGTCTTGCAGATAGATGTGAAGTACAGATTGCTTATGCCATAGGAGTCTGTCAACCATTATCTATAATGGTTAACACATTTGAAACAAACAAAATATCTGAAGAACAGATTGAGAAAATTCTAAATGCACACTTTGACATGAAACCTGCTGCAATAGTTTCTCATTTGAATCTAAAAAGACCCATTTACAAAAAGACTGCTGGTTATGGTCATTTTGGAAGAAACGAATCAGAATTTACCTGGGAAAAGACCGACAAGGCCGAAGATCTAAGAAAGGCTGCTGGCCTGTAAAAATTCTTGAATAGTTTTTAGTTTAACATTAGATAGTTTTTGTAATTGTTTTCCATCACTGGTATAATCTCCAACTAGAATATTTAATGATTCTAAACCATAAACAGCTTTTGCATTACGTTTTGCTTCATCATATGCATCTTCTATACTAATTTTTTTAATTTTTACTCCTGTATTTCCAGTAAAAAGTTTCACAAAATCTTCAAAACTAATCTTTTGCGGTCCGACGAGATCTATAATCTTCTTGGAAAATTTTTTTTCAAGAACCGCCTCTAGAATGATTTTTGCAACATCCTCCACAAATATTGGCTGCAATCTATACTTACCAGAACCCGGAATGACTATAACTCCATTTTTCATTTGCTTAGAAAGAGCCTTGGTTAAATGATCCGTTTTCCCCATAATATAAGAAGCACGAAATATAGTATAATCTAATCCAGAATTGATTATTTCTTGTTCAGCTTTGTATTTTGAAGCAAAATAATCTGATGTATTACTTTTGGAGACACCAAGACCACTGATAAAGATAATTTTTTTTATTCCAGCGTTTTTGCATGTTTTAATTACGTCTTTTGTTAGATTCAGGTTGATCTCTTCGAATGTAGATTTTGGAGTTTGTCTCCCTATACCAATTAAATTAATCAAAGCACTATAGTTTTTGAGTTTGCTTTGAAGTTTTGGCTCTGAGATATTTGTTGATATTATCTTGATCTCAGATGAATGCTTCTGAAAATTTTTCCTAGAAATTGCTAAAACATTGAGCTTATTTTCATAAAGAAAACTTCTTAGATTTTTTCCTACAAAACCATTAGCACCAACAACAACTATTCCTGTGGATGTATTTGACATGAAAAAAATCATACAACAATTGATTTTAAGGATATCATCGCTTGTTCATTATGGAGCAGCCAGAAAAACCAGAGGGTAAGAATCGTACCGGATTTACAACTGGTACAAGTGCTACAGCTGCCTCAATAGCTTGTATTTTATCAATTATAAATCAAAAAAAAATTGAAACAGTTGATGTTTTACTTCCCAAAAAATCTAGAATCAAAATTAATATCAACAGTTGTGAATTTGAAAAAAATAAGGCATGTTGCTCAGTAATTAAGGACGGCGGTGACGATCCTGACGTAACACATGGTGCAGAGATCATCGTCGACTTGGAGCTCACTTCAAAAACAAATTCTATTGAGATAGATGGCGGTGATGGGGTAGGTAGGGTAACAAAACCTGGAATAGGATTAGAGATTGGCCAAGCTGCAATTAATCCAACTCCACGAAAAATGATCATAGAAAATTTAACTGAAGTTGGTAAGGAAATTTTAGAAAAGAATGGAGTTAAAGTAGTGATATCAGTCCCGAAAGGTAAGGAGCTTGGACCAAAGACCGACAACCCACGAATTGGAATTGTTGGTGGAATATCGATTTTGGGAACAAGTGGTATTGTAATACCTTACTCAACTGCATCATTTGCAGCTGCTATTAGACAGCAACTTGATGTCGTGCTTTCAATGGGAGACAGTACAGTTGTACTGACAACTGGTGGAAGGAGTGAAGATTTTGCAAGAAAGATTTTTGATCTTCCTGACCATTCATTTGTACAGTTCGGAGATTTTTCTGGATATACAATTTCACAATGTGCAAAAAAAGGAATGAATAAAGCACATGTGTGTGGATTTATTGGAAAATTTGCCAAAATGGCAACTGGTGTAAAGCAGACGCATGTAAAAGGTTCAAAAGTTGACATGAACTTTCTCTCGGAATTAGCAAGCCAATGTAATGCTGATGAAGATATTATCGAGAAAATAAAAAACGCAAATACGGCAAGAAATGTTCAAGAGATTATCCTTGAAAACAATATTGATGGCTTTTTTGATCTAATTTGTTCAGAGGTTCATAAACAAATGAGAAGTCATTCAGAAAATAAGATCCCTATCGAAATTATTCTGTTTAATTTTGATGAGAGTGTATTAGCACGCTATCCCAAACAGTAAGGGATTTTATTAAACTAGAATACAAGCAACACATGGAAAGAATAGGAATACTAGCTATTACTAAAAACGGCATAAATATCGCAAGAGACCTGAAGGAAAAATTCTCTTCCTGGGAAATATTTGCTCCAGATAAATTCTCTGATGGTAACGATGAGATTAACTGGTATACTAATAGCACAACGGAAAAAATTGCAGAATTATTCAAATCAAATGATGCACTAGTTTGCTTGTTCTCTTTAGGCGCTGTTGTAAGATTAATCTCACCGCATTTGAAAGATAAGAAAACGGATCCGGCTGTTATTGTAATTGATGATCAGTCTCAGTTTGTCATCAGTACGCTTTCTGGACACTTAGGTGGAGCGAATGAATTAACAAATGATATCGCAAAAAAACTTGGTGCAACTCCTGTAATAACAACTGCTGCGGATGTAAACAAAACAATTGCAGTAGACCTTGTTGGAAAAGATTTTGGATGGAAGATTGATGATGATTCTAACGTGACTAGAATTAGTGCATTTATGGTGAATAAGGAAAAAATAGCTGTGTATCAAAGCTGTGGTTCACGGAATTGGTGGAAGCAAAACTTACCAGAAAATGTTTCATCATACTCAACGCTTGATGAATTAAAAAAATCAAAATCAAAAGGTTACTTGATCATCTCAGATGAACATATTGATGACAATGATATATTAGAAAACGCAGTTGTTTACAGACCTCCTAGCCTGGTTGTAGGAATCGGTTTACATTGGAATACTACAAAAGAGAAGATAATGGAAGGATTAGATACGTCTTTGAAAAAATTCAATCTAAGTAAAAAATCCATAGCCAGGCTTGCATCTACCAAGAAAAGAGAAGATGCTGCAGGATTACATGATTTTACAAAAGAAATGAATGTACCATTGGAACTTTATGATAAAGATGATCTTGCGCCTATCAAAACGCCTAACCCATCCAAAATGGTTGAAGGATACGAGGGAACAGCTAGTGTATCTGAAGCTGCTGCAATAAAATCATCAGGTGGTAGTTTAATTGTTGAAAAACAAAAATTCTCACCAGATCTGACAATAGCTATAGCGAGGATTCAAGAATGAAACGTGGTTTATTACTCATAGATAGGGGAAGTAGAGAAAGAGAGGCAGAAGAAGAGTTAGAGATTATTTGCAAAAAAGTTAAAGAGAAAGGTAATTATGATTTTTCAGAATTTTGTTTTCTAGAAGTTGTCCCACCATTTATTGAGGATGGAATGGATAAGTGTCTTAAAAAAAATGTTGATGAGATGACAATTGTTCCGTATTTTCTTTATCCTGGAAAAAAGGTGAAAATTGCTGTGGCAGATGCGATGAAATATCAAAAAGATACAAAGATCAAGTTTGTAGTATCAAAACCTATGACCATGCATAAAACTCTGGTTGATTTAGTCGACAACAGAATTGATTCTGCTCTAAAGGAAAATCAAGTTTTGTTATCAAAAGATAGTATTGATGTGCTTATAATTGGTCATGGCAGCAAGGATCCTAATGCAAAAATTTCAATAGACTACATTGTTGATAGTTTAAGAAATTCATACAGAAACGTTGATAGATGCTTTTTAGAAATTGAGGAGCCAAATATTGAACAAGGAATACAAAGTTGCGAGAAAAACAAGCCTGAGGTTTTGGTCATAGTTTTCTATTTTCTACATGAGGGAGCACACGTAAAGACTGACATCAACAATGATCTGAAACCAGCACTGGAAAAATCAAACCTGAGCAAAGTTTGCATTACTAAGCATCTTGGAACTGATGAAAAAATGATAGATTTGATTTTAGAGCGGGCAAGGGAGGTAGAAGATGCAAACTAGGAAGGGGCAGAATATTGAGGACGAAAGTATGCAAGTAATTGATAGTGAAGTGGGTCCTCATTCGTACAATCAGCTAGAATGGCCTATAGTAAGACGCATGATACATGCGACTGCTGACTTTGACTTTGCAGGTAAAAACAAAATTGTTTTCCACAAAGATGCAATTTCTAGCGGAATGTCCGCTCTAAAGAACGGTTGTAGCATCATCTGTGACGTTAACGGTCTTGTTGGATTTCTCAACAAGCAGAATACAAAAGATTTTGGAAATGAAGTGATTTGTAACATTTCTAACCCAGATGTGATTAAAACTGCTAAGAAAGAAGGTAAGACAAGAGCCGAGGCATCCATGCGTATTGTTGCCTCTCAAATGAATGGAGGGATTGTAGCTATAGGTAGTGCCCCAACTGCCCTATATGAGGTCATAAAGATGGTTGAGGAGGGTATTACAAAGCCCGCCCTAATTGTTGGAATCCCTGTGGGCTTTATTGCAGCGGTCGAATCTAAGGATAAGTTGCAAACTACTAGTGTTCCCTTTATCACCAATATTGGTAGGAAGGGTGGAAGTTCCTGTGCTGCATCAACAATTAATGCATTATTCAAACTGTTAAGGGAAAATTAGTAAATGGTTGGAAAAAAAGTTGCATCCATTTGTATTATAATTATTGGAATTATTGTAGCTATACCATTCAATTACATGTATGGAATTAATGGAATTGAAGTTGATATAGTTTGGACAATTGTTGGAATTGCTATGACTGCTTCAGGTTTTTATTTACTAAAAAATTCAGCGAGACTGAAACCAATCTAAACTCTCTTACTAACAAGTTTCGTAGCATACTTTGCGCTATCAAAATACAGATGGCAATATGATGCAAGCGTATTGTATTCAGAAAGTCCATCCTTTTTACCAGATATTCCCTCACCAATCTTCAGATCATATACAAGTTTAGCATCCTTTGGTAGGTTTCGAATCTTTGAGTAATGAAACTCATGCGCACGAAATTTTCTAGGAGTAGAAATAAGGCAACTTGATGTTATTCTCCCTTCGGTATAGTTTAGCGTCATTTTCTTCGTCATTTTAGTTTCTGTGTCAAACAAGCCAATCATCTTGTATTTCTTGTTACCAAAATCGATCGATTTTGTGAGATACATAAGGCCACCACATTCCGCATAGATTGGCATTCCCTCTTCAGCTTGTTTTTTTATCAGCTTCCTCATAGTCGTGTTCCGTTCAAGTGATTGCCCTAGAACTTCTGGAAATCCTCCACCAATGTAGATTAAATCACATCTTGGAATTTTTTTATCTGCTACTGGACTGAAAAATTTCAATCTTGCTCCTTCTCTACGTAACGCCTCAAGATTGTCGTGATAATAGAAATTAAATGAACTATCAAGTGCAACTGCTACCGTAGCAATGGATTTTTTGATTTTTTTTGACCGAACCGTTGGAAGTTCTGGCACGTTTTTACAAATCTTAATTATTTTATCAATGTCAAGATTGTCAGAAATCTCACGGGAAACTTTCCTAATCTTATTTTGCAGTGATCTGTGTTCTCTTACAGGAATAAGTCCAAGATGTCGTGAATCCAAACTCTCAGAATTTTTTAATATGGAGCCTAGTATTGGAACCTTCAGGTTTGCAAGTGCTTGCTTGCACATGTTTTCATGTTTCTTACTACCAATCTTATTCAAAATTATACCAACAATCCTAGAATTACGATGAAACTTTGTAAATCCTAGCGCAGTTGCAGCGATGGAACGTGCCGCCTTACTTGCATCTAAAATTAAAATGGTGGGAGATTTTATGAGTGATGCAACATGATGTGTGCTGGCGTAGTTTGTCTTTCCTCCAAATCCATCATAATAACCCATAACACCCTCAATTACAGAAATATCAGACGTGGAATTTTTTACAAAACTATGTACAAGTTCGCTTTCTCCCATTAACCATACGTCCAAATTTTTTGTGTCCTTACCTGATATCGCAGAAAGATAACTGGGATCAATATAATCAGGACCAACTTTGAATGGTTGTACGCTATACCCCCGTTTCTTCATCCCATGGATAATCGCAGACGTGATCGATGTTTTGCCAACTTCGCTGGTTGCTCCAGCAACTACTAATCTTGGAACTCTCAATTCTTTGTCTAGGAATTTCATCTACTATCAATCTTTTTAGTTTAGAGAAAATTCAAAGTATGTGTGAGTGAAAAGGGGCTTGTTATAGTATATACGGGTGGAGGAAAAGGAAAAACCTCTGCTGCACTTGGACTTGTACTAAGGGCGGTAGGATACAACCACAAGGTTTGCATGGTTCAGTTTGTAAAAGGCTCTTGGCATTACGGTGAGCTAGATTCTGCAAAAAGACTAGCTCCCGAGTTTGAAATGATTACTGCTGGTAAGGGATTTGTAGGTATTTTAGATGACAAAAGCCCACGCGAAGATCATGTAAAAGCAGCAAATGACACACTGGATATCAGTAAAGAAAAGATCATGTCCGGTAAATTTGATGTTGTTATACTGGACGAGATCAACTATGCACTACAACTGAAATTACTCAATTTGGATGATGTGATAGATCTCATAAAATCAAAGCCGCCTGAGCTTGATCTTGTTTTGACAGGCAATCATGCAGAAGAGAAAGTCATAGAGCTAGCAGATCTTGTGACTGAAATGAAGGAAATCAAGCATCCATTCAAATCTGGCATAAAAGCAAAGAAAGGGATAGATTTCTAGACAGCAACAATAAATTACCTAGTTAAAAAAATACAACGAATGACAACTGAAATACATGAATTACCAGAGGTAGGAGAAATTGTGGTTGCTACTATCACCAAGATAGGTGACCATGGTGCTTATGCTACACTAGATGAGTATAACAATATCCAGGGATTCTTACACGCTTCAGAAATAGCGCATGGATGGGTACGTAATATTAACAAATTTGTAAAGGAGGGAGAAAAAAAAGTTCTGCTTGTCAAGAAGATTAGGGAAGGCAGAGAAGAGATTGATCTGTCACTCAAGCAGGTTTCAAGGGATCAACAGAAAAAGAAACTGCTTGATGTAAAACGATTCGAAAAAGGAAAGGGCATTATGAAAAACATACAGGAGAAATCAAAATTATCGAAGACTGACATTGAAAAGCTAGAAGACAAAATCCTTTCAAAGTATGATTCTGTTTATGACGGGATTGTTGACATTGCTACAAACGGAATCGAAGTTTTTAATGAGTTAAAACTTCCCAAAAAAACTTTAAGCTCAATTGAGGAGGTAAGTACCAAAATTAAGCTTCCATCCGTAGAAATTAGAGGAATTTTAGAGTTAACAGACAGTAGTTCAAACGGAGTTGAGAACATCAAGAAAAGCTTGGAAGGTTTTGAAACTGCTGACAAAAATGTAAAAATTTTGTATATAGGAGCGCCAAAATACAGAATAAGCGTGACGGATTCGGATTTTAAATCTGCAGAAAAAACACTCAAGCCTGTTTTAGAAACCATAGAAAAAAATATTGGAAAAAATAAGGGCACTTTTAAATTTACGAGAGAAGAGTCCAGAAAAACTGGTGAAGGATAATGCGATTTCACTTAAGGAAATGTTCTTCGTGTGGAACATACACATTGGAAACTGAATGCAAAAAATGTAACAAACAAACTGTACTATGTCATCCAGCAAAATTTTCTCCAGATGACAAATATGCAAGAATGCGTATAGCGGAAAAACAGAATTAAATTTTCAAGGCGCGTATGTGCCTGTAAGTGTTGCTTGTTCTAAGATGTGACCTTCCATTGCTTTTTCAACATCTGCCTTTGTAGATTCGCTAGAAAGATCAAGCATACTATCCAACGCATAAAGTTTGAAGACATACGTGTGTCTTTTGTCAGGAGGCGCAGGTCCCCCATATCCTACTTCACCAAAATCTGTCATTCCCTCTGCTGTCAAGTTTTCTAATTCTGTAGTTGGATCTATGTTCCATGCAACCCAATGCACCCAAACTTTTCCAACAGCTCCCATAGCATCTGGATCGTCCATAATGAGAGCTAGAGATTTTGTTCCGTCAGGAGTTCCACTAACGGTCAAGGGTGGCTGTTTATTTCCATTCTTATATCCACATTCCCGTGGTATCTCACTGCCATCAGAAAAAGCAGAACTTGTAAGTTTGAGGTCTCCCATTTGCTTAATTTTCCATTACACTACTGTTAAATTTTGCTAGGATTCCAAAACGATCTTATCATTTGAGAATGAAATGATCGAGCCATTTAGGCTTTTGATTTTGTTTTTTAATTCCTTGTCCATCGTGGCAATCATGCCTCCATGATTTCTTACGTGGTTAATTATTGATTGATCCGCAAACTTTCCTGACATTTCAATGGTCTTCAAATTTTGTGCAAATTCGAGAGTTGTTGTAGCATCCTGTCTTTTCTCTTCAGTTTTAGAAAGTCTTTCCAGTTCGCCTAACACGACAGATGGAACAACAAATTGTATTTGACCAATCTCCGTATTTACAGAATCAATGTTCTTGATCTTTCTAGTAGCTAAGTGAATCAAAAAGCTTGTATCGCAAATAACTTCAACCAATTATTCCTGCACCAATCAGTCTCCATCTTTCTGCAATTCTTCTACTTAGTGCAACATTTCCCTTATCAAAAAGACATACTGGTCTTCGAAATTCTACTTCGATGTTATCAGACTTTACCTTGCTTACTTTTGCAGGTACAGGTGCTGTTCCAACATTAATTCTAAGCAATTCGCCGACTTTTACAGGTACTACTTTGGTTTCTCCACCAGAGCCAACAGCAGTATCAAACAAGCTGATCTTTAGTTTAGCTTCTGTGGAATTTTCAGGCAATGTTCCAGGCTTGCCAATGACAGATCCTATAAGGGAATCACTTGTTGAGAGAGCTGGATCAAGTTTTGTTCCAATTGCAACTAGACCGCCAGATTTTACATCATCAACAATACCAGCGCCTGTTCCCAAAGAAACAATTTCCGTTTGTATCGGTTCATAAGATTTTTTCTTCGAGTTAAGTATTCCAGGTTTAATCTCAATTTCATCACCCACTGATAGTTTTCCCTGAGTTAAACTGCCGCCAATTACACCGCCCTTGAGATTTGTTATTTTGGTTCCAGGTTTGTTTATATCAAAAGATCGTAAAACATGCATTACACTATCACTAGATTCATCTCTAGCTGGTGTTTCAATTGTTTCCTCGATAGCACCAATTAAAGCATCCACATTAAGAGATGACTGTGCACTGATTGGTATAATGGGAGAGCTAGATGCCTTGGTTCCTTTTACAAACTTTGTAATTTCAGAATAATTTGATAAAGCTTCTTTATGTGATATTAAATCAATTTTGTTCTGGACAATTACAATTTGTTTGATTCCTAATATTTGCAAGGCTAGAAGATGTTCTTTTGTCTGTGGTTGTGGTACTTTGGAGTTTGCAGCTACTAGCAGTAAAGCGCCGTCCATTAATGCGGAGCCAGAAAGCATGTTAGCCATCAAACTTTCGTGCCCTGGACTGTCAACAAAGCTTATCACTCTTGATAATTCACTTTCTTTTCCACAGTTATTGCATTTTGGTTCAGTTGAATATCCTAATGGTGATTCACAGTCTTTACATTTGTAAAATGCCGCGTCTGAATATCCAACGCGTATAGTAATACCTCGCTTTAGTTCCTGACTGTGTACACTTGTCCAAGTGCCAGTTAGAGCCTGAATTAGAGTTGTTTTTCCATGATCCACATGACCTGCAGTGCCAATATTGACACATGGTTGTTTTCCATATTTTTTTATGTACCAATCAGGAAGTGTATCT
>CACHDH010000001.1 GCA_902578515.1 uncultured marine group I thaumarchaeote | reverse complement strand
AACTTGAGCCTATAATTGACAAAAGCTCACGAAAGTATAAACAATACAAAAATTTGATAGAAACTTATGCCTCTTGAATCAATTATTGAATTTATTTCCACATTAATGACAGATTATCTGTATGCTGGGGTATTTCTTGCTGCATTGATTGAAACAGTAATTCCACCAATACCAACTATGGCGGTTTTCCCAACAGCTGGATTTATTGCATCACAAAATGGTCTTGGATTACTTGAATTATTTTTCTTGGGAATTTTGGGTGGACTTGGTGCATCAATTGGTTCAACTGTAATCTATCTAATTGCACTAAAACTTGGTAGAACAGCATTACTGAAATATTTAAAATATGTCAAGGTTTCTGAAAAAAAACTAGTAAGGGTTGAAGAATGGTTTCAAAAATATGGTGATAAAGCAGTATTATTTGGTAGGATGATACCAGTATTTAGAGAAATGATTTCCATACCAGCCGGCTTGCTGAAGATGAAACTACCAAAATTTCTAGCATATACAATTTTAGGTTCTTGCGCTTGGAGTATGACACTGATTTTCATTGGTTACTATTTTGGAGTAGCTGCTATAGAATTTTTATAAACTAACTATGACGAATGTTTATCACGTGGATCGATTTCCAAAGATTTGTTAAAACACTCTACTGCCTCATTGTATCGTCCAAGACTTCTTAATGCAATACCTTTCAAATTCCACAAATCTGGATCATTTTGATTTAATGATATTGCATGTTCAAATGAACTTAATGCATCTTCATATTGCCCATCTTCTAATTGTTTTTTTCCAGTTTTAGATAGCTCATTAATTGATGTCAAGTATCGCCAACTAAATTATGTTGATTATCTATTTAACAAATTTACGGCAATTGCAATTAATTATGGTACATGTATCCTGATTTTTTATATGATCATAAGATAGATGACCACATTTACCATCTTTACAAACATATCGCTGAAGTTCTCGCCTAATTACTCCCTGCGCAATTTTATTGGCATCCTCTTTTGAAACACCTTTTTTATCCATATAGTAATGAACGATGTGGTTGTAAAGTCTCTCTACATTGAAAGTTTTTTCTAGGCTCACGTCATATGAGGAACAAAAATATACTTAAATTTTCATAAAATTTTGTTATTTTTCCACCAATATCATGACTTTTCAGAAAAATGCTGATCATACATCTTTCTACGCTTTGTGTTTGAAAGAACTTCATATGCCATGTTTATTTGAGCCATTTTTTTCTCTGCGTCATCACCCTGCTTCCTATCTGGATGCCATTTTTTTGCTAGCTTTCTAAACTGAGTTTTTATCTCATCTTGATTTGCATCTTTTTGTACTTGTAAAGTTGCGTAATAGTCTGGTAAATTCTTACTTAACAGTGACTTCCTAAAATCTTCATCACTGAGTTTGTTTTTTCCTTTACGTTCAAAACTAACTTCATCACTCATCCATTCAGAGTGGTATTTTTCATAATCCCGGTTCTTTTTTGATTCCCATTCGCCAGTATCATATTCAGTTTTTTTTCTACGTATAGAACCACGTGCAAGAAAAATCAGCACGCTAATAATTATAGCAGATGCTACAGCAAATACAATTATCATCTCAGATTCTGTGAAACTTTCTAATGTATTATCTACTTTCATTGGATTAATGTTATGTTCAGAATCATAGAAAAATTGTTCTATAATTTTTGACTCACCGTGTATTACAGATATGTTATAATGTCCACTACGATTTAATTCATAATCACCAATTATCATGTCATATGTAAAATCTCCAACTGGTATTATGATAGTTTGATTTAGTATAATTATTTCATCTGGATCAGTAATTATAACCTGTAGTGTAGTTTCAGTTGAAACGTCACCATAAATCACAATTTTATCATTATCTGTAAATATAGGAAGATCCACTGACAGACTTACAGAATCAGCAAATGCATTAACGGGTATTAACAAGATCAAAATTATAGAAAAATACGCAATCACGTTGAATTTCATGGATATTTCAGTTAGTTAGCTATGTTTTATTTGATTATTTGCTAATTGATCTAGTAATTAGTGCTAAAATTGGTTGATTCTGTGTTAATCACAGTCACAATTATGTTAATTCTCATTAACAAAGTCCTGCTAATACTTCTAGATACTACCCATACACATGACAACAGGTTATTGTGTCAAATGTAGAACAAAGAGAGAAATGACTGGTGCCACAGCTGTAACCCTCAAGAATGGTAAACCAGCAACAAAAGGTACTTGTCCTGAATGCAGTACAAAGATGTTCCGAATAGGTAAAGGCTAGGAACATTCATCACTTTTTTCATTGTTTAGTATAGATGACTTACTTAGTGTGAAGTCTATCATGGATTTGTGCAAGAATCAATTTTGCTTTCTCTTTATTTTCATATGAATCATGACTTTCATCCATTATAGCGTCAATCTCATAGCTTTTATCCACTAAAATATTAGCAACATGTTCATCAAGAGTTCTTTTACCAATTAAATAATAAGCAAAAACTGTATTCTTTTGTCCAATTCTATGCAATCTATCTTCAGCCTGGCGATGTATTGCTGGACTCCAATCTAGTTCGGCGAATATAACATATTTAGCTCGTGTTAGATTTATTCCCATACTTCCAGCACGCAAACCTGCAACCATTAACTTTGTATCTCCATTTTGAAAACGATCTATATTCTCCTGCCTAATTTTGTCATTTTGGCCTCCAATAATTGATGAAGGTTTGAATTCCTGTAAACTTTCATGTAACAATTTATGAATATATTTATGATGACAGAAAACGACAACGCTTTCTTCAATTTCCATAATATTTTTCACAAAATCAGTCACATGATGAAGCTTTGCTACTCCTGCAGCCTGTCTTTCGCTTTGAATTGCTCTTTGATATGATGCTAATTTATTGAATTCAGTTTCTGCATTTTTTTGCTCTTCCTCAAGTTTACTCCAAATCTTATTTAGTTCATTTTTATAGTAAGTTTCATCTGCATCAATTGTCTCCTTGTATCTTACTTTGTCCTTTAATTCCTTTAATACATCTGACTTCTTTCTACGAAGCATGACATCTCTTTGTAATACGTAACGTAGGCTATCACGCTTATTTGGTACTACAATTGCTTTGCCCTTTTCATCTTGATAGCAAAAATATTCACAAAATTCTTTAAAATTACCCAATAATCCTGGTTTTAAAATATCAACAATTGGCCATATCTCAGAACCATGATTGTATATTGGAGTACCAGAAAGACCAACTCTGTACTTCATTGATTTCACAGATGCAAGTGTCTTAACAGCCTTATATTTCTGGGTTGTTTTAGAACGAAGATGTTGTACTTCATCACAAACAAGTGTTCTAATTTTTAATTTTGCTAAATCATCCTGACGTTTATGCAACAATTCATAATTGATAAGATAAAAATCAGAGTAAGGAAGCTCACTACGCTTTCCTGATCGTATAGATGTTATAGTTGGTACATCATTTTCTACAATACGACCATTCTTACTTTTTTTCTTCATAAATCTTTCAATTTCACGTTGCCAATTAGTAAGTGTAACAAGAGGTGCCACAATAAGTGCTGGTAAAGATTGTTTTTCTGATGCAATATATGCTAATGTTTGTACAGTTTTACCAAGACCCATATCGTCAGCAAGTAATGCATTACCTGAAGATTTCAAAAGAAAATCCAAACCCATTTTCTGAAAATTAAGTAGCTTACCACGAAACTGTTTCCCAGCAACAGCCTTTGAAAGTTTTTCAGTTTTTATTTTAGTTGGTTTTTTAATAATTTTTGCGCGTAATTTTCGTTGCCAAACAGATTTTGATAATATTTCTAGTGGATATCTTTCTAAAATTAGACTGATTTGTTTTACATTCTTTTCATTATCTGGAATAATAACTTCATTAGGACCATTGCCATACCATAACTCTGGTATGAGCTTTGAAACCATCATTACTGCCCTAACACCAGTTATTTTCCATGTCCATGATCCTGAATACTTATCAATTGTATATTCAAGAGTTCCAAACGTTTTCATTGTTCCTTCGTGATTCTCGAAAATTGTTTTACTACTTTATGAATCTTGATTTTTTGATCAAGATCGAGATAATTCCAAAATAGTGATATAGGGGTAAAATGATTATGTATGATTCAATCAGTTTTTATTTTAATCATGTTTATGCTCTGTATTATGACAATCACAATTACAAAGACTAGTCTTATGATCGTTTAGGCAATCTATACATTCAAAATGCTTATGATTTTCACAGTTAGCGCATATCATTAACATAATTTAGAACACGCCATTTGAAAAGTTTTTGCTAGAAGTTATAAAGTAAATTTCTTTAGTATACACATTGAGTCTGAAGAGGTATATAGCTACGAGGTGTATAACCATGTTTGCTGTTTTGATGATAACACTACTACTTACGATTGCACTGGTTGGCTCCAATATGGATATTATCCTAAAGCAGGGAGTGGTTTACCAAGTTAGAGCTGAAATTACAGAAAATCCTGCCATAGCTGAAAGTTTTGCAACTGTTGAGGAGTTTGAGCAATTTATTCAAACGCAGATTGATGAACGAATTAAAACACTTGGACTTGATAACCCATGGTATTCTCCACAAAGAATTGGATTGACTATGTATAAAATATTAATTCTAGATTTTGGAAATGCAACATTTCTTACAAGTGATTCTGGCTCGTCTAATGTTGGTGATATACTTCTAGAAAAGATCCCAAGAACTGTCTTATTATTCACTACTGCAACCATAATTATTTCTATAATCGGAATATTTTTGGGTGCACTAGCAGGAAGTAAAGTGGGTTCTGTGATTGATCGAATCACTTCAACATTTGCAGTAGTCAGTAGTAGTTTTCCTGTTTGGTGGATAGGTATGCTAATGATCTTTCTATTTGCATTTACATATCATATTTTTCCTGCGAGGGCAACACCATCTATACTCCCAACAGAACCAGAATACATTTTTGCATTACTTTACCATATGGCATTACCATTAATCACAATTGTAATGATTGGGTTTGGCGCATGGGCATATCTTGTACGTAATTTTATGGTAGGGACACTGCAAGAAGATTTCATAATAGCAAAAAAGGCAATTGGTATTAGTAAAAAAAAGATTATCTACAAACATGCATTAAAAAATGCAGCCCCACCAATTGTTACAATTCTAGCATTAAGTCTTTCAGGTTCACTTGGTGGAGCGATAATTACGGAAGCGGTATTTGATTGGCCTGGAATGGGACGACTTTATTTTGAAGCTATAAGTGTGATGGATTTACCAATTATAATTGGCGCAACGTATGTGCTTACGGTATTATTTTTGATCAGTATACTTGTTGCTGATGTACTCTATGGTTATTTCGATCCAAGGGTGAAAACATAATGAGTAGTATAAGTGCACCCGAAATAAGAAAGGAGTTTATTAAAAGTAAAGTTGGTCTTGTTGGTATTGGAATTTTATCATGTCTTATAATATTGTCAGCTGTATCAGCAATAACAATTCCTATTGATACATTCAAACAATGGAACAATCCAGGTAGCTGGATATCATATCCTAAGACATCTGTACCAGTATGGATAAATTACTTTGTCTCAGAAAAAATTCCTGAGCATCTTATATTAGATAATCCTGTAACCATAACTAAAGACGACACCATATCATTAACATCTAATCAATTTGGTATGCAGTATTACTATGATGACTTTCCAAGTGATTTCATTTATGAATTTAATGTTGAATATTCAGGATCACACTTACTACAAATTTCTGTAATTAGACCGGATCAATCAGAGATACTCCTTCTATCGAAAACATTACCATATTCCGATACAACTGTTATGCACAATGAACGAATTTTTTCAACTGATAATAATATTAAAAAAAATATTCAAATTTATTTTTCTGAAATGGAATTATACAATAAAAATATGTCTAGTGAAGATATGATATTTGCAAATATAGATGGTAAAGTACTAAAGGGTGATTATTTATTTTTAGTTAATATTTATGGCGCCAATGAAAAAGTCAGTGTCATTGATTCCAAGTTAATAGTTGGTGGAAAAGCGTATGGAATGATGGGAACAGATGAATTACGAAGAGACCTAATTGTTGGACTCTTATGGGGAACACCACTTGCGTTGTTTATTGGCATTGCAGTAGCTGTTGGTTCTGTAATATCTGGTTTAATTTATGGTGTATATTCTGGATTCAAAGGAAAAAAAACTGATGAAGTTATGATGAGATTCAACGATGTTATTTATGCACTTCCTGCATTACCTTTCTTGATAATTCTTGCCGTAACTATCAGTAATAGTATATTTTTGCTGGTAGGATTTCTAATGATCTTTGGTTGGGTTGGTATTGCGAAAGTTTCACGTAGTATGGCACTTCAAATCAAAACTAGACAATATGTTGAAGCATCACAAATGATGGGACAAAAAAACTCAAAAATAGTTTTCAAACATATGATTCCACAGTTATTACCTTATGCTTTTGCTAGCATTGCGATTTCGGTTCCTGCTGCAATTACAACAGAAGCCGGTCTAAGTTTTTTGGGTCTTGGTGATCCAACATTTCCGACATGGGGACAAATACTACATGATGCAAATACGTATGGTGCTGCAGCACGAGGACTATGGTGGTGGATTGCACCACCGGGAATAATGATTGCAATTACGGGTCTTGCTTTTGTATTTATAGGAAATGCGCTAGATGCAATTGTAAACCCAAAACTAAAGAAATGATTAGTTCTGAAAACTGAATTTCCTTATTGTTCCGATGGATTCATCATTTAGTTTGATTGTATATGTTGCAGTATTTGGATCAGAATTTTTTGTTTCTCCTAAAATTTCAGCAAATTTTGATTTTTTCTCTTCAGTTGCACCGGCTTCATGTGTACATAGATTGAAAGCTTTAAGCTGTAAATTATTTTTAAGTAAATATGCGATGAACCTTTTGTATTCTTCGACATTAAACCAATCAATATTATTTTCATCACATGCAGAGATCCATACATCGATTGAATTATGAAAAAATACCCGCTTACGAATTACATCTAGTGCTAGTTCTGACATTCAATCACACGTATTTAGAAATCTGCACGTTTCATTTTAGAACCGCAACGAGGACAATCTCCACCCTTGAATCGGTTATTGCAAGTTAGACATACATATCTCACACCAGTACCCTGACCTTGACCAAATAATCCTCCACCAAAACCAAATCCTGAACCACCTGATCCTCTCATTTTAGCCATGTATCTTTTTCTTAAAAGTAATGGAAATATGATGAAGATTGCTAATGCTGCGCCCAATCCATATGGAAATGGTAAAACTAATTGTAAACCAATACTAACAGCTAATGATGCAAATAAAATACTAAATAACCCTTATAATTTATCATGTTGAAAAATTATTCTAGAAAACTTATAAAGTTTTGTTAGAATTTTTACATTCATATTTTTCTATCAACGTCAAATAATAACAAGTGGTAGTTCTCTTCCATCACTATCCCACGCAAATATGTCATCGTCCTCGTATGGTGACTTGACAATTATTGATACTAAACCAAAAAAATTATCTAAATCAGTAAGTGATGGTTTAGCTGTACCTGAAGGATGCGAATGGACTATTCCAACATAACTAAGATCCAGTGGTAATGGATTATGAGGAAAACCAGCAAAATCTGCACCAGTTTCAGAAAATGGTGGAACTACTAATTCATCTATGTATACATCACCATGTTTTGATTTACCACGAAGAATTAAAATTCCCTCGTTAGGATGATTCATTTTACAAAATGATAATATTCCATCTCTGGCATCTTTTGTTAATGATATTTTACGTTCAAACTTTTTCTTTTTTAATTCAGACATATCATTTCGATCTTATAGTGTATTGTACAGCAGAAATTTGATTCAAAACTGATTCTAACGAGCTTATCCATTTTGGAATTAATTCAGTTGTGTCCATTAATGCTTTCTCTGCAGATTTAATTTTTGATTCTAAAATCGATTTATTATTTTCATATTTGCTCAATAGAGATTCCTTCTGCTTTAACTCTTCAACATCAAAAGTTGACAATTTATTTGTAATATCATTTTTTGCTTTATGAAAATTTAAAATTTTTTCAATAAATCTATCTATTGATGAAAGTGTTTCATCTATATGTGATAATGATTTATTGACATCCTTTACTGATACAGAACCAGATTGCACACCTTTTTTTGTAGATTCTAATATTTGGATAATATCTTGCCTGTTAGAATCAATTAACATGTCATATGGTTTTGCAATTAAATTTTCCAATAATTTTTTTTGTGGTTTATCAAGTGATGAAACGTAAACATATTTGTTCAGTGGTCTTGAAATCTTGGTAAACTGTGCTTCTATTTCATTTTTAATTTTATTTTTTTTATCGGACATAGAATCTAATTCACTAGTAATCTGTAGAAATTTTTGATAATTATCACTGTTTTTAATGGATTCTATATCATTCTGATTATTCGCTATTTGATTATCAATTGTTTCAATATTTTTTTTATCTATCTCTTTATCTTCTCCTAAATTGATGATTGATTTTTTGGCTTGAGCAATTTTATCCATAGTATCAATAAGTTGTTCAGTTTTAATTTCTAATTCAGCATGATTTGAAATTAATGTAGTAATTTCATCATTTCTATCAGTCATAGTTTTAAGATCATCCCTCAATTTACTAGCGTATTTCTTTGCAAATACATTGATGGGTACTGAATGTCTTCCTAATGCATCACCTATTTTTTTTAGCATTTTACCAGCTATTACGTTAAAATCTTTCACGTCGTCATAGGAATTTATTTCTGGTAATTCAACAATTGATTCTCTTTTGATAATAGATATCACTTCCTTTTTCCCACGCTCAATTAATCTTCTTAGATGTATATCCATGTCATCGACTTTGAGTGTGTCACGCTCTAGATCTATAGCTATATGCAGAATTGTTTCGGAACTTGATTTAATTTTATTTCTAAAGGTTTTAGTTTCAGCAATTATTGTTTTTGTTCGGATTGTTCGTATTTCATCAATAATATTGGGTATATCTTCAAGTGTGATTTGTTTTTTTTGTGGAATAGTTTCTCCTTCCTGTTTTTCGGGTTTTTTTCTTACCCCAACCAAATACCATGATTAAATTTAAAATTACAATTTTAAATATGTTAAACCTTCTCGCTGAAGAAACACATTCAAATATCAAATGGAATGCCTAAAATATTCATAATTTCTATTTTGCCTGTGAGTGATACACGTTTTATTATTCTAGGAATTGGATTGATGTTTTCTGGTATTATTTTCCTATCAGTTTTTGGCAGTCAATCAGCTGAAATAACCTTACAGGAAGAATTCTCCAAATGTTATGAATATCATACTGATTCCCCTCCAACTGAAATTGACTGTAATACTGCGTCCGAAAATAAAATGATAATATTTGCAATTACAACACTATTGATTGCATGTGGGATTGTTTCCTTAGTAAAAGGAATAAAAGGTAGATGGGATCAGGATGTAAAGCCAGAAGATATGGTAGGACCTGGTAGCTCATTTGACACACCAGATGAACCGGATGATTCTGAGCAGAATAATTCAAAATAAAATTATATTCTACAACGATTTGAATAAATAAATGACTACTACATTTTTTACGGAATTTATTATATTAGCTGGTGTGGTTGGTGCAATACTTGCGTTTTTGTTGGTAAGACGGTGGCGTGAAGAATAAAATTTTATTTTTAGATTTTAATTTCGAAGAGATCGTCCTTGGAAACACCTTTCCATACACCTATCATTCCATCTGCATCTGCTGGCTCAACATTAGTTATTTTCTGAATTTTAATATGATCAGGGTTTGGTGGCATCCATAACATTGCCATATAATCACCAACATCACCAGCCTTGTTTGGAAGAGCCATGATGATTTTATCTTTTGAAAAACCATTTTCAGTTAATGCGCTAGTTGATTTCTCAATAAGATCCTGACGTCCATGTGTAAACAAATAAACATTTTTTGATGCATCTATTTCTGCCATTAACAATTACCAATTATGCTCTTACTTTTATGTTATACCAAATCAGAAGACGCCGGGAGAGGGATTCGAACCCCCGTGTGCGGATGCACAGACGCTGTCCTGTTTAAGATTTCGAGGCGTCCGCCTTACCAGGCTTGGCTATCCCGACAATGCAATTTTGTTACACGCCCTAATATAGTAAATCGGTTAAAGCACTAAACACAAAAACAAGAAAAATGACATATTATCATGGGTGTAGATATCAAATCTCTTCTAATACGTGAAAAAACTAACCTTGAATCATTTGCCTCAAAGATAATAGCCATTGACGCATACAATGCAATTTATCAATTTTTAGCAATTATTCGAGGACCTGATGGAATGCATCTTACTGATAATAGAGGAAGAGTAACTAGTCATCTAACCGGTTTGTTATACAGAAATGTTAATTTTTTATCTATGGGAATTAAACCGGTATACGTTTTCGATGGAAAACCACCATCACTAAAAACAGCAGAAATTGAACGTAGAAAGTTGGGTAAAAAAGAAGCGACAATAAAATATGAAAAAGCAAAGGCCGTCGGTGATCTTGAATCAGCAAGAAAATATGCACAGCAAACGACGTCAATGCAAGATACCATGGTTGAAGACTCGAAACACTTTCTTGATTTATTTGGCATACCATATGTACAAGCCAAAGCAGATGGTGAGGCAACTGCAGCGTATATGAACAAAACTGGTATTGCAGATGCAGTAGCTAGTCAAGACTTTGATTCAATACTATTTGGCGCAATGAAACTAATTCGTAATTTTACTAATTCAGGTAGAAGAAAGCTTCCTAATCGTAATACCTACATCGACATTGAGCCTGAGATTATTAGTTATCAAAAAAGTTTGGATGCACTGGACATTACTGGTGAACAAATAATAGACATAGGTATACTCATTGGGACTGATTTTAATCCTGATGGATTCGAGAGAATTGGTCCGAAAACTGCCCTAAAAATGATTAAGGAATATGGTAAGTTGGAGGATATTCCAAAAATACAGGAAGAATTACAACAAGTTGACTATGAACAAATAAGAAAAATTTTCTTGCAGGCTGACACACCAAATGTTGGTAAAATTGAGTTTACGGATACAGATTATTCAGGAATTATAGATTATTTATCAAATGAAAGAGATTTCTCAGAAGAAAGAGTCAAGGCATCACTGAATAGATTGAAAAAAAGTCTTGAGAAAAGAAGTCACACATTGGATCAGTGGTTTAAGTAATTTTATCTTAAATCTCTCTTTTTTTGTTCACATTTGGGACATTTCAATCCATTAATTTTGTCACCACAAATCTTACATCGCGCAGAAAATCCTAGTACATCGTATTTTGATGTTTTTGTATATTTGTAAATTAAAACTGTCACAATTAAAATTCCAACTGCTGCAGCTGCAATCCATAACATCATGTAATTATTATCATGATCTAGTATTTATTTAAAATTAATAATGGAAAACTTGGCCGCCTATCTGTTTTTTCCAATCTGCACGTATACCAGGTTTACCCTTTAGCTTTTCAACATAATTAAATGCAGAAAGTCCAGCGTTAGAGCCATCACCACATGCAACAATAATTTGTTTATATGGAATTGTGGTAGCATCACCTGCAGCAAATATTGCTGGATGGCTTGTTGCACCACCAGATTCAATTTCAATTTCACCCTTGGTGTTTATTTTTACTAAATGTTTAACATAATCGAGATCAATCTTTGAGCCTAATTCAATAAATAATGCATCAACATCCAATACGTTTTCATTTCCAGATGAATCAACTACTGTAATTTGTTGAAGAACAGAGTTTCCAGAAATCGCTTTCACTGATGACTGCGTGATAATTTCGATGCTCTTGTTATTTTCTAATGTTGCAATCAGATCCTTATCGCCTCCAAGTTTTGAGCCCTTTAAAATTAAATATATCTTAGACGCCATTCGTGATAATAGCAAACCTGATTCCACAAGATAAGAACCAACACCAATAGATGCAGTAGTCCTACCTTGGTAAAATGGTGCATCACATTTAGTACAGTAATGAATTCCTTTGTTAAAATAATCAGATTCATTTTCTACACCAAGCATATTTGGGACTTTACCTGGTGCCAGTACAATTGCTTTGGCAGTATACTGAGAACGACTTGTTTTAATTTTAAAACCACCATCGGATTCATCAATCTTTTCAACAGTATCATAAACTAATTCTCCCTTAAACGATAGATATTGCGTCTCAAGAGTCTTAGCTAATATTTGTCCACTGGACATTATAGTCCCAGGATAATTCTCAAGTTTTGGGATTAGATTCATCTGTCCACCTAAATCCTTTGAGATGATTAGACACGAAACATTTTGTCTCGCAACATACATTCCAGCTGAAAGACCAGCTGGTCCGGCTCCTACTATTACTATTTCATATTCTTGCAATTCTTATTCTAAAATTGCACCAGCTATACCAACAGTGACTAGTGACGTCATGTTTGTAATTCCATCAAAATTATGTATATCAACATCAATTGTTTTTTTAATAGCGCCCATATCGTTAGATTCCAAAATTATCATTACATCATAAATTCCATACATTACCTTGACGTTTTCTACAGTTGGTAATGTCTTAGCTTTATTGATAATATCCTTTTGATGTTTGTAATCCACATTTAACAAAACATAAGCCTGATTTCTAGATGATTTTTCATCAACCATAATAATTACTAGACTAGTCTTGATAAAAGAGTTTTTGAAATTCTGAAAAATGGAATGCCATGAGGGTAGAATTTCTCTGCTGTTTGGTACTAGGATGGGAGTTTTATTTTACATCCACCCTCGTGCAGATTCCTTCTTACGCACTCCCCCACAGCTAGATGAAATAACTAATAACCACATATAATCTAAGTATGTGGGTAATTTTTAGTTCAATTAAAAATATGAATCGTCATGTATAGTCTCTATGTAAGTGGCCGTGCTGATGTGTTGGTCTATTAGTAATGGCATGCTCACCACTCGCCGAAGCTTGTGATCTACACATCCATTCTATCAACGCAGTCTTCTTCTGCGAACCTTCATCTTAAGAAAGGCTGTCTTGTCTCGGGATGGGTTTCGTGCTTAGATGCTTTCAGCACTTAATCCAAACGGCTTAGCTGCCCGGCCTGCCTTATCAGACAACCGGTAGACCAGTGGCCACGTTGCTCTGTTCCTCTCGTACTAGGAGCAACTTCCCCTCAGACAGCCGCGCTTCCATCAGGCAGAGACCGACCTGTCTCACGACGGTCTAAACCCAGCTCATGTTCCCTTTTAATAGGCGAGCAGCCTCACCCTTGGCCCCTGCTGCAGGACCAGGATAGGAAAAGCCGACATCGAGGTACCAAACCGCGGGGTCGATAGGAGCTCTCGCCCGCGACGAGCCTGTTATCCCTGGGGTAATTTTTCTGTCACCTCCGGGCCCCAATAGTGGGCACACGAAGGATCGCTAAGCCAGACTTTCGTCTCAGAATTCCGTGCGTTTGGAAATCCTGTCAGTCTAGTTTTTGGCTTTGCCCTCTTCAACGGATTTCTGACCCGTTTGAACTAAACTTTGGGCCCCTTTGATATCTTTTCAAAGGGGTGCCGCCCCAGCCGAACTGCCTACCTGCACATGTTTCTGATTTGCATCAGATAAGAAGTACTGCAAGAATAATCTGGTGTTACATAGTCGCTTCACTGAATTCCCAAAGAAATTCAGGCATGGCTACCAGATACACTATGTAATTCGTACTATACTACAAGCACAAGCTGCAGTAAAACTCCACGGGGTCTTCTCTCCCCGATGGAAGATGATGGACTGTTCGTCCACCTTATGTGGCTTCACCGGGTTGTAGGCGGGGACAGTGGGGCTCTCGTTGTTCCATTCATGCGCGTCGGAACTTACCCGACAAGGCATTTGGCTACCTTAAGAGAGTCAGAGTTACTCCCGGCGTTAACAGGCCCTTAGCTCGGTTGAACCCAAGTTTTAGGTACCTGCACCGGCCAGGATTCAGCGACTATACAAATCCTTTCGGACTAGCAGTCGCCTGTGTTTTTATTAAACAGTCGAAACCCCCTAGTCATTGCAACCTGCTGTCCCAATTCCTCATTAAAACAGCAGGTATCCCTTATACCTAAGCTACAGGACTAATTTGCCGAATTCCCTCGCCATACGGTATACCCGTAGCACCTTAGCTTTCTAAGCCAGCGCACCTGTGTCGGTTCTCGGTACGAACATTGCTCACACTCTCTACATAATCTTTCATGGTCCCCTGGATTCAAGAAAACTCTGCTAACGCAGAGCCATTCCTGCATCGAATCAGTTCTCGTCATTACGACACTCCCTAAATCTTAAACAGTTAGATAAAACGATGGTTCTACAATCTCTATCTAGAAGTAATTCATATAGATAATAATGTGTAAGCAAGGTACTGGAATATTAACCAGTTTCCCATTCGAATCACTCTGTTGAGGTAATTCTTAGGATCGACTAACTCCAGGCTGATAACGCATTGCCTGGAAACCCTTGCGCTTGCGGTGGTAGAGGTTCTCACTCTACTATGCTGTTACTGCCACCAGGATCTGCAATAGAAATCGGTCCACAGGACATCACTGCCCTGCTTCGATCCAATCACTACGCCAACCTACCATGACTTGTAAATTTACAAGTATCCAAAGTATCGGTATTTTGCTTTAGCCCCGTCCGTTTTCGGGGCGCCCACGCTCGGCAGGTAAGTTGTTACACACTTTTTAAAGGATAGCTGCTTCTGAGCTTACCTCCCTGCTGTCTTGGCGCGAACACGCCCTTTAGCTTGACACTTAGCAAAAATTTGGGGACCTTAACTTCAGTCTGGGTTAAACCCCTCTCGGTCGTGAACCTTACGTCACACGAACCCGTCTCCTTGCTTCTACGATGCATATCCATTTGGAGTTTGAAATGATGGCGAGGGATTTCTCCCCCATACCAAAAGATCAGTGCTCTACAGGAAATGCTATCTCCACAAAGGACGCCCTGCGAGACGCTTCGGTTGGAACTAGCGATCGCCAGTCTAGATTGGTTCTTGTCCCCTATTCCCAAGTCACACAAACGATTTGCACGTCAGAACTGCTACAGCCTTCCAACGGGCTTTCGCCCGCCTTCAGCTTGCTCAGGAATAGATCGACTGGCTTCTAGCCTTACCGCCATGACTCAACGCACTTTCACACGCTTCTCCTCACAATGTTGCGAGAACTCGGTTTCCCTTCGTCTTCACCTTTATTGGTTTAGACTTGCCATGACAATAAGCTCCCTGGCCCGTGTTTCGAGACGGAACGCATGACACTGATGACTTGACCTCCAAACCTTTAGCTCTATTGCTAGAACCTCCAGTATGGAAAAATCATCTTCCATGCCATGCACGTCTGTAACCAGTAAGTTTCATGCACTTTTCAGCCCCCTTCCGGGGTACTTTTCAGCTTTCCCTCACGGTACTAGTACACTATCGGTCTTGAGAAATATTTAGCCTAAGATACTACTTTCACCTATATTCATTGCCCACTGCCAAGGACAATTACTCGGGTTATGATAAGATCCTATACTACTTCGCTTACGGGGGTATCACCCACTTCGCCGATACGTTCCAGAACACTTCAGCTGTATTCTAGGATCGTAATATCATAACCAAAACACCACATCTCTGTTATGTTACCATAACAGATTCAGTTTGGGCTATTTCCGTTTCGTTCGCCACTACTTGGGAAATCTCAATTGATTTCTTTTCCTCGTCGTACTAAGATGCTTCAATTCCGACGGTTCGATCTCCACTGCCAACGCAATGGAGTGTTTAAAAACAAGATTCTCATTCGGACATCCCGGGATCAAAGGTCGCGTGCGCCTACCCCGGGCTTATCGCAGCTTGCCACGTCCTTCATCTCTCCTCAAGCCTAGCAATCCACTTACTGGCGTCTTTACACCAGCATATACGGCCACATAATACACGACTATACATGACGATCATTGCAAGCCCCCGGTGGAGACCTACTACATCCTTCATACGACATTTTCATGGCGTATTGCATCGATGATGCAAAGATTAAGTGCTTTCCGTAATTCTTTCTAAGGAGGTGATCCGACCGCAGGTTCCCCTACGGTCACCTTGTTACGACTTTTCCCTCGTCGCTTACCTCAAGTTCGATAATGCCAATTAAACATCACCTCGCTAAAAGCAAACTTCGATGAAACGACGGGCGGTGTGTGCAAGGAGCAGGGACGTATTCACCGCGTGGTAATGACGCGCGGTTACTAGGGATTCCATATTCGTGAGGGCGAGTTACAGCCCTCAGTCATAACTGTGGTAGTGTTTGGAGATTGCCACTCTCTTTCGAGTTTGGAACTCATTGTCACTACCATTGCAGCCCGCGTGTGGCCCCAGAGTTTCGGGGCATACTGACCTGCCGTAGCCCCTTCCTTCCTCCGTTTTAACAACGGCAGTCCCACTAGTTCGCTCCACTATTCCTGAGAATAATGATAGCAACTAATGGCAGGGATCTCGCTCGTTACCTGACTTAACAGGACATCTCACGGCACGAGCTGGCGACGGCCATGCACCACCTCTCAGCTTGTCTGGTAAAGTCTTCAGCTTGACCTTCATTCTGCTGTCTCTCCGGGTAAGATTTCTGGCGTTGACTCCAATTGAACCGCAGGCTTCACCCCTTGTGGTGCTCCCCCGCCAATTCCTTTAAGTTTCATACTTGCGTACGTACTTCCCAGGCGGCAGACTTAACGGCTTCCCTGCGACACTGCACTGGCTATATGCCAATGCATCATCGAGTCTGCATCGTTTACAGCTGGGACTACCCGGGTATCTAATCCGGTTTGCTCCCCCAGCTTTCATCCCTCACCGTCGAACGTGTTCTGGTAGACCGCCTTCGCCACAGGTGGTCATCGATAGATCAAAGGATTTTACCCCTTCCTACCGAGTACCGTCTACCTCTCCCACTCCCTAGCTATGCAGTATTCTCGGCAGCCCATACGTTGAGCGCATGGATTTAACCGAAAACTAACAAAGCCGGCTACGGATGCTTTAGGCCCAATAATCCTCCTGACCACTTGAGGTGCTGGTTTTACCGCGGCGGCTGACACCAGAACTTGCCCACCCCTTATTCACTAGTGGTTTTACGACTTGCAAAAGATTTCTTTAGCAGAAATCACTCGGACTAACCTTGTCGTGCTTTCGCACATTGCAAAGTTTTCTCGCCTGCTGCGCCCCATAGGGCCTGGGTCCGTGTCTCAGTACCCATCTCCGGGCTTCTCCTCTCAGAGCCCGTACCTGTAATCGCCTTGGTGGGCCATTACCCCACCAACAAGCTGATAGGCCGCAGTCCCATCCTATGGCGAACGAATCATTTCAACCATAAACCATTCCAGGCATTATGATCTATCGAGTATTATGCTCAGTTTCCCGAGATTATCCTCGTCCATAGGGTAGGTTGACTACGTGTTACTGAGCCGTATGCCTTGTATTACTACAAAAACTCGCATGGCTTAGTATTAATCCGATAGCAGTCAGGTCCGGCAGGATCAACCGGATTCTGAATCTTAGAAGTATCTACATGATAATTATTGGAATTAACGGAATGCACTTAATCTTCACATTTCAGATTTGATCATTTGGTCAAATCCACATTTTGTATGCGTAACTGGAGGCCTGTAAATCATAAAATGGTCCATTACCATACTTCATCACAAGCGCCGCTCTTGCGTTACGTATGCAAAAGTTCAGATTCATCAAATACATATAAACTATTCAGAAAAATTTCAAAAAAATGCAGTTTTAGCGATCAGTAATATATTACAGAATATAGTGATTAGAATGCTAAAAAATAGCATAAAATTATACAAGAAAAAGACAAGAAAGTCTTCAGAACTTTTTAAAAAATCAAAAAAACTGCATGTTAACGGTGTTCATCACAACATAAGATTCTTTGAACCATATCCATTTATTGTAAAATCCTCAAAAGGAAAATTTCTGGTTGATGTAGATTCTAACAAATATGTTGATTATTGGATGGGTCACTGGAGTTTGATTTTGGGTCATTCACCAAAAAATGTTAAGGTAAATGCACGAAAGCAACTTGAAAATGGATGGATGCATGGAACTGTAAGTAAAAACTCAATCGAATTATCTGAAAAAATTTCGAAAGCAATACCGGTGGCTGAAAAAATCCGCTATGCATCAACTGGTACAGAGGCTACAATGTATGCAATTAGACTTGCTAGAACAATCACTAAAAGAAATACAATAGCAAAAGTCGATGGTGGGTGGCATGGATATACTACAGATCTACTCAAAACGGTAAATTGGCCATTCAATAAATCTGAAAGTAATGGATTAACTGATGAAAAACACATAAAATCACTTCCATTCAATGACTTGGAAAATTCCATTAAAATTTTAAAATCAATAAAAAATGATTTGGCAGCGGTTATTATTGAGCCAGTTCTTGGTGGTGGTGGATGTATACCAGCAACAAAGGATTACCTATTAGGAATGGAAGAATTTTGTCATAAAAACAATTCATTATTTATTCTAGATGAAATTGTGACTGGATTTAGATTCAGATATGGATGCATGTATAACATTATGGGACTTGATCCTGATATAGTGACATTAGGAAAAATAGTTGGAGGGGGATTCCCAATAGGTGTAATTTCTGGTAAAAGTGAATTTATGAAATTTGCAAATACATCAAAATTCTCAAAATCAAATCGTGCGTATATCGGTGGTGGAACATTCTCAGCAAACCCACTTTCGATGATGGCAGGGAATTCAACATTAAATATGATAAAAAAGAAAGGTGGCAAACTTTATCAAAAATTAAATGGTTTGGGGAGAGAAACCAGAAAAATCATTGATAAAAAATTTGATGGTTCTGTGATTACAACTGGTACTGGTTCTTTGTTCCTAACACATTTTTTGGATAATCAAATATATGAAATCAATAATGCATCTGATGCTGCAAAATGTAACATAAAAAAATTACACGATTATCATTTTCATATGCTTGCTAATAATGGAATTTTCTTTTTACCAGGAAAGCTTGGTGCGTATTCAGATGAACATACAAAATATGATATGAACCAAATGCTAAAAGCTACTGATCAATACCTTACAACGTTTAAAAAATAAATTAACATATTACAACTGGTTATTATGATATTTTTTGCTTCCAAAGAAAAAACTGAAGATTTGCTTTATCAAGCAATGTCATTTATGGAGAAAAAACAGCCAAAAAATGCTATTCCATTTTTCAAAAAAGTCATAAAACAAGAACCAAAAAATATTGATGCATTGTATAACCAGGGTCTTGCATTAAACCAATTAAAAAAATATCAGGATGCAATTACATGCTTTGATAAGGTACTTGAGATTGACCCAAAATACATTGCAGCTATTAATAATCATGGCATCTCATTGGCTGAATTAGGTAATACTGATGATGCATTAGAATACTACAATAAAGCAATAGAGATTGACCCAAAATATGCTGCTGCATATTACAATAGGGGGGTGCTTTATGATAAATTATTGAAGCATGATGAAGCAATACAAAGTTTGGATGAAGCGATAAAATGTGATTCTGGGAATGTAAATACAGCGTTTTATCGTGGAATAGTGCTTGGGAAAATGAAAAAACATGAAGAGGCACTGAACTGCTTTGAGAATATTTGCCGAAAACATCCAAAACATATGGATGCCTATTTTCATAAAGGAATGGAATTAGCTGAGTTAGGTAAGCATGATAGGGCGTTAGCAATTTTCGACAAATTGCTACAAATACACGAGGGTAATGTTAACGTGATCTATGCAATGGCACGAAGTAATGCTGCCATTGCTAATATCGGTAGGGCATTATATCTACTAGAATTGGCTGTAAAAAAAGATCGAAAAACAATCAAAAAATGGGCCCTCGAAGATGAATTTTTTGATTCACTACAAGACGAGCCAAAATTCAGAAAACTAATCCGATAATATTACAAAACTTTTTTCCTAATCGCGTCTATTCTCATCAAACGTATGCTTTTTTTTGGTCCGATTAATCTAGCCTCATAAATTGGTACATACAATTCAATTATCTCATTAATGGTAATTTTCTCCTCAAGATTACGTTTCCCAATCGAAACTGATTTTTTTAATTTCGAAGTTAGTTTTGTAATTGCTGCATCATAAGTAATTTCAGGTTTTTTTACGTTGTTTTTGGTTTTTTCTAATGTACGTCTTGGATAACTTTCAATCAATTTTGAACTCATTTTATATGGCATTTTGATTTCTTTCCCATGATGATCGAATGCTATCTCTTCTTCATTATCCAAGTAGACATGTTCCTCTAACTCCAAATTAATTTGATTTTTTCTTCTAGTACCTTTTTTTATTTTAGCGTTGAATTTACCTAAAACACCCTTACCTGATTCCACTGGAAATGTATCATCTCCAATAATTATTTCCTTAACTGTTGGATCAACGTGAATTTGATGAACAGTCTTACGATAAAAATTTGCGTTATAACTTCCAGATAAAATCAAAAATGCTTCATATGAGAGAGTTATTGAATGTACATGAACTTCTGATTTTTTGGGTTTTCGCAACATATTTCTAAATAACGATGTTTTTCCATTCTCAACAATTTGGTCTACTCCATCGTCATCTAAAATGGGGCGTAAAACTACTGTCTTAATTTTATGTTCAGAATCAGCCAATTACTACCATTATTAATACGTCTATAGTTTTTTATGACTATTGCCATTTATCATAAATGGTTGAAAAAAGGTAACATTTCGTCTGCAGCAGCTAAAAAAGTCAAAAAAAACTATTTTACTGGTCCAGTCACGCTTCATGATATTTCTGGTATTACAAAGCCAAATGAACATGATCTATATCATGTAATATTCAAAAAATCAGCCAGAACCAAAATTCATTATCATACTGGTGCCCAGATGCTTATTGTTACAAAGGGTCATGGGAGCCTTGTCTATTATAAAAAAATCGGTAATGGTGTCTCAAAATTTAAAATTTTAAAGACCAAAACTATTAGTTTGAATCGAGGTGATGTTGTATACATACAACCAAAAGTACTTCATACACATGGATCTGTTAGAAAAAACACAGTTTTTTCACATTTAGCGCTTAATTTTTACCAAAGAAAAAATGTTAGTTCAAAGACTGTTTGGTATGAATCAGATCTCAGATCAAATGTGATGTCTAAAATAACTTGAAATACTCATCAAATTACTTTTAAGATGTTAATTAGGTAAAAAAACATGAACAGGACACAAGCTATACAGATTTTAATGTTGGATTCAGACGCTAGTTTTGACGATATTAAATACGCATATAGGAAATTGTCATTAGAACTTCATCCAGACAGAAATAAGAATGAAAGTGATGGACGCCGATTCAAAAGTGTATTAGAGGCATACCATTTCTTAAAGAGCCAATCTAGACTGAAAAACTCTCATTATGATGATAAAACTGTAAAGAAAAAAACTCGTCCATATCAAAATAGAACCGAACAAAATCCCCCAGAAGAAGATTGGAGTAAATTTACAAAAGATTTTGAGATGGATGAAAATTTTTGGCGACAATATGAAAAATCATTTTGGGAGGACTATGAATTTAGAAAGAATGAATCTAAAAAGAATGATTATGGAAAGGCGTTTTGGGATGTAAATGAAGAAACAATTGGACCTAGACCCAAAACAAAAAATCAAAAGAACGAAACAAAAATCTATAAACATAATTTATCTGTCCGTGTAGATAAAAGTCAGTGTATTGCATGTATGAGTTGTGAAACTATAGCCCCAAATGTTTTTGTTATTGACAAACTTACTATGATTAACCCAAAATCACAGGTTCATAATCAATACGGTGCATCTGAAGAAAGAATAATGGATGCAGCTGAAACATGTCCAACAAAAGCAATTAAAATTAACGAAAGAAAATCTGGACGAAAAGTCTATCCTCTATGATCACATATTCTTTATTTCAGTACACAAATCATCTAATTCCTGATCAGAAAGTTTTGGTCTATCTTTAAACATACTATGTACGGGTCCAGCATGATCAGATAATTCTCTTGGTATAAGATGAACATGAACATGCGGTATTTCCTGACCGCTATCCCTTCCATTATGTACCGCCACTAATGTAGAACCAGTTATCTTATCTATCTTAGTTATTACATTTCGTACAGTATTAAACAGGTCTACGTTATCTTCCTCTCTCATATCCTGAACTTTTTCATAATGGTTTTTTGGGATAACTAATGTGTGCCCGCGTGATACAGGAAATGCGTCTAAAAATGCCATGGAGTTTTTAGATTCCATAATCAGCTTTGATGGAATTTCCTTTTTAGATATTTTACAAAAAATACAGTCCATGACTCAAGTTGATATTAACCATGAAATGAACTGCTAAGGCTCAACAATTTCTGCGTATGCAAGATCCTTACCGTATTTTATTGTGACAATATCGCCAACTTTCTTATCACAGTTCCAAATTGTTTTAGGAACATTGTCCACAGTATCAACATAACAGTTACCACGTTCGTTTAACATAATTTCAACTTCTTCATAAACATCCTCCCGAATTAAATTCCAAAATGGGAAAATCAATGTTGCAATGATTATGAAAGCTGTAATAAATATAAAAAGAAACATCAGCCCATATTTTTTTGAATCTTTCATTCCGTCTATACCCATAATTATCACAAATTTTTTACATCAGATCGACTACCACAATCCACCTTCTCCTATATTTCCGCCAGTATCTTCAATTTTTTTCTCTGGTACATTTCCATGCGCCTTTTTTTTATGACGCTCCAATCGTTCAGGAGTAGGTAATTCTAAGTCACAAACATCGCATTTGGTTTCACTTTTAGGTTTTTTCCCAAACAATCCCATATTTTGCGTAATCATGAAACATATTATAAAGGATATCAATTTTCTTGGACGGTATGGAAATCAGAAACATTACTGTGTTAGGTTCAGGAATAATGGGTCATGGTATAGCTCAAGTCTCTGCAATGGCTGGATATAATGTAATACTCAGAGATATTGAACAGAAATTCTTAGACAAGGCAATGGACAAAATAAAGTGGAGTTTAGACAAGCTTGTCTCAAAGGAAAAAATTTCTGAATCTGAATGTAATGAAATATTTGGAAGAATAAAACCAATTGTTGACTTGAAATATGCTGTCCATAATACTGATCTAGTTATTGAAGCTGTTCCCGAGATAATGGATCTCAAAAAAAAGGTATATGCAGAATTAGATAAAATAGCTGGTGAACAAGTTGTTTTTGCATCTAATACCAGTACGTTACCAATTACTGAAATCGCAAATACAATATCAAGGCCAACTAAATTTATTGGAATACACTTTTTCAACCCACCACAACTCATGAAACTAGTAGAAGTTATACCTGGTCAGGAAACTTCAGATGATATTACCAACCTAACAATAGATTTTGTAAAATCGGTTAACAAAATTCCAGTTACTTGTAGAAAAGATGTTCCAGGATTCATTGTGAATAGGTTGTTCATACCATTGGTTCATGAATCATGTTATGTAATGGAAAGACAAAAAATAGAACAAACTGAAATTGATTCTGCGGTTAAATTTAGCCTTGGATTTCCAATGGGAATATTCGAGTTAGCAGATTTTACAGGATTGGATGTTATTCATAAAGCAACAATGGAGATGTATGTAAGAGACAAAAAAGTAATTCTACCTCATCCTACAATTGAAAAACTATTCAATAAAAAAAATCTTGGTCAAAAAAGTGGCCAAGGATTCTACAAGTACTCTGATGATAAATATGAAAGAATACCACTTTCAGAAGAATTAGCAAAAAAATGTGAACCAACACAGATTATTGCAAACATACTAAACAATGCTGCATGGCTTATAACAAATAATGCTAGCGACATTGATGAAATTGAAAAGGCGGCGAAACTTGGACTTGGTTTGAAAAAGCCATTATTTGAAACCGCAAATGAGATAGGTATGAAAAAAATTGTGGAAGAATTAAAAAAATTATCTGATAAATATGGTACATTTTATGAGCCAGATCCTCTTTTACTATCTATGTGCTAATATTTTCTAAAATGTATTTTATTGCATCTTGTGGTGTTTCCACACCAACAATCTTAATGTTTTTTCTATGATCCAAATATGTATCAGAATATTTAGATGCTGTTCCGCCAGAGTTTTTTAATGCAACAATAGGTTTCATGTGCATATATGCTGCACAAATTTCAGATAATGTACCAGAACCCCCTCCAATAACTATAACACCATCTGCTGAAAGTGCATTTAAAAAATCACGTGTTAACCCCATACCAGAAGGAATTACTATATCACAAAATTCATTTGCGTGTGAAGCATCATCTTGAGGGATTATTCCAACAGTTATTCCGCCAGATTCTTGTGCACCATGACAGGAAGCACGCATAACACCGCCTAGACCACCAGTTACCAAAATCGAGTCAGATTTTGCCACTTCTGCACCAGTATCATAAGCAATTTTTTCTAATTCTGGTGTACAACCATTATCGTTGTTGCCGATGATTAAGATCTGACGTTTTCTCATATTGAAAATTCTTAGTTGTCAATGAAATACTTTTTGAAATTATCTAAGAGCAAAGGATATTAATTAAAAAAAATAGTCTACAGTATGACAAAAAGAACTATGCCAGTTTGTTGTGATTCCGAACAATACAAAATGATCGAAAGATATGCAAAAAAACGTGGCATGATAAATGCTAGTCAAGCAGTAGAAAAAATCCTAGAAGAAATCTAATCATAATCTCTTATAATCAATTCTATGATTAAATTCACTGCAAAGGATATTATATTTTTAAAAAATTATAATCGTAATGGGATTATTTAGTAGAAAACCAGCATATTGTACAATCTGCAATAAGCAAATCACTGCTCATAAATATAAAGCAAAAAGAGAGTGGTATGGCGTAAAATCACCACTTTGCAGTGATTGTCATTTAGATAAAATGCAGGAACATTATGATGCAACATTAATAAAAAAATGCATGACATGTGGAGTTAAAAGTAAAGTTACCGACTTGTGGGAACCAAGACTGCAATGGGATATGGAAGGATTGCTTTGTAAAAAATGCTTTGACGAGAAAGAATTAGAGTTTAACAAAAAGAGGGATTTCTGTGGTATTTGTGGTAACAAACTTGGTTTCATTAGATACAATCCAAAGAATCACTGGAAAATCAAAGGACAGTTATGCAAAAATTGTTGGGATGAACAAAAGGCTCAATTGGATAAAAAATGATATTCTTCAAAAAATTTCAATGTGAGTTATGCAAAAAAAAATTCTCACATCATGAGGATCTCATGAATCACCAGGAATTAGAGCATTTCAAAGATTCACCATATGATTGTAAGGAATGTAATGAGAATTTCAATAGTATGTCAGAAATGCGTGACCATCTAAAGAGAAAACACTCATACAAAATTGATAGATAGTCAGATTGCTTTTACAGTTTTAGCAATTGGTGGTCTTACCTTGGTGAAGACCCTGAATCCACAAATACATTTTATTTCAGGAAGTCTGCTCAATTCAGAATTACTAACTTTTGTGTTACAACGTAAACATGAGTAAATAACATCGAACTCTGGTTTTGCAGTATCATCTGTAAATTCAGCATCATTCATCTCACTATTAGATTCGTCAACCATAATATCACGTGAGAGATAATTCTATGTATACGTTATCAGGAATCTTCAATCGCATGAGTTGTCTTATTGCTTTATCATCTGCGTTTATATCAATAATTCTTCTATGCATTTTCATTTCCCATTTTTCATAAGTTTCAGTACCATTGCCGCATGGTGATTTTCTAGTTACAACGTTTAATCGCTTTACAGGAAGTGGAATCGGACCTTTTACTTTAACACCAGTTTTTTTTCCTATTCCCATAATCTCATCACATACCTGACCTAATTTTGGTAAACTAATACTAGTAAGTTTAACACGGGCTGGTTGAGTCATATCATAGACTCATGCTGTATGTTTTTGAGTAATTTCTTTAACAACACCAGCAGCGATTGTTGCACCCATATCTCGTAATGCAAATCGTCCCATTTCTGGGAACTCTTGGAATGTTTCAATGCACGTTGGTCTAACTGGTGTAATTTTAACAATTGCAGAATCGCCAACCTTAAGGAATTTTGGATTTTCCTCTTCGGTTGCACCTGTTGCAGGATTAATTTTAGCTTCAAATTCTGTAATTGTTGCTGCAACTTGTGCAGTATGACAGTGCATAACTGGTGTATAACCAGGAGCAAGTGCTGTTGGATGATGAATCACAATTATCTGCGCTCTAAATTCTTTAGCAACATTAGGTGGACTATCAGGTGTACCAAGTACATCACCACGTTTGATATCTTTTTTCTCGATTCCCCTCAAGTTGAAACCAATATTATCACCAGCTGATGCTGATGGCATTTCTGTGTGGTGTGTTTCAATTGACTTTATTTCTCCAGTAGCGCCAGATGGCATAACAATAATTTTATCATTTGGTTTCATTATTCCTGTTTCAACACGTCCAACCGGGACAGTACCAACACCAGTAATAGAATAAACATCCTGAATTGGTAAACGTAGTGGTTTACCTGTTGGCTTCTCAGGTACCTTAAGGTCATCAAATGTTTCCAAAAGAGTTTTACCCTTATACCATGGCATGTTTTCAGATTTTTTAACAAGATTATCACCAGTCCAACCAGAGACTGGAACGAATGGTACTTCTTCAACTTTGTAACCGACTGATTTGACAAGCTGTTCACCTTTTCCTTTTGCAGCATTAAAAGCATCCTCAGAAAATTTGCTGTCATCCATTTTGTTGATAGCCACAATAAGTTGTTTTACTCCTAATGTTTTTAGTAAGAATGCGTGTTCTCTAGCTTGACCACCAGGTGCAATTGCTGTATCTGTTTCTCCTTCTTTAGCAGAAAGTACTAAAACTGCTGCATCAGCCTCAGATGCACCAGTAATCATATTTTTAATAAAGTCTCTATGACCAGGTGCATCAATTAATGTAAAGAAAAACTTTGGAGTCTCAAATTTTTGAAAAGCTAAGTCGATTGTAATTCCTCTAGCTCTTTCATCTTTAATGTTATCCATAACCCAGGCATATTTGAAAGAATCACCTTTTCCTGTTTCTTCTGATTCTTTAGCATGTGCAGCAATTGTTCTTTCATCAACAACACCTAGATCCAACAAAAAGTGACCCATAGTTGTTGATTTACCATTATCAATATGACCAGTAATGATCATATTCATGTGGTCTTTGTCTGCCATATCGAACTCAAAGTGAAATGGGCTTTATTACCATTTCGTTTTTCGACGAACGTTTATCCAATTTTACGTGTTTTCAGCTTTGAAATGATCAAATTTCATATACTATAAATCAAAGTTTCAAATACAAAATTCATGAAAATAACTGTATCAGTGATTAAGGCTGATGTAGGTGGAATAGGGGGTCATACATTACCAAGTGATGGACTTCTTAATGCTGTAAGAAAGACTGTGAAAGATGCTGGAAATCTGTTGATTGATCATTACATCGGATATTGCGGTGACGATTCGCATATTGTTATGACCCATACTAAAGGCACAGACAATAAAGAAATTCATCAACTTGCGTGGGATGCATTTATGGCTGGTACAAAAGTTGCTAAAGAAGAAGGGCTATACGGTGCAGGCCAAGACCTGCTAAAGGATTCTTTTTCAGGCAACATAAAAGGAATGGGGCCTGGCGTGGCAGAAATGGAATTCGATGAAAGACCAAATGAAGTGTTTACAGTATTTGCAGCAGATAAAACTGAACCTGGGGCATTCAATTATCCGATCTATAAACTATTTGTTGATGCACTAAGTAACACAGGACTAATAGTTAACAAATCACTTGCTAAGGGTGTCAACATAAACATCATGGACGTAGAGGAAGGTAAGATTGCAAATTTATCATTATGGGAAGACAAACCAATAATAGAAGCTGCGTTGATGTACCCGGGTCGTTTTGTCGTTGATTCAGTTTATACAAAAGATGGTGAACCGATACTAGATGCATCAACTGATAGACTTCATAATATAGCTGGTACATATGTTGGTAAAGATGATCCCATTTGTGTTGTTAGAACACAAAAAAACTTTCCAGCTACTGAAGAAGCAGGTAGTGTATTTAGTAATCCACACTATGTAGCTGGAAATACACGTGGAAGTCACAATATGCCATTAATGCCAGTTAAGATCAACTCAGCTGCATCAATCAACTTCTGTATACCTATTGTTGAAGCGTTAGTTTTCAGCATGCATGATGGTAAATTAACAGGTCCATTCGATGGATTTTCAACTCCAGATTGGGATCATATTCGTGAAATTGCTACAAAGAAAGCATTAGCAATGAGAAGCCAAGGATTTATTCATCCAGCAACACTTGTACCATCTGAATTAGAATATGCAGAAGGATACAAATCTATAATGAGCGTACTACACAGTAAAATGAGACCAATGGAAGAACAACCACAAAATGAACAAAGAAAAGAATCTTACGAAGATCCAGATTAAAGAAATTAAAAAAGTTTTAAACTACCTAAAAAAATAATAGTACATGAAAATATCTAATTTTACTAATAATCTAAAACCACTTGCTATTACATACATATCAGTAATTGCTTTCTCAAATTTTGTTTTTGTACTATTTAGTCAAACTGTTCGTGATATAATATGGTCATTTTTTAAAATGACAGGTGAAACATTGGTTCTTGGAATTGTATTTTTATTTGCATTTGCATGGTTGCTGAAAGCGAGACCACATAAAATACCAAAACAGTATCAGATTATCATTTTTGATATATTTGGAAAAGAATCATCCATGGATGGATTAAGGACTGAATTTAAAAATCATGACGTGGCATGGAGTTTCATGAAATTTTATAAAAAATCATACCCACTGTACAATTTTGCGATGGTAACAAAACAAAAAAACTCTCCAAAAAAAATAATTTTCAAATATATCTAATAAACCAATTTACCACACATACAAACCAGTATAAGCTCAGGCTCAAATTTATTACTTGAATCTACAAAAAAAATCTAATGGAATTCTCGGTAATATCTGAAATCTTTGAGAAGATGGAAAAGACAACAAAACGAATAGAACTCACAAATATACTAGTTGAATTATTAGAAAAAACACCTAAAAAATTAATTCCGAATGTTGTTTATTTAATTCAGGGAATTATTAGGCCAAATTTTGAGGGTGTCGAATTAGGAATTGCTGAAAAGCTTGCAATACGTGCTATTTCAAAATCAGTTGGACTTCCAGTTAAAAAAATTGAGGATGATTATGAGGAGGGTGGTGATCTTGGTATAACAGCATCAAATATGATAAAATTAAAAACTCAAACCACATTTACGACAGAAAAAATTACTGTAGAAAGAGTTTATGACACATTATTTAAAATCTCAAAGTTAGAAGGCAAGGGTTCACAAGATTTGAAAATGAAATATATTTCAAGTTTATTGAATGATGCAACTCCATTAGAGGGAAAATTTGTGTTGAAGATTTTACTAGGTACGTTACGTTTAGGAATAGCAGAAAACACAGTAATGGATGCACTGGCTATTGCATTTACTGGGAAAAAAGAAAATAGAGAGCATATTGAAAATGCGTATAACGTTTCAAGTGATTTAGGTAAAGTATCGTTAATAGTTGCAACAGATGGAATCGATGAAATAAAAAAATTTAAAATATCACTATTTAGTCCAGTGAGACCAATGTTAGCTGATCGAATTCAGAGTGAAAAGGATGTGATCAAGAAAATGCCTGAACAATTTGCTGCAGAATACAAACTAGATGGAGAACGTGTACAAATACATAAGAAGAATGATGACATAATTTTATTTTCACGTAGTCTAGAAAATATTACACAATACTACCCAGATATTGTCGACAATATTGGAAAATTACTTAAAACTGATAATGGTGTATTTGAGGCAGAGATAGTTCCAATCAATGAAAACACAGGGGAATTTTTACCATTTCAAGAGTTAATGCATAGAAGGCGTAAACACAAATTAGATGAAGCAGTATCACAATATCCAATCACGGTTAATTTTTTTGATGTCTTATATTATGACAAAAATGATTGTTTGGATTCACCGTATTCCGAAAGAAGGAAAATTTTAGAAAGATTAGTTGATGAAAATAATTTTGCCAAGCTTGTACCAACGCTACTTGTTAAAAATGAGAATGAGGTTGAAGACTTTCTAGAAAATTCCATTAATGCGGGATGTGAGGGGCTTATGCTAAAAACTCTTGATTCACCGTACCGCGCTGGTACTCGTGGTAGTAACTGGCTAAAACTAAAACGTGAATATAGAAATGAATTGGGAGATAGTCTTGATTTGGTTGTTATAGGTGCATACTTTGGTAAAGGACGAAGAACTGGACTATATGGGACATTATTGTTGGCTAGTTATAATCCAGAAGAAGATAACTTCCCAAGTATATGTAAAGTTGGTACAGGATTTACTGATGAAAGTTTGGACCAATTATACCAAATGCTTTCTAATAAAGTAACAATTAAAAAAAATTCTAGGGTTGTGAGTGAAATGGAAGCTGATGTTTGGTTTGATCCCGAATTAGTTTTAGAAATTGTTGCATCAGAAATAACTCTAAGTCCAATCCATAAAACTGGATTGAATTTAATTAGAAAAGGTAGTGGATTTGCTTTAAGATTTCCAAAATTTACAGGAAAAATTAGATATGAAAAAGCAGTGGAGGACTCTTCTACAGGTGAGGAAGTTTTAACACTGTATAATAGACAAACTAAAATCAATCAAGAAAAATGAACCATGCCTAATGAAAGTATGATATAAATTAGAAAAACGATTGTAATTAGTTATCAATTATGTATAGCGGGGAATTAGAGGTTCAAGCAAAAAGAAAGGCATTAGCCGTATTACAGGATGAGATAAACAGAATTCTTAATGCAAGTCGAGTCCTTTCGACTCTGCCAAAAATGATGGTAAGTAAAGATAAGACTGGAATTAAGTCTGCCCTTGAACAAATTTCTAGTATAGAAGAAGAAGTAGAAAATCTCAGACGCAAAATAACAAGAGATGTAGCGGATGTTGGCGGTTTAATTCTAAACAGAGATAATATTCTTAACACAGCTTACACAATGGATGAAATTGGCGGTTACATAACTGGTATTTCTTTCAAGCTTTCGAATATGAAATCTACAACAATTAAAACTTCACAATTGGATAAGGATTTAACAGAATTGATTGAGCTTGTTGTTGACGAAATTTATAAATTAAATGAAATTATTAGAAGCCTAAATGTTGATGCTGGTAAGGCTATTGAACTTGCACAGGAAACACAAAAAATTGAACGTGATATAGATACAAAATATCGTATGATGTCAATTACTGCACTAAATGAAATTTCTGACACAAAGGAATTGCTCTTGATGAAAGATGTTATTGAATCGATAGAGGAGATGGCGGACAAATGTCAGGAAGTTTCTGATTCATTCATCTTGTTAGCATTAAGTCTTTGATTTGAAAGGCGAATTATTAGAAAATAGAATAGTTGTTTGGAATATACAAGAATCTAGAAATATTTTTGCTAATGGTTATTTTGGTAAACCAATCGGTATTCCAAAACCAAATGTAGATGAGATCAATGTTCCATTGATTTTAGATCTCATTGAAGGATGTTATCTACAAGAAGTTTCAAAAATTAAGATCACTAAGGATGGAAAGAGAGTGTCTTTGAGTGCACTTATTAGATTATGCAGGAAGGAATATCATAATTTCGATAAGAAATATCAAGTGTACAAAGATTTTCGAGAAAAGGGTTATGTCATAAATCCAGGAATAAAATTTGGTTGTGATTTTGCAGTGTATGAAAGAGGTCCAGGAATTGATCATGCACCGTTTTTAGTGCAGGTTTACAACAAAACAGATGACATTTCTTCTACTGCTGTGGTGTTAGCAGGTAGATTAGCTAGCAGTGTTAAGAAACAATTCATTCTAGCTATACCACGTAGTAAATCCAAAATTGATTATTTATCGCTAGATTGGTGGAGAGCTAATTAATTTTTTTTATGTAGCCTGCAATATTATCATAAATATCAAACAATTCTTTTGTGATGCCAAAATCATGACTATTTTTCCATTTTCCGTAAATGCGTATTCCATTATTCGAAGGATCAACAAAAATTGTTGCGTCATCAACTGATTGACCTGCAATTATTTCGTTTAACGATGAATCAGTGTTTAGTTCTTCGGCAAGTTTTCCCCCTTCCCACGTAACACTAACTACTTTTTTTGAACCAAAGTGCCCAGTGGTTTTGAGTTTTGTTCTTGCAACACGTCGTAGACGCCATGACTCCGATTCTTTACCTGATGATAACTCCTTATCAGGAAATTGCTGCACAATAAAATGCGCTTGAAATCTATCCTGAGCGCCCCATGGAAGTGGATTTGAATCTTGCATCATTATCCCTTCTGTATTATCTGCACCGAATCTATGTTTGTGCCAGAAACTTTCAATGAACCCTTATTTGTAATCATTCTTGTAGTTTGAGAGAAACATCTACTATAGTAATCTCCTTTCTCAGACTCTCCTTCTCCAATCTTGTTAGGAGTTGAATTAACACCAATCATGCTTAACATATCAGAAAACTTTTCAGGCCAATTTTTTAGTACAATAGTTTCAGGTTCAGAATCTTCCATGGCGTATGTGATTTTGGCACATAATTTAACATTTCTTGTCGTTCTGGATTAGTGATTAGCAATAAAATAAATACGTGAGGAACTAATTTTTGATCTCATGCTAAAGTTTCAAAATAAAACTGTGCTAGTTACCGGAAGTGGTACTGGAATTGGGCAGGCAATTACGAAGAAATTTGTGGAAAATGGTGCAAGTGCCATAATTCTAGGAAGAAGGAAGGAGCCATTGGAAGAAACAGCAAAAATGCTAGAAGGAATTATCAAAGAAAAACAAAGCAATGCGACTATCAAAATTTTTGACGGAGTAGATGTCAGTGACGAAAAGGCTGTCACTGGAATGTTTGATGCATTAAAAAGTGAAAATGTGAATCTGGATGTGGTTGTAAACAATGCTGGAGTTTCTGGTCCTGTAACATGTTTTGCTCATGCGCCACTTGATCAGTTCAGAAGTACTGTAGACATTCATCTGACTGGAACATTTTGGACTTCAGTTCAGGCACTAAAAGTTATGAAGGAAGGAGCAAAAATTATTACAATTTCAACATTTTTTGCAGAAGAAAGACCGTTAGAACAACGACCGTACAGATTCAGAGGTCCATATACTGCATCCCAAGGTGCAAAAAATAGACTCGTAGAGGCAATGTCGTGGGAACTTACGGAAAAGGGGATCATATCAATCGGAACTAACCCTGGTCCAGTCCATTCAGACAGAATTTACAAGACAGTTTATCCAAAGGCTGCATCAGAATTCCTACGTGTAAGTGGTTTTGAAGACCTATCACCGAGTGAAGTTGAAGCTGCAAATAATGAGATTGTAGGATTGTTAGGGGAAGATGAAGAAACCATAAAGTCTGGAATAAAATCTGCTGCAGAAAAGTTAGGCAAGTCGGAAACTACACTTACCAATTTACTGGATAAAGTAAAAGGCATTGCAGAAAAAATTCAAAAGAACACCTCAACAATGATTCCAGATCAGCAATTTTTATCGCAAGAACAGGTTGCCACGACAGTTCTAACACTTGCAGATGATGCACAGGCAAAAATCCTCAATGGAAAAATAATTCCTGGTGACAGAGTTTTCTATCCTGTCAAGTCACACATTAGAGCATCCGTTCCTAAATCTGAGAAAAATAATTTGAATGGAAAAAATGTTTACGTTATGCCTAATCATCATCTATCCACCGCTGAGCAGGAACGAAGTGACCGTATTTCATCAATGATAAAAGAGATGGGTGGACAAAGTGCTGATAGTGTTGATGCGAGGGATAATTTGCTGATGTATATTCATTTTACAGGAAATATTCCTAATTTTTCTAAATTAACTGAACTATCCAGAGCTGAGTGGGACAAGTTAGTTGACAGATTCATCGATTCTACTGCAGGGTTCGCACAAAATGCTCTTGATGAGTTAGTAATTGAAGGATCAACTGACCCAAGAAAATTCAAAGATGCGAAAGGAAGAATTGTGATTATTGGGCCTGACCTTCCAGCTGGTAAAAAAATCAGCGGACATGAAAGAGCAAAAGTTGAAGTTTTCCGAGGCGCACTTAGACCATTTGCTACTACTGTTAATCAAGAATTGAGTGACGTATTGAAATCAAACATTAGAGTATTCTTGATTCTACCAGGAACTGTTGATGGAAAAGAATCCAGTGATGAGAATATTATGAATACGATTAACTATTTGATGTCAGATGAAGCAATATCAAGTTCTGAAGTAATTTTCTGCCCAGACGAAACAAGATAATATTAAAAAACACCTGTAGAATCTATAATCAGTTTAATTGCTGCAGCAATAAGCACAATGATTACTAAAATCTTCAGTTTATTTTCCTTTATCTCAAGTGACAATCTTGCACCTAAAATTCCTCCAGCAAATGCACCAATAGACAGCAACAATGCCTGATAGTAGTCAGGATGCCCTAGCATGGAATGTACAATCAATCCAGAGAAAGATGCGAACATTAGGATGAACTGTGACGTTGGTGCTGCACGCTTCATTGATATTCCAAGCGCAACTACCATCAATGGTACGAAGATTAGACCGCCACCAATACCAAATAGGCTTGATATTATTCCCGCAAAGAAACTTGCGCCTGCTGAGAAAACAAGCAAGATGTTAGATACATCTACAGGTTTTTCCTCAATCTTTCTTTTGAGAAATATGTATGATGCAGAAGAAATGAGAACTAGTGCAAACAAGATTTTGAAGATATCTGGAGCGATATCAGAAGATATGAATGCACCAAGTATGGTACCGGGAACGGCCATTAAACCAAGTTTCCAGCCAAGTGAAAGTTCTATACGTTTTTGTCTAGCATACATGGTTGTTGACGCGACAGAATTGCTAAACACTGCAAATAGGCTATTACTTACAGCAAGTGTGGGAGAAAATCCCATAAATGTTAACACTGGGACGATGATTATTCCTCCACCCAAGCCAATTATTGATCCTAATATTCCCGCAGCAAATCCAAGCGGGATTAACCAAAGTTCTTCAATCATGTTATATCGATATTATTTCCATTTTGGAATTTTCTGTTATATTGAATTTGTCTACAAATCCGGCAGTAACCTCTAATACATACTTGGCATTATCACCTGAAACTCCATTTTCCCTACACGCAACAACTTCCACAGTTGTCCTACATGGTGGAACATCTTTCTCAATTGCTACCACATTAGCATCATCATCAAACCAAATTACGTCTAGATTAAATTGCATGTTTAACATCCACATTGGACGTGTATCAGGTCCATCAAAAACAAACAACATTCCTTCATTATATGAAAGCTCATTTTGAAACATTAAACCTCTGGCTCTCAATGAATCAGTATCAGCAATTTGTACTTCCAATGTTTTATCATCAAGTTTAATTGTACCACGAGGAAATTCAACAGATTCTAGCTTAACATCACTTGGGAGTGTGAGCATACCTACTACCCCAATAATTATCGCAGCAATTGCGATAGGAATCAAAACTTGTGTTCTTGTTGGCATGAATTAGAATGATACAATCCGCTTAAAAACTAAAAGATGTCACACTACAGAATCTTTGAAGTCATGAATAGTAGAAAATGAATCCTTTGTATGGTTATGAACGTCTGATATCTTTGCTCCATTGTAAACTTTGTCAAGATACCTACCAGCTAATATCATTGGACCACCAACTGCACACGTAATACCAGTTGGTTCCGGAATCCATAGCATAATAAAACCAATTTTTGAAATTTTTTTACCTGGTGCTGGTGCTTTAGTTAATGCACTCAATGATCGTCTAGTATTCTTATCATCGAATTTCAAAAGATCTGAGTACATTTCATTACGTCGCTTGGCTGACTCACGCATGATTTTCAATTTTTCAATACGCTCCTGAAATGAATCCTTCATATTTGATAATGGAAGAAAATTACATAAATATCGATGTAAAGTTCTGTCAATCATAAGTCAAAAACTATTACATGCATGACTGATAGGCAATATTGGTATTAAACAAAGACACTAAATTATACTAGAATAATTTAGTAATCTATGTTGCAAAAAAATAGCAAGAGACTAGAATCAATCAAAGCTGCACATAAAACCAGAAAAGTATCAAGTACAACAAGGGAAGAAGATTATCTGGAAGTAATTGCAGAATTAGTAGAACTAAAAGGATATGCAACCACATTAGATATTTCTAGATATATGAATGTCAGTCCACCGAGTGTTACCAAGATGCTTCAAAAATTGGATGAAAAAAAATACATTGAATATGAAAAATATCATGGAATTAATTTGACCAACAATGGAAGACAAGTTGCTGATTCAATTAGAAGAAAGCATAGTATACTTTTAGAATTTTTTGAAATTCTAAATATTGGGCAAGAAATTGCAAATCAGGATACTGAAGGATTAGAACATCACTTAAACCCAAAAACAATTAGGCAGTTAAGAAAATACATCACATTTCTAAAATCAAATCCAAAAATTATTAGACAATTTCGTGAATTCAAAGGGTAAATAGTTTTGCGTTATGATGGACGAAAAATCAATAGCGAATTTTAATTAGATGGAGAAAATATGGTGATTTATTGACATTCTTAACAGACCTTGATGATTTAATAAGATATCACCATGGTGACGTAAAAAAACTTAGGGAGATTAGAAATACAATTAGACATGATAATTTCATAACTACTGAAGACAAAGAATATGTTCAATCACTAATTGATACACATCTAACTAACAAATCGTTGGAGAGTTCATCTACTGAAAAATCTGGTACTAGGATTAAATTAGAAACAAAATCAAAAAAGAAAGATTCAGATTCACAAAGCAACTTTTCATTTAATTTTTCATCTAATAAAAAAATGGGAATTCTTGGTGGTGCGGCTGCTGCAATTGCTATAATAGTTATTGTAGGATTTACAGCAGGTACCCAAAGTGATTCTTCTATCAGCTCAACCACTAACAATCCATTATTACTCACTCTTGACCAAAAACAGTATCAAATTGCTGATATAATCTCAATCTCAGGTGATGCAATATCAGATCGTCAGGCAATCACATTAACAATAGAAAATAATGACGGCATAAAAATATGGAAAGAGCAAGTCGAACCAAAAGTAGGTGGTAATTTTTCAACACTGCTTATAGCTGGTGGCGGCGGATGGGAAGATAGTGGTTCATACACAATAACCGCTGTTCAAAATGACTTGGTAGAAAAAATCGAGTTCAAGTTTATAGGATAAAAATTAGTTCGTTAGATCCTTATCATCCCATCTCAATCTGTATTTTCCCACAGAACGTATGTATTCTACCCTGCCCCCTTTTTTGAATGCTAATCTGTGTTCCTTGTGTGATATATCACGTATATTCAGAACTACATTATCATCTATAGCCTCAAAAATAGCAGGGTTATTGGATATGATTTTCCAAGAATCCTCAGAAAAATCAAGGTAATGTAACGTATGTAGTAATCCCATAATTTATGCATCAAAGTAGATATCTAAATGGTTTTGTTTGATCAATTCTGTAAAATTAATCAAGAAGGGTTAGAGACTAAAGTTATGAAGGAACCATCATCGCTTGAAATAATTCAACAGGATATTAAAATATGTAAAAAATGTGAATTGTGTAATACTAGAAATAATGCAGTTCCTGGAATTGGCGATAAAAATGCTGATGTTGTTTTTATTGGCGAGGCTCCAGGTAAGAATGAAGACATACATGGCGAGCCATTTATTGGAACAGCAGGAAAAATACTTGATAATGCATTAGAAAATGCTGGATTAACAAGAAACAATGTGTATATTACAAATATCGTAAAATGTAGGCCTCCTAATAATAGAGTCCCAAATGATATTGAAAAATCAATGTGTAATGATTATCTAGAGGAAGAACTTGAGATAATTAATCCAAAAAATAATCTGTCTTCTTGGAAACACATCATTTTATTCAATTTTGGGCGGGAAAGAAATTTCAAAAAATCATGGACAAATTGTATACAAAAATAATCGTGTATACTTTATTACATTCCACCCCGCAGCAACGATTTATAATCAAAAACTTCTGGATGTTTTCAAAAATGATATCAAAAAAACTAGTTAATGAATTGCAAAAAATCAAAAATAAGAATTAGAATGAATGCTTTACCAAGAAAATTCTATGTAAATGATACTAAACAGGTTGCAAAAGATCTACTCGGGAAAAAATTAGTAAGAAAAATTGGAGGTAGAATATTATCTGGTGTCATAGTAGAAACTGAGGCATACAAAGGTAGAAATGATCCAGCTAGTCATGCGGCAAGAAAAAAAACGGAACGAAATAAAATAATGTTTGGTGAAGCAGGACATGCATATGTTTACTTCACATATGGCATGCATTATTGTTTCAATGTTGTTGCAAAAAAAGAGAGTGATAAATCTGGGGCTGTTCTAATACGCGCTATTCAACCACAACAGGGAATTCAACTAATGATAAAAAATCGAAAAACTGATGTTATAGCAAATTTAACAAATGGACCGGGAAAACTGGCTCAAGCAATGCAAATTACATTAAAACAGTATAATTTGGATTTAACAAGTAGTAAATCACTGTTTATTCTCGATGGAAAAAAACCAACAAAAATTATTGCAAAACCTAGAGTAGGAATAAAAGAAGGTACTGATAAACTTTGGAATTTTAGTATTAACAATCATTTATGATTTTCATTGTAGTCATCATCTAGTGTCCACGGTGCAACTCTACCAAGTATTTTTTCCCAGTTTAATCTAAGTAAAAGAATTATGATGACTGACATTGCTATAGCAAAAACAACTATACCAACATAAACTGGCATTGGGTCCTCAATATCTTGTAATATAGGTTCTAAAAGTGACAGTCCCATATAATGTGAAATTAATACGATTACATAAAACAAAACAAGTTTTCCTAATAATGTTGCAATGAAAAATCTTTTTGGATTGTACTTCGCTAATCCCAATGGAATGTAAACCAAATCGTCAGGTATGGGAGTTGCAGCAGCAACAAATGCAGCTGAACCACCGTATCGTTTAACTAATTTCTGAAATGGTTTCATTCGTTTTTTAGTTTTTTCAGAAATTATTTTCCGTCCTCCATAACTGACGTAAAATATTATTTGTTTAGCTACTGTTGAAGTAATTGCAGCAATCAATGCTAATGCGTGAATGTCAAACTGATCACCTACTGCCATTGTAGCAACCAAAATGAATGATGGTATTGGAACAAATGGTATAAGTGAACCAATGAAGCTCACAATGGTTAAACCAAGATAACCAACTTCGGGAGTAAAAGGAAACAATTCCCAAAGGTCCACATGTCGATCAATATTTCGTTTTATTTAACTCTAAAAAAATAATTACTAGTCATCACAAGCGATCAGAATAGACTTTTCAATGATTGTGCTATATTATGATCATGTATTCTACATGCACACAATGTGGCAGATTGGTGACAAGACCAGAATCTAAGTATTGTTCTGATGACTGTGAAGAAAAATCAAAATGACAAAATTAATAATTCTATTATCATTATTCATAAAGCCAACATAAAACATAACCAGATTTTGTTTTTATTTTTGGTGGAATTGTTTTACATTTATCCATTGCTTCAGGACATCTATTAAAAAAATCTACATCCAATCTGTGGTGCAGATAAATCAGGTGGACTTCCTGGTATGAATTCTATTTTTTTTTCTTGACGTAAAGTTGGAATTGAATCCAGTAAGCCCTTAGTGTATGGATGTTTAGGGTTGCTGTAGATTTCTGAAGATGAACCAAACTCAACCATCTTTCCGCCATACATAATACCAATCTTCTCTGCAACTTCTGATAATATTGCAAGATCATGCGAAATTAACATGAGTGACATACCATTTTTCTTTAAATTTTTTAACAGATTGATAATCTGTGCTTGAATCAGAACGTCTAGCGCTGTTGTTGGTTCATCTGCTATAACAAATTTTGGTTTTAGTAGCAATGCCATCGCAATAACGATTCGCTGTTTCATTCCGCCACTAAGTTCATGTGGATATTTATCCAGAACAGAATGATCTAAATTTACAGCGTGTATAGCATCATCAATGATTTGTTCCATGTTATCATCAAAACCATGTTGTTTGAGTAATTCATCAAATTGTTGCCTGATCGTAAAAACGGGATCTAATGAATTCATAGCTCCTTGAAATACCATTGAAATTTCTTTCCAACGTATTTTCCCATCAAATTTAGATTTGGGCATGTCCAATATCGAGTCGTTATTGAACAAAATTTTACCTGAACTAATTTCCCCACCCTGTAGCATTCTTATGATCGTTAGACCCAATGTACTCTTTCCACATGCACTCTCGCCAGCGATGCCAATTGATTCGCCGTCTTCCAATTCAAATTCAACGTTTTCTAATGCGTGAACTGTTTTATCAGAGGTTTTGTAATTAACGGAAAGATCTGATATCTCAATATCTGGCATGATGATGATATTCCATACTACATTTTATTTTTTCAAGAAAGGATATATTCAATGGATCACCATTCAAGATGATTTCGATGAAGTCTAACCGATCACACTATATTGAAAATATCAACAAGGACATGATAGGTCAAGAAGTAATTCTAGGTGGATGGGTAGAAGATTTAAGAAAAATGGGTAAAATGACATTCCTTACTTTACGCGATGCCACGGGTATTACTCAAATTATCCTTACTGACGATGTGATAAAGTCGATTGATGATATCACAAGGCAAAGTGTTGTTAGAGTTGCTGGTAAAATACAGGATACAAAAGCTAGAGATTTTGAGTGTGAAATTAAAGCTAATGAGATTAACGTGTTAGCTAGAGCGGTTCATCCTCTACCTATTGATCCTATTGGTAGGCTTGAGAGTCATATTGACAATAGATTAAACTCTAGGGCGCTGGATATGCGAAATCAAAAAACAGCCTCGATCTTTAAAATCAGGCACCATGTATTGGCATCATTACGGCAAACATTCTTAGAAAAAAAATTCACTGAAATTACTACACCAAAAATTATTGGCAGTGCAAGTGAAGGGGGAGCTAATTTATTCTCCTTGGACTATTTTGGAAAGCAGGCATACCTGGCACAAAGCCCACAGCTCTATAAGGAACAAATGACAATCGGCTTAGAACGTGTATTTGAGATAGCATCGTTTTACAGGGCAGAAAAATCACATACTGGTAGACATCTAAGTGAATTCACTAGCGTTGATATGGAAGCTGCATTCATGGACTATTCTGACGTTATGGATGTTTTAGAGGATTTAGTTCTCAACACATTCAAACACGTATCTGAAAATTGTAAAGATGAACAAGAAATTATAGGAAATCAAATTATAGTTCCTGATAGGCCGTTTAAAAAAATTACATATTCTGATGCCCTAGATGAGCTTAACAAAAAAGATATCAAACTAGAATTTGGTGACGACCTTTTGGACTCTCACTTGAGAATAATAGGTGAAAATCACACTGGGTTTTATTTTCTTACAGATTGGCCAATCAAACTCAAACCATTTTATATCATGGAAAATCAAGATAACCCAGAAATTTCTGAGTCATTTGATTTACAATTTGGTTATCTTGAATTATCGTCAGGTGGAACTAGGCTGCATAACCCAGAAAAGATCAAAAATAGATTAGCTGAACAAGGTCTTGATCCTGCAAAGTTTTCTGAGCATCTACAAGCATTTGATTGGGGTATGCCACCACATGCAGGTTGGGGATTAGGTCTGGAAAGACTGTTAACAATAATTATAGGAATTGATAATGTCAGAGAAGTTATTTTGTATCCAAGAGACCCAGAAAGATTAAAGCCTTGAAATAATTTCTTTAGTAAACTCTATAGTGGTTTTATCACCACCTGTATCTTTAGTTTTGATATTATTTTTTACAACGTCATAAACAACACTCTCTAATTTCTGTCCAGCATCAATGCATTTTTGGTCATTGTGTTTACCACCAAGCCATTCTAACATCATTTTGATTGATAGTATGAATGATGTTGGATTTGCAATTTGCTTCCCAGCGATATCAAATGCTGCACCATGAACTGGCTCAAACAAGCCAAAATCATCTCCAATATTTGCTGCAGGTGCCATACCCAATCCACCAACAACTTGAGCTGATTCATCGGAAAGTATATCACCAAACAAATTGGTTGTAACAATTACATCAAATTCCTGTGGTTGTCGAATTAAATTCATAGAACAGGCATCAACATACATCTCTTCAAATTTAATATCAGAAAAGTTACTAGCAACCTTTGAGCATGTCCTAGCAAATAATCCATCAGTTTTTTTCATCACATTAGATTTATGTACACATGTAACTTTCTTCATTTTCCTTTGCTCAGCAATTTTAAATGCATAATTTGCAATTCTTTTTGAGGCTTTTTCAGAGATAATTCTCATTGCTACTGATGCATTCCCAATATCAAATTCTTCACCAGTGTACAAATCCTCAGTATTCTCTCTAACAATTACTAAATCTACATCATCTCGTAATGATGGCATATTTGGATATGATTTCGCCGGTCTTATGTTTGCGTAAAGATCTAACATGCGTCTTAGATATACTATTACGTCTTTTGCACTTTCACCTACTGGTGCTTTCAAACATGCATCAGAATTTTTTATCATGTCAAAAGTTTCATCTGGTAATGCCTGTCCAGTATTCTTCAAAACTGTATCACCTGCTTCAAGTTTTTTTATTTCAAAGTGAATACCCATATTATCATTAATTGTTTCCAAAATACTAGATGCAGATTCAGATATTTCTGGACCTATTCCATCACCTGTAACTAATGAAATGTTATACTTACTGCTCATTTT